>JAFGNH010000079.1 GCA_016927115.1 Anaerolineales bacterium | reverse complement strand
TATGCTTCAATCGATCACTATATCTGAAAGAACGGCCTCCCCAGCCCTGCGTACCCCTTTCACAGAGTCCAAAATATTTATAAAAGTAATATTGTGCAGAATCTGTTTTAATTGTATAATTAGGACATAAATAGTCATATTTACAAAGGAAGTGAAAGATGTTAAAAAAACAATCCAAAAGAACACTGCGTGATCCAAAGATAACTGCATGGTTTTCGAATAATCCACACTCAGCCTGGATCTGGCTGCCGATTCGAATCTGGTTGGGATATCAGTGGATCAATGCATCGCTGCACAAAATCACCAATCCTGCATGGGTACAGACAGGCGATGCGTTGAAAGGCTTCTGGACAGCAGCTGTCGCCATCCCGGAGAGCGGACGCCCGGTAATCGCTTACGACTGGTACCGCTCCTTTATCCAGACCATGCTCGATGCAGAAGCCTATACCTGGTTCGGTAAATTGATAGCATATGGAGAAATAGCCGTAGGCGCAGCCCTGATTCTCGGCTTTTTTACAGGTATCGCTGCCTTCTTCGGCGGTTTTATGAACTGGAACTTCCTGATGGCTGGTTCCGCCAGCACGAATCCCGTTCTATTCGTCGTATCCATTGCGCTGATCCTTGCCTGGAAAGTAGCTGGCTTTTATGGAGTTGACTACTTCCTGCTGCACTCTCTGGGAGTACCCGTGAGTTCAGAGGTCGAAAATCGGGGTATACCCCAACAGGAGCTGGGCGCCCGACATGCATCTCCGTGATTTCAGAAAACACCGCTCCTGATTCCTGTTTCCTGAATATACGCAACTTTCGGCGTACAAACGAGCCTGAGCCAACTGAAGGAACCCCGCAGTATCCTTCAGCTTGATTCAGGCTCTTTTTTGAACTTCATTCGTTCAGTTTTGAAAACCTGGATGTATAGCAGCCTGTACGCTGGATGTAATAATTCCGGGATGAACAACTCTATAGTCACATCCTCCAGACAGACGTTTTGATGGGCACCCGGCCTCTTTGCCCTGTCAGAAAGACCAACATCTGTATCGCCCTGAGCCGGCGTACTATCGAAACCTGGTAAAAAATCGATTATACTGAACCTTCATGATAGATCTGTGCAGCAAGGACTGTACAGGAGGGCCTGTATGAGTAATACCTATTCACTCCCCCCGGTCGAGCCGTTGTTAATTGTCCTTTCCGGCCCTTCCGGTGTTGGGAAGGATACTGTACTGCAGAACATGAAGCAGCGCGATCTGCCGTTCCATTTCGTCGTCACGGCTACAACCCGCCCCAAACGCAGCGGTGAAGTGAATGGCGTTGATTATTTCTTCGTCAGCAAAGATGAATTTGCCCGAATGATTGAAGAAGATGAACTGCTGGAATACGCCATTGTCTACAACGACCATAAAGGAATCCCCAAACAGCAGGTGCGTGAAGCGTTGGCGAGCGGAAAGGATGTAGTCATGCGTGTGGATGTGCAGGGTGCTGAAACCATCCGCTCACTGTGCCCGGATGCAGTGCTCATATTCCTTGCTACCCGAACCGAGGATGAATTGGTTCAGAGGTTGAAAAACCGTAAAACTGAGACAAACGAAAGTTTATCCCTGCGAATCGCCATGGCACGAAAAGAGTTGAACAGGGTTGAACTGTTTGATTATCTCGTGGTAAATGCAGACTGCCATCTCGATAACACCGTGGATAAGATCCTTTCAATTATCGAAGCAGAGCATCACCGTACTATTCCTCGAAAGGTCACTCTGTGAGAATCGTTGAGCAACCCGACCAGGAGCCCGGTGAGAATCCCACCTCTCCGCCGGCAGCAGTTCGCAGCCGCCCATCTTTGCAGGAGCGGGTACGCGCGTTCCCTGTTACATTCAGCCTGATCGGAATAACGCTGGTTGTGTTTCTCGGGCAGGTCCTTTCGGACACTCTCCTGGGCACGGATCTGGTGCTTTACCTCGGTGCAAAATACAATCCTGCTATCAGATCGGGGCAGTGGTGGCGATTTATAACCCCAGTATTTATTCACGGTGGGCTGCTGCACTTCGGGGTAAATATGTACTCACTGTACATCATTGGCCCTGCTGTTGAGCGCTTTTTTAAATCCAAACGCTTTCTGTTTGTTTACCTCCTGAGCGGAATCGGCGGCGTTGTCCTGAGTTTTGCTTTAAGCGATTCCCTCTCAGTAGGTGCATCCGGAGCAATCTTTGGCCTGATCGGAGCCCTTGGCGGATTTTTCTATGCTCATCGCAAGCTGTTGAATGTGAAAGACCAGCTGCGACACCTGATCACGGTAACCGTGTTAAACCTTACTCTTGGGCTGACTCCCGGTATTGATAACTGGGGACATATCGGCGGTCTGGTAACTGGCGCTGCTTTAAGCTGGTGGCTTGGCCCCAGATTAGCATTGACCAGGGATCTTGATCTTGTTCGAATCCAGGATCAGCGGCCATTTTCAAAGATACTGCCCCGCGCCGGCACTGCCGTTGTGGTCCTCCTCACCATTATTACGCTGCTGATCCATTACACCTGATTTGCTCTGATAAAAATTCTTTATCACTAACACAGGGGGTTGGTGTAACCAATTCCCAATAAATACTATCCAAAAGAGTGGTCAATCCTGACAAACTGGAGAGATTATATGACTTCTGACAACCTGCAGGATAAGGTTGATATTACTTTTATTGGTGCTGGTCCCACTGGTTTATTTGGTGCGTTTTATGCCGGACTGCGGGGCCTGTCTGTAAAACTTATCGATGCCCTTCCACAGCCTGGTGGGCAGCTGCGGGCCCTCTATCCGGAAAAAACCATTCTGGATGTTCCCGGCTTCCCTGCGGTAAAAGCAGATAACCTCGTAGGCGAACTGCAAAAGCAGGCTTTACAATGGAATCCGATCTTGTGCCTTGAGGAACGTGCTCTGGGTTTATCCCCTCTGCACAATGCTGTCGGTTGTGACGATCCACTCTGCTGGGAAATCCAAACGGACAGAGCCATTCACCCGACACGTGCAGTTGTGATAACGGCAGGTATTGGGGCTTTTGAACCGATCCGCCTTGATATACCCTCATTGAAAAAGTACGAAGGACGGGGCGTTGACTATTTTATCCAGGATGTGGATGCCTACAGCGGTGCACGCGTACTTGTGGTCGGCGGCGGGGACAGTGCTGTTGACTGGGCAACCAACCTCTCCCGGACAGCTGAGCATGTGACCCTGATTCATCGTCGCGATGGATTCCGCGCATTCGAATCCAGTGTGCGCGATCTGTATGCTTCACCCGTGGATATTAAAACCCACTATGAGCTCAAAGCTATCCATGGATCCGATCATATTGAGTCTGTAACTATTTCCCAGAATAAAACCGGTGAAGAAGAGACTCTTCAGATGGATAGAATTTACCTGGCACTCGGGTTTAAAGCCAACCTGGGAGCATTAAAAAATTGGGGGTTGGAAACAACAAACCAGCGCTATATTAAAGTGAATGCCCGTATGGAGACCAATCTCGAAGGTGTGTATGCTGCCGGTGATATTGCATTAGAAGAAGATCAGGATCCGTTGAATCTGATTGTGACCGGATTCAGTGAAGCCGCTGTCGCCGTTAACCATGCCTATGCCAGGCTCGTCGAAGAAGGAAGTGTATTCCCCGGACATACAAGCTCCCGGGCAGTACCACTCTGAGTCTTCCCCCTGCGCCCGAATCATAAAGGCACTGTTTTTATTCTTCCTTTTCAGAATCAGGGAGGATCTTCTTTTCCGGCTCAGTCCGTCCGGGTGTTTTCCGTTTCCATGGCCAGTATAGAACCAGGCCGATCAGGCTGATGATAATACCGACCGTGAGACCAATCACCTGCAGGGGGCCAAAAAGCAGCACAGACCGCGAATGGGAACCAATGCCGAGAAAATCAGCATACGAAGCCGCTATAGCCAGCACCAGGCCGGTCGAAGCCAATCTGACTCCCACATCAGAAAGAAGTGTATTGGAAAGGCCATTACGGTAGATGCGGATCATGGAATATGCCCCCAGCATGAACAGTGAGAGTCCCGTGCACCATAATCCAATTTGCAGAAACCCGATTACCTGGCTGCGGTTCAGTTCGAAAAGACCGGGGTTAATACCAATCAGGAAGAATATCAAGCCCAGCAGGGAAACCAGCATCCATGTTCGAATCCGCCGCAGCATGATTTTCGGATTTCGATTTACCTTCATATCACTTCTCCGGAAGAGACTGTTCGAGCAGGTTCAACCAATTCTTCCCCAGAACAGCCTCTATATCCTGTGAGGAAAAGCCTCGCCCTTCAAGTCTATTCCCAATTAACTGCAAATCAGCAACTGTGTCAAGATCAGCCGGGGTATCCTCCACACCTAGGCCGCCGTCAAAATCCGATCCCAGGCCGACATAAACAGCACTGCCTGTTTTCTGGCAGATATAATCGATATGCTCTGCCACATTGTCCAGACTGAATTCCTGTCTTCCATCCTTTCGCTTCCAATCTCCCCGCAGAAAGCGATTATATATTGTGACACCCACAACGCCACCTCTCTCAGCCAGGCGCCGAATAACCTCATCCGTAAAATGCCGTTCAGGCGTATCGCTGTTAGATATCAGGGCAGCAGGATTTCCATGAGATGCAATCACCGTTCCAGGATAGTGGTCGAGTGCCTGCAGGCAGCCTTCTTCCGAAAGATGGCTTATATCCAGAACCAATCCGAGATCTGCCATAATATCCATCAGATCAAATCCTGCCGGAGAAATCGGGCCCGGCTCACGGGTGCCGCCGGCATAGGCCGTGCCGGACCAGGCAAGGCCCACAATCCTCAAACCCTGCTCGTACCATTCAACCAGCCTGTCCGGTTTTAAAACGGCATCGGCTCCCTCCATCAGGGGAACCAGGCCGATGAGCGGCTCGAGCGGATCTTTTGACCAGGAGGCCAACACTTCTGCCAGATCCTTTCGTGATCCGATCAGTCTGAACTTCTCGGGATTCTCTTCCGCCCAACGGTGATAAAGATCCAGCTGCTCCCAATACAGACAAGCCGCTTCGTCCTGATCTTTATAGAAGACTGTTTCCCAGGGACCAGTGATATGGCGCTGCGGTACAGCAAATAGTGTGGCAAATACGACAGCCACCTGCCCTTTTAGCCAATCCGGCCACCCCAGCAAGGTATTCCCATTCTGCTCCGGCACATTACTGCCCGCTTCTATCGCACGTGTTTCCGCAGCAGAACGGAGGTAATCTCGTTTGAACTGCTGCATATTCCAGGCGATATCCTCATGACCGTCAACAATGAGCATTCCTGTCTCCTTGGGTGGCAAAAAAGCAGGGTAAGATGAACCGGACTCTGCAGAACAGAACCCGGAACCTTGCAAGGAAGATTCTCGGTTACAGATATCCGTAGAAAGGAAGAAGGACCAGCTTAAACCAGTTCGTTCCGGTGAGAATAGAACAGGTAATCGCGATAAAGACAATCAGCAGAATAAGGCCGCAACCTATGCCAAAGCAGGAACCGCTGCCAAAACCAAACCGGGACTGCAGGCCTTCATATATCCAACGCACGAAAGCCAGTTTAAGTAATCCAGACAGACATCCGGGTCTTTCGTTCAACACTGCCTCCTTATCGGTCTGTGCCCTTCTCCCTCACTGAGGCTGTTAATAAAAAGGGAGAAGATCCAGTATATCAGTAAATGCCTGCCGGCCGCAGCTTCGATCAGGCAGAAATCAGATACGGGATTCTGTTGCCGTCCCCTCTGTTTCACAAGCCCCCCACCGGCCGAATGAGAGACGAAAGACAAAATAATCCCATGCATTGCCCATCATATTCCCCATTCTGATCATGCGAAGAACAACTTCAATATCGGCCAGCAGTGTCTCCCCATACTGATCAACAACGTTTCGGCGCACCTCTTCATCCGGCTTTCCATCACTCTCCGCCCAGTGTTCTGCATACAGCAATGCCGGTACCTGCTCTGGCGGACAGCTGTCGTACACGCCCCCGCACAATTCGGAGATTTCCTTCCCCGACAGGCCTGCTGTCAGTGCCGTCCTGCTGTGAGCATAGGAGCAATAGCGGCATTTATTTACCGCTGTTACCGCCAGCATCAGCCTTTCACGAAAAGGTTCCGGCAGCTTCTCATTACGCATAGCACGGCGAATCTGCTTCTGATCCCGGATCAGGGACAGGGTATCACGGATAAGTGCCGCAATACCTATTGTTCGTCGTGGAAAAGATCTGGTTTTCAACAAAACCTCCCTGCATTCAACCCAACGGTAGTATCTTCCCCTGGTACCCACTCACAATCGGGGAAAGTAAATATACCTTAAGTATTGTAGCAGGTGCGGTCAGAGGTCAGCAAGCTGCTTTTACAAAGCCAGTATTGAGCGAGCACCACAGGAAGCGAGAAAGCGATCCGCTTAACGAATCCCCCATGCATGGCCGGACTCACTCCAGATCCAGTCGATAGGTACGATAGCGTTTGTAAATTTGTGCCCCAAGACGGTGCGCCAGATCGGGTGTATAGGGATTATCTTCTGATGTCAGAGACAGATCCCCCCGGATATAGCCCTTCCTGCGGGCTCGCTGGATCATTTCATCAAACATCAGCACTGCCACTCCTGTCTGCCAGTATTCAGGGAGCACAAGCACACTCTTGATTGTCAGTGCGGTAATTTTCCTGCGGACCAGAATCGCAAGCCTCAACATATCCCATGGATAACGGGCACCATTGACAGCTTGCAGCGCGTGATAAAAATTAGGCACACCAGGGAACCAACCTACTGGTTTGCCATCAATTTCTGCAAAAAGGATCAGCTCTGGATCAGCAATACGCACAAAGGTTTTCACTGTATCGTGAAGGGCTTCGCGATTCCAGCCAATAAAGTCGTCCAGGTGTTTGAGGGCTTCGTTGATAATCCCATAGACACGATCCGCTTCTTCCTGCCAGTGAGAGAAATCAGCGCCTCGAACATGAATCCATCCGCGCTGACGCAGCCGGTCAGCCAGAAGATGCAGTTTCTGGCGGTCAGGAGAGTCATCAGTAAAATCTATTTCAAATGCCAGATTATCCCCTCTGGCTTTATAAAACTGAAATGGGCCTTTTTCAAAAAAGCGCTGATAATAGGGCGGCGTATGGCCGCAGAGCAGTGCTGGTGGGCGGTCACGGCCTTCAATCAGGACTCCATAGCTGTCTTCATAATCGAGGTTAAAAGGGCCGAAAAGTTTTGCCAGATTCCTGGAGCGGGCCCATTGAACCACTGTTTTGAACAAGGCTGCGGCGACATCGGCATCATCCACACAATCAAAGAAACCAAACATACATTCTCTGCGCCCGCGCCGGTCGTTTGTCCACTTATCCTCGGCCGCACAGATGGTACCCGCAGGCTCTTCGCCTCTCCAGGCGATGAAAAATTCAGCTTCCCCCCCGCGCTGAAAAAACACGCCGCGGGAAGGGTCTGTCGTTTCAGCCCGATCAGACAGCAGGGGCGGAACCCACAGCGGATCATCCTTATAAATGCGCCAGGGGAATCGGAGAAATGTGTTTCGCTCCGACTTCGTTCGGACAGGGCGGACCTCGATAGCTTTCATGGAACCTCCGATACGGCAGCTTTGCGGCGGCGGTCCAGCTCCTGCACGATCTCTGCGTGTTTTTCCCGGCCGAGGGGGTAAAGGAAAGCAAAAACAATCGCGGCAGAAAGCAGAATTGCAGGAACAGGGCCTACAACGATCTTGATCCCGGTGATGGCCTGTGGCCCCTGCTGATCCGCATTGGGAATATAGCCTGTAAACTCAAGCAGCAGCAATACCAGCGGTATCGCAATCGAGGAAGCTATCTTCTGCATCAGCATGATCAGGCTGTAGAAGATCCCTTCATGCCGCTGCCCGGTCTGGTACTCATCCCATTCTACTGCATCGGGAATGATCGCCCACGGCAGCACATGGGCAGCACCCACGCCTATGCCTGCAAGGATACACAGGGTCAGCAGCACCGGCAGGCTGGTTGCCGGCGACAATGTAATCAGGACCATCTGTACGACAGCCCAGAAGGCTATCCCGGCTATGTATGCCTTCTTCTTATCCCAGTTCCTGGATGTCCAGGACCAGAACGGCAGTGCGATTATCGCAGCGACAAAGATCGATGCCATCAGCAGATCGCTCTGGCTTTCACGTTGTACGATGTATTTGATGAAAAACAGCAGTGTTGTCTCGAGAATGCTTATCGAGACCCAGGTGAACAGGTAAATCACTGCGCTGAAGACAAATGGGCGATTGTTCCGAGCGGCTCTGAGGGATTGTTTGAAGCTCGGGCGATCGAGTGCCAGATGGTCTGTCTGTTCACGTGTGCCGAAAAAAGTAAGGAACAACGGAAGACAGCTCAGGGCGCCGAAGATCAGCCCCATCTGCAGTACCTTGCTTTCATTCCCGGGGTTGAATGAGCCAATGATCATCAACGGAAGCGTAAAAGAGAGCAAGCTCGCAAAGATGGAGAAAAACATCCGGTATCCGGTCAGAGCAGTGCGCTCATCGTAATCAACTGTCAGCTCCGGCGTGAGTGCGAAATAAGGCATGTAGGCAAATGTAGCAGCCGTATCAAACAGCAGGTACGCAAGAGCATAATAAACAGCCAGGGCCGTCTGTGTCCCCAATGGAGGTTTCCACCACAGCAAGGTGAACGCGGCAGCGAAAGGAAGCGCCCCGAATAGCAGGAAGGGACGACGCCGGCCCCAGCGTGTGCGGGTTCGGTCCGAAATATGGCCGATGATCGGGTCATTGATGTAATCCCAGCTGCGGCCGATAAAAATAGCCGCAGCAGCTATCCCTGGCGCAAGGCCGACAACATCTGTCAGGAAAATTGCGAAATAAGCTCCGAGGATTGTGGAAGTCAAACTGAAACCGGTATCTCCGGCTCCGTAAAGGATTTTCGTTTTCGTCGAAAGTTTCTGACTCATAGATCTCACCCCATCATAAAGGCTGCAAACCTTCCAACTGCAGAACTCAGAGAAAACTTGCTCCAGTATACAGAAATCTGGAAGGAAAACCATCTTCCGCAGCACTGCGCAGGAATCTGTGCGCTTGATTTAGCCAGCTCTTAGCAGAAGGTTGTATACTGTCTAACAGAAAAGAAATCACTGAGGAATGGTGTATGACAATGAAATCAACTCTGAAACCACCTGATTTACAGCCCGGAATAGACGTCTCAGTCAGCGGCGGTATCCACTACCTTCTTGATGATAGAGGAAAGAAGATTCGGCCCAAAGCCTGGCTGGGAGACCTGTTGTCCATTTTCTACGACCGGATTATGCAGAATTCAGTCTTTCCCAGGCAGCTCTCAGCAGATATGGATCTCCATTATAAGATTCTCAGTGGGATACTTCAGGATTTTCAACATGCCCGTGTACTCGAGCTGGCGGCCGGAAGCGGAAGCGCTGTGAATTTCCTGCCAAACAGCTGCTATTACACAGGTTCTGACGTAAGCCCTGGGTTGTTGAAACAAGCTTCCCACAAGTTAAAAAACACCGGATTCATAAATCCGGTTCTGTTTGCAGCAAGAGCCGAGGACATCCCCTTTGCAGAGAATAGTTTTGACCTCTGCCTGTGCGTACTGGCGATGAATTTCTTTGATGATCTACCCACAATTATTTCAAAAACCATGGATATGCTGGTACCCGGTGGTTCATGGGTTGGCTGCGTTCCGGTTCCGGAGCGGAATCACGCGCAAAGGGCAATCCATGGTACGCTCTACAGCGAAAAGGAGCTTGAAAAGATGTTCCGCGGCCAGAATTTTGTTTTTACCGGCTTGCCAGAAGCAAATGGTGCGCTGCTCTATTTCCATGCTGAGAGCATGAAGTAGATTTTTGCTGCCTCTTTGAAGAAACAATCAGGGCAGATTAGCGATCGGAAACTCATGGGACAAGGGTTGTTCTATAGGCTGTACTGCTGTCCCGGCATGAGCACAACCGCATGAGCATCTGTTTCCGCTTCCACGCGGACTGCCCACGCTTCCGGATCCTGCTTGATGAGATCCCAGGTGTTATAGTGGATCGGGATTACCGCCTGAGGCTTAAGGAAATGCACAGCGCGGAGCGCGTCATCGGGCCCCATGGTGTAATTGTCCCCAATCGGCAATACAGCGAGTGCAATTCCTTCCTCACCGATCAGACGCATATCACCAAAAAGGCCGGTATCGCAGGCAAAATACAATTTCTCCTCTCGGGAAGTTGTAAGCAGAAATCCACAGGGGTTGCCGCCATAGGAACCGTCCGGCATTGAAGAGCCGTGAAGAGCCAGGGTTAGCTTCAGATAACCAAACGGATGATGGTATCCACCGCCGATATGTTGTGCATGAACGTTTAATCCCTGTACCCTCAACCAATTGGCCACTTCGGAATTTGCGATCACGGTTGCACCCGTTCGCCTGGCGATCTGTATCGTATCCCCAACATGATCTCCATGTCCATGAGAAACCAGAATGAAATCGGCATTGACCGAATCAGCATCGACTGCTGCTGCGGGATTTCCACTGAAGAATGGATCCACGAGAATATTCATATCATCCACATGAACACCCATAGAAGCATGCCCGTACCAGGTAACTTTCGTACTCATGGCCTAATCTCCTTTCGAAACGACCCTCCTGATACTGAATGTATACCGCGAGTATAGCCAATAGACGGTGTCGGGTCAAAATAATTGGAGGAAACACGTAATAAGCAGGGAGGATCTTGTTGAAAAAAATATTGGAGCAACCGGGATCAGGTTGCAGCGGCGTGGTTCTGGTAGTAGATGCAGAGGTCCTGCAGAAAGCAGTCATTGCATTTCGGTTTGCGGGCATGGCAGATTTCGCGCCCATGGCGAATGATATTCAGGTGTGCGCTGTAATATGTGTCAGGAGGAAAAAGTTCAGCCAGGATAGTATGGCTGGCTTCAGCTGAAGCTTTTTCCGGTCGCAGCCCCAGCCTGCCGCTGATGCGGTAGATGTGGGTATCGACCGGAAAAGCCGGTTTCCCCAGTGAGAAAAGCATAACGATTGCAGCAGTTTTGGGCCCCACGCCTTTAAAACCTGTAAGCCAATCGTGTACATTCTTGTCCGGCATCGCTTTAAGAAAAGAAAGATCGAGGCTGCTGCGCTCGGCAGTGATCGCCCGCAGAACCGCCTGAATACGCGGGCCTTTCTGATTGGCCAGACCTGCCGGCCGGATAGCGTCAATAACAGCTTCCTCTTCCGCGTCACGTACAGCTTCCCACGAACTGAACCTCTTTGTAAGCGCGTCAAAAGCCCGGTCACGATTATCATCGTTGGTATTCTGGGAAAGGATCGTTGACACCAGTTCATCCAGGGCGGGCAGCGGATTACGCCACAGCGGCTGGCCGTAGTGTTCAAGCAGACGGTTATGAACCTCAAGCGCCAGTTCTTTCGGAGTGCTCATGCTGGAGATTATAGCAGGTCAGTCCATTGTTAACATCCCGGGGATAGTTGTCCGGGGATATTCCTACTCCCGGAATATGGGTACAATAGAGTCACGCACCCGCAGGCTTCTTTGAAGGAGGAACGATGAAATCCCGAACTGCTGTTTTTGTGCTGATAGCAATCTTCCTGCTGACAGCCTGTAAACCAGAAAATGAGGAATCCGCTCCATCCCAGACACCCTCACCTCAGACTGGGACTGTCGTGCTCCGCTCAAGCGATATTTCTTTCTGGCATCCATTCTCCGCTCAATCCGCCGCCGGTAAATTCCTTCAGGACCAGATTGAAGCGTTCAATCTCAACCATCCTGATAATCAAATCGTCAGTCAGCCTGTAGGAAGCTGTGAAATCATCCTGCGCGAAATCGATGAGAGTTCAACGGATGGCAGTTTGCCGGGCCTGGTATGGATTTGCTTCGGAGCAAATCGTGCATTCCAGGAAACCGCAAGCCCTATCGACCTTCAAACCATCTCTTCTTCAGATCAGCTGCAGAATGTGCTCACAGGTTTCGACCCGCTACTGCTTGAAGCCATCTCATCGTCAGAAGGCACTGCAGCCATTCCTTTGAATATTTCCACCCCTGTAATTTTTTACCGTACGGATCTTTTCACCCAATCCGGACTCGACCCCCTTTCCGTCTCTGCCGGCTGGGACAATGTGTTAAACGCAGCATATCTCTTGCATGACAATACCAATGCAACAGGTCTCACCCTGGGCCTGGACTCCACCTGGATGATGGAACTGCTGCTGGCTGAAGAAGGCGGCAGGATGCTGGACAGCAGCGGAATACCGGTCTTCAACGACCGCAGTGTTATGGGCTCATTGGAAAAAACTGCTGGCCTCTTCGCCGATGAGGCTGCAACTATAAGTGAAACACCTGCACATGCTGCCACTGCACTGAAAAATGGCACGGTCGGGATGGCAGTCCTCTCTCATGAGTGGGGAGCAGAACTGATGGGCTCAGCAGAGATCGGTGTAATACCCTGGCCCCAAAACAGCGTATCTGCTGCAGATATCCCCTTCTCCGGTGGTTCGCTTTACATCCTCGCAGAAGAGCAGATCAAACAACAGACGGCACTGGAATTCGTTCTCTATCTGATCGAAGATGAACGCCTCATCCAATGGTCTGAGCAGGCTGGCATTCTGCCTGCCCGCAGCGCAGCGCTTGACGCCGTGCGAGGTTCTGGTGCTTCCGCAGTTGTTGATTCTGCGATAACTGTGTACGATCACGGCGCGATCCGGACGGAATACGGGATTCCTTATCTTGCTGTCCAGGAAATCTTTACTTCAACGCTGGATGATATACTCTTGCAGTCGGTTGATACCGATGAGGGGCTTACCGAGGCGTTTCTGAAACTTTCAGATCGGATGGGAAACTGAAACCCGGGCAGGAAACCGAAACCTGTTTTGTATTCTACAGAGTTTCCAGGTGAAATCAGGATGCTTTTGCCTCCCGGCAGAAAAATCACTCTGCATGCTTTTCCCATCCCGTATTATCTGACATATACCTGCTGAAGAAGGTTTTGAATGCAGCCCTGGCACCTTCCGGTTCCCTGCCAAAAAATGAGAAACCAGGATGTCGTCTTTGATATGGACGGCACCCTTCTGCTTGGCGATCTTGGAGAAACTTATTTCTTCGCCCGCTTGCTGCAGAATTCCGGCTTCTTCTCTCCTGATCCTGCATCCTGGGATTATCATGAAGGAGAGGTTTTCGAACTGAATAGTCCCTCTTCTGCTGTACTATCAGCTTATCTCCAGCTGGGAATACAGGGGGAGGATTCCGCATCGTTTCTGGAAGCCTATAAGGCAATTGCCGGCACAACGCCTCAAGAAATGCGGGCGTTCACCACAGCGCTGCTGGACGCTCAGGTACCCGTTGTACCCCTTCGCCTTCGCATACAAACAGAGAAGCATCCCCGCTCCTGCCCCATCCGTTTCGGTGCACGCCTGCGACCTTTCATGCAGCAGCTTGCAGCAGACCTGCGTACGTGCGGTGCGCGTGTGTGGATCGTGTCGGCTACAATGCAATACCTGTGTGAAGGGGTGGGCGACCGGTTGGAAATCCCTCGCGAACGCGTACGTGCCGTGCTGGTAGCCGAAAATACGCTTCAGGTCTTGCGTTTTCCATGGCGCGAAACAAAGGTGGACGCCCTCCGGGAAGCCGGGATTTATAATCCACTGCTGGTCTTCGGCGACACCATGGGTGATGCAGCCATGCTTGCTCAGGCCCAGTACCCGATTGTGATGGCAAACAGCGTACCTGAATTGCTAACTCTGGCCGCAGAAAAAAACTGGCACATCCTTGACCCCGGCGCATGAAATGCCGGATAATGACAACCGTTGCTTCACCCGGAACTGGTAGATTGTTCAGGTACCACAGGATTTTTTTCCGATACAGGAAATATTACAGGTAGAGAGAAAAAATAAGATGAAATATGATTTTGACAGCATTATCAATCGAGAGAATACCAACTCGGTAAAGTGGGATTTCCGCTTTGAAGAAGGCAAACCCAGCCAATGGGACAGCACTTACAGCAAACACGGTGCTGAAAGAGTGCTGCCGTTGTGGGTTGCCGATATGGATTTTATCTGCCCACAGTCTGTGATCGACGCACTCGAAAAGAGAGCCCGGCATGGCATTTTCGGTTACACCCGAGAGACAGACGCCTACTATGAAGCTGTGCAAAGCTGGTTCAAACGCCGGCAGGGATGGCAGATTGATCCTTCCTGGATCACCATCACCCCGGGCGTGGTACCTGCTGTTTACATGCTCGTGCAGGCGTTCGTTAAACCAGGCGAAAAAGTCATCATCCAGACCCCCGTTTACTACCCGTTCTACAGTGCAGTGGAAGGGAACGATGCCGTTGTAGTACGCAACCCACTCCTGTATGAAGAGGGATTCTATAAAATCGATTTCGCAAACCTCGAGAAATCAGCACAGAGCCCGGATGTTCGCATGATAATCATCAGCAGCCCTCATAATCCTGTCGGCCGTGTGTGGACACGCGAAGAACTGAATCGAATGGGAGAAATTTGTAAAGCCAATGATATTTTGATGGTGTCCGACGAAATCCACAGCGATCTGATTATGCCTGGCTATGATTTTGTGCCATTCCCCCTGGCCGGCAAAGACTTCGAATCCTTTTCTGTGGTGTGCACAGCACCAAGTAAAACCTTCAATATCGCCGGACTTCGGACCTCCAACATTATCATTGCCAATGAAACAATCCGCCGCAAGTTCCTGGACGTCCTCAACCGGTCCGGGATCCACGGTATCAGCCCCTTTGGCATGGACGCCCTTATCGCTGCCTACAACGAAGGCGAAGAATGGCTCGAACAGGTTCTGACCTACATCCATCAGAATTATGAATTCCTGAAGACTTTTTTCCAAAAAAACCTGCCGGAAATTGACGTAATCCAACTGGAAGGCACCTATCTGGTATGGCTCGATTGCCGCAGGTTGGGATTGGATTCTATGAATCTGGAAAGTCTGATGCTGGAAGATGCCCGACTCTATCTTGACGAAGGATACATTTTCGGATCTGATGGAGAAGGTTTTGAGCGGATCAATATTGCATGCCCTCGTTCACTCCTGGAAGAAGCGCTGCATCGCCTGCTGGCTGCTGTCAGAGCCGGTCACTGACCCGCCGGTATTCGCTGGTACTGTCAATGGACTCTGTCCTGTTTTACGATCCGGCCGGGAGTAATATTTGATCTGGAAAATGCACATAAGTAGAAAACCCAGGTTCCTGATCCTCTGGAATGGCCTGGCAGTTCTGCTGCTGGCCTGCGTATCATGCCGCGCCCTCCAACCCACAGACCAGCAGAAGCAATCTTCTGCTTCTCCAACATCAGACTCAGAAGTATCGTCCGAAGTGCCTGCTCAAAGAACGAGCACTCCTTATCCACCCGATGCGCCATACGGCTGCACCTGGAACTGGAACCGACAGTCTCAGCCTGATCTGCGCCTCTCACTTGAGCAGTCCTTTCAGGAGGCCGGCCTGCGCGTGGAAGAGATCGTTGTATTCGCTTATGGTGAAGACTGTTACGATCCTGAGACCATGGAATTCCGCTATTTCGCTGCAATGGAAACCGACTTCCAATTCACGTTCCAGGCTAACGACCTGTCAGAAAATTCACAGATGGGCAGCTTGCTTCGCAGCACACTGCAGGTATTGCAAACTTATCCCGCGGAAGAAACACCTGGTTCTTCACCCGGGATCGTCGAAATCCTTTTCTACACGGCAGACAGCAGGAGAATCCTCCGCTTCAACTACGCGCAGGGTGTGGCTGCTCTCAATCTTGATCTGTCGGATGAAGAGCTGGTTGAACATCTCTCTACACAACATCCGTAGCAGCAGCGGGTCAACCAGGTCCCCGAGTACGACAGTCGATCAGAATCGCCGTGATACAAATCCTTCGGGATACAGAATCGAAATAATACGATCATTTGCATCCTTGCCGCAGCTTATCCTCCAAAAAAAGGGGTACAATAATTCCCGCGGTGTTGTTATAAACCGCGGGATCCCTCAGCCACTCACACGAAAATCGAATGCAAACAGCCGTGAAGTGTCAGATCAAAACGGAGTATCTCTATGAAGAGCTTTGAACAGCAGGTGGCCGGATGGCTGCAGGACGGACAGCAGGTTGCGGTGGCGACTGTTGTGGCTGCGCGCCAGCCCTCGCCGCGCGATGTTGGTGCACGCATGGCTCTGAGTGACCATGGCCGTGTGGCCGGCTCGGTTACCTGGGGCTGCGTTGAAAGTGCGGTTATGGAAGAAGCCCAGCAAGTACTCGCCGACGGGCGGACGAAAATGCTCCATTTCGGTACCGTCACCGATACAACTTTCGAAATCGGCCTGACATGCGGTGGTGATATGGATATCTATGTAGAACGCCTTGATCCACACCACTGGCTTCAGCTTCAACAGAGACTCAATGAAATCCTGCTCGCAGGCAGTCGTTGCGCGATTGTTACTGTGGTGGATGGAGACCCGGATCTGTCAGGAACAAAGCTCCTGCTGGAAAACAGCGGCAGCCCGGTCACACTGTTTGAAGAATCTGCCGGCAATCCGGCTTTCCATCAGGAGATCGCCGCTGCCTCCCGGGAAACTTTCAAGCAAGGTGTCAGCAGCCTGGTGGATACTAGCGGCCTGCAGCTCTTTATCGACGTGTTCCTGCCGCCGCCTCGTATCGTCATCGTCGGCGCCGGACATGTCTCCATTCCTCTGGTAACTTTTGCAGCAACGCTCGGATATCACACCTATGTTGTCGACCCGCGCTCCAGCATCCTTACTGAAGAACGGTTTTCACATGCCACAAAGCTGTTCCCGGAATGGCCTACTACTGCGCTACAGAAAATCCCCATGGACAGCCAGACTTTCCTTGTCCTTGTAACGCATGACCCTAAGCTTGATGATCCTGCCATTCTTCTGGCTATCGAACATGAGATACCCTATATCGGCGCTCTGGGCTCGCAGCGCACACATGAAAAACGCCTTGCCAGACTCAGGGAAGCAGGGTTGAGTGAAGAACAGCTCCAAAGGTTATTTGCTCCGATAGGGCTCGATCTTGGCGGGCGGGAACCAGAGGAAATAGCACTGGCGATTATGGCTGAAATCGTCAGAGTCCGGCGTGGTAAGGACAGGAGGTAGGGACTTGCAAGGGTGGTTTTTAAAGACTGGTTCGATTTGAAAAAATTTCAGCACTCGAATGATTTTTGCCGGTAACAGATCCATTGGAACCCGCCCGTTCCAGATTATGCAGGGATTCCCTGGATAGAGACGTATTCAGCGGTTTTCGATCGAGGGTTTGTGCCCGGGGATGAATCCAATGGACACGTCCACACACACGTCGTCAGGATACTGAGGCGTGCCTTTTACTGAGTTTGCGCACCTGCTCTGCGGCATGATAGGAGGAACGCACCAGCGGGCTGCTTTCCACCCATTCAAATCCGATTCCATATGCAAATTTTTCAAGCTCTACAAATTCCTCAGGCTGGTAGTAGCGTTCGATAGGAGTATGTTTGCGGGACGGCTGAAGATACTGGCCGATTGTGAGAATCTGAACACCCCAGGATCGCAGATCTGAAATTGTCTCCTTAACCTCATCCATGGTCTCACCCAGGCCAACCATGATGCCGGATTTTATCAGCGCTTCAGGATCCAGCTCCTTCGCATTGCGCAGTGTGGCTTCAGACCAGGCATAACGGCTCTGTGGCTGCACCTGGCGGAACAGACGCGGCACTGTTTCAACATTATGGTTGAGCACCTCGGGGTGGGCATTCATCACGATACTGAGTGCTGCCTGTGACCCTTTAAAATCCGGGATCAATACTTCAACGGTACAACCAGGCTGCAGTTCACGAATGCGGCGGATAACCATGGCAAATATCGGTGCGCCACCATCTTCACGCTCATCACGATTGACACTGGTGATAACGGCATGCCGCAGGTCCATTGCCTGGACTGCACGGGCAACCCGCTCGGGCTCCAGCCAATCGAGGGGCTGCGGCCTGCCTGTATTCACATTGCAGAAGCGGCAGGCTCGGGTACAGGTATCACCCATCATCAGGAACGTGGCGGTTCCAGAGCCCCAGCACTCGCCCATATTCGGGCAGCGTGCTTCCTCACATACGGTATGAAGGGCCTTACTGCGCATCATGCGGCGTAAGTGTACGACCATTTCTTCCGGTGGTTTATGCACCCTGATCCATTCCGGGCGTCGTTTTGGACGGGTGTCGGTCGATAGCGGCGTCAATTGGATTGTATGGTTTGTATCTTTCACTCAGGCCTCCTTCAGGCTTTCATTGTACCGCACAACATACTGGTTCAATGCCGGAATCGTTTGCCGAAAAAGCCTGTTGGCAGCAGGCCTGTTCCACTGTGAGGGTTACAAAAAACGCCATTACGGCATCCTCTATGTTGTGGTGACAGCATAGAACAGGGCATATGACTTTCCAGCTTTTCCACCGGCGCCGGTTGGTGTTACACTTCCGGAAAGAATATCTGACATACTTCATCCATTTCCTGTGACCTATTTCGCCCACCTTCAAAACTGTTTGTGATATACTTCACAATCAAAAATGAAAATTGTTCAGCACGCTGTAGAGCAAACTCCAACCCGCACGTGCTGCTGCAGGAGAAAAACATGGCAACAGAAGTTAAAATAGACGCTATCCTCCCATCAGGTATGGCCAAAAAAGCCGAATATATCGGGATCAGCAAGGCTGAAATGCCCTTTATGAACACACTCATGCTTGCAGTAATGGCCGGCGGTTTTATCGCCCTCGGAGCTGTGTTTGCCACCACGGTGGCTGCCGGGCAATCCGGCGTGGTTCCCTACGGCATTACGAAAATGCTGGTCGGGCTGGTATTCAGCCTCGGTCTGATCCTGGTGGTTGTGGCCGGTGCAGAACTTTTCACGGGCAACAACCTGATCATGATGGCCTGGGCAAGTAAAAAGGTGACAACGCTCCAGGTGCTCAGGAACTGGGGTATTGTCTACCTGGGGAACTTCATTGGCTCTGTATTGCTGGTTGTGTTTATGTTCCTCTCAAGACAATACACTTTCGGTGGAGGCGTTATCGGCACCACGGCACTCAGCATAGCCAATGGCAAGGTCAATCTGGATTTCACACAGGCACTGGTGCTGGGTGTGCTGTGCAACGTGCTGGTTTGCCTGGCTGTCTGGCTTACCTTCAGCGCCCGCAGCACAACGGATAAGATCCTGGCGGTTATCTTTCCGATTACCGCTTTTGTTGCAGCCGGCTTTGAACACTCTGTGGCTAATATGTTCTTTGTCCCCATGGGCATTATGATTAAAACGTTTGATCCTGCTTTTGCTGCCAGCACAGGGTTGGATCTGACAAATCTGACCTGGAACGCCTTCCTGCTGCACAACCTGGTTCCGGTTACCATCGGGAACATCATCGGTGGATCCATTCTTGTTGCCGGTGTCTACTGGATGATTTTTCTGCGGAATGAATAATACAACAACGGCTGTTCTTCAGGCCGATTAAAGGAGATTCTGGAATGAAAGCTTATATCTTAATCAGCATCGAAACCGGTGAACTAAAAAAGGTACTCGGTCATCTCAAACGCATCGCCGGCGTTGTCGAAGCAAATATGACTTTTGGTCCCTATGACGCAGTCGCGGTTGTTGAATCCGAGAGTGTGTCCAATATCGGTCAGATCATGGCTGATGAAATCCAGCCGATTCCCGGTGTGCGAAACACACTTACCTGCCTGGCTATCGATTACTGAACCTGACCGCCCTTCAGTCTCTAACGCTGCTCCTGACAGTGCAGATGACAGTACAGAACATCTCTTCCTTAAGACTGGCAGACCGGGAGCTCCTCCGCGGCCTGCCAGTTTTTACTCAGTATGAAAATCACACCTGCTGCAAGGCACTTTGTATACGTTCAGGGACGTGATGGCTGCAGCAGTTCCTTAACCAGCCTCACCGTCAGGAGCTTTACTTCTTCTCCGCCAATCCCCACCGGCCCCACACAGGCCGGGCACCCCTCCTGGCAGCGGCAGGATTCAATCAACTCTCGCACCCCTTCCAGCAGTTCGGTATGCAAGTCATAAAGCCGTTCAGAAAGGCCGAGGCCGTCTGGAATGCGGTCATAGAGTGTGATTGCCGGCCCTCCTGTCTCGCTTGACCGCACTTCCGCATGCGAACCGACATCGCCCGGATCACACATAAGGAAAAGCGGGGCAATATTCCCCATCGCGTATGACAGGCCGCCCAATGCGGTACGGGTGCCGTATGCAGCCTCAGCACGCTGGTGGCAGACCGGACACAGTGTGATCAGGTTTTCCGGGTCGTTTGCCAGACGATCGTTGTTGTTCACCCCCGGATGGTAGCCGAAGGTTCGAAACGGCGTGAGGTGATGCACATGATGGCCGCGTCCGGCTCGTTCCGGAGCGCAGCACTGGCGGCAGCGGTATCCGTCTCGTCTGAGCACCTGTTCCCGCGCTGCCGGCCAGCTCGGACCGTAATCGTTCGGGGGTACCAGGATCCCCTCCTCTTCCATGCGCTTCACCGCATCCGGAGCAATCCACAGCCAGTACGCCGTTGTCTCATACTGGCGCGGCGGCAGGTCGATCTGACCGTATCCCAGCGTCTCATGGGTATAGCGTTTGATCTTGCGAAAGGAAGATGACTGCGCAGTAATCTGGACACGGCCAAAAGCACGGCGTGCCTCGAGGTGTTCGTCGGCCTCATATGTCTCCAGTACATCCAGGTCCACGCTTTCACCGGAGCGGGTATAAAAATCGATTTCCGCTTCCTCCACAAAGGCCACTGCGTTTTCCCAGTCGAGTTTCTGAACCATGTAAGTAGCGCCTTCATGGATATAGACAGCGCCTTCGTAAATCAGAATGGGTGCTGCATCGCGATCTACCTCACCGATCACCGTCACTCCCTGCTCTCCGGCTGCCTGGATCACGATCGTATCGTCGGAACTGGCGCGCAGGGAAACACCCTCAGAGGGATAAGTGTCGGCGACCCAGTGGTAGGTTTCGGGTTCCGCATGGATT
Organism: Anaerolineales bacterium; assembly: GCA_016927115.1. Taxonomy (GTDB): domain Bacteria; phylum Chloroflexota; class Anaerolineae; order Anaerolineales; family E44-bin32; genus JAFGNH01. The sequence goes on along the minus strand of JAFGNH010000079.1, from coordinate 2,943 downwards.
TCACCTTCCTCCACCAGAAAATCCAGCAGCTCCGGCAGCAGGTTCTCCGGGCCGAATTTCTCTTGCCTGTTGAATGGAAGTTCAAAAGCAGCACAGCGGAGATGCCGCAGCAGAATGGCGATATTATCCGGATTGATCAACCCTGCTTCTGGAGAACGTTCGAACATATAACGTGGATGGAGTGCGATGAATTGATCCAGCGGAGCAGCAGAAGCAACCAGCACAGCCGCGGAAAGTTCACTGCGTCGGCCGGCCCGGCCTGTTTGCTGCCATAGGCTGGCAATGGTCCCGGGATACCCGGCTACCACAGCTGCTCCTAACTGGCCGATGTCGACACCAAGTTCCAGGGCATTTGTTGCCACAACACCCAGCACCGAACCCTCCCGCAAGCCGTTTTCAATTTCCCTGCGCTCCAGGGGGAGGTACCCACCGCGATAGCCGCGAACTTTATCAGGCTCGAGGCCGGCAGAAACAGCCGTATCCCGCAAATAACCGAGAACGATTTCAGTCGTCAGTCTGGCGCGGGCAAACACAACCGTCTGCACCTTTGCCTCGAGAAATTGTCCCGCTATACGGGTTGCCTCTAGTGTATAAGACCGGCGGATACCCAGAGCCTGGTCGACCACCGGCGGGTTATAGACAATGATCTGCTTTTCAGCACGAGGAGAGCCATCAAGGTCTGCAGAAACAAGAACAGCCGGCTGTTCGATCAGCTTCTCCGCAAGTTCTTTCGGATTGGCGATCGTTGCCGAGGTCAGAATGAACTTCGGGTCCGACCCATAGAAGCGGCACAGACGTCGCAGACGCCGCAGAACATTGGCAACATTTGAACCAAAAATACCGCGGTAGACATGCAGTTCATCAATCACTACCCAGCGCAGGTTTTCAAAAAAATCCACCCAGCGCGTGTGGTGCGGCAGAATACCCAGGTGCAGCATATCCGGATTGGTGATCAGAATGCGCACATCCTCCCGGATACGACGGCGCTGTGACTGCGGCGTGTCACCATCATAGGTAGCAGCCGTCACCGTCTGCCCTGGTGCCAGACTGCGCTGGAATCCAGCCAGTGCAGCTGATTGATCCTGAGCGAGTGCTTTGGTCGGAAACAGGTACAGCGCCCGTGCATCACGATCAGCCAGCAGCATCTGCAGCACCGGCAGCGTGTAGCAAAGTGTCTTACCGGAAGCAGTCCCGGTTTCGATGACCACATTCTGCCCTGAAAGAGCTGCCTTCACAGCTTCTGCCTGGTGGGTATATAGAGGCGTCGTTCCCTGTTCCTCCAGAATCCGAATCAACACAAGGTCAAGCGATTCCGGAAAGGGAGCATAGTGAGCCGGTCTGGCCGGCAATTGTTCCCAGGCTGATACATTTTCCATGAAGGAACTATTGTTCCGCAGCTGGTTCAGTACATCTTCAACCGGCATGGTCTACCCTTCTCACAGTTAGTGCTGACCGCTCATATCCTTTCGATGCTTCTCCCGATGCGTTCTGGTCACCAGAATTTGGTCCACCTTGCGGCCTTCCATCTCCCGGACTTCAAAACGATACGCCCCCCAGTTGAATTCATCTCCGATCTCGGGGATACGGTCCAGGTAGGCCATCACAAAACCGCTCACGGTCTGATAATTACTTTCACTTTGTTTAGGCAGCTTTCTGACCGAAAGAATTTCCTTGAATTCGTCCACAGGGAGCATACCTTCCAACAGCCATGTACTCTCCGTTACCTGAACAACACCGGGAATCTGCTGACGGCCTTCCTCCGGCAGATCACCCACGATCGCCTCCAGAATGTCAAACAGGGTTACCATACCCTGAATACCACCGTATTCATCAAGCACCAGAGCGGTCTCAGCCTGGCTCTGGCGGAACTGCTCCAGCATTCTCAGAGCAGGGAGCCCTTCCGGTACAAATAACGCAGGGCGCAGGACATCACGAAGTTTTAATGAGCCCTCATCGAGCAGCTGCACAAGTAAATCCCGGGCGGATACGATCCCCAATACATGGTCGAGATGCTTTTCTGCAACAGGGTAGTGCGAGTGGCCGCATGCTTTTACCTTATAAATGATCTCAGACTCTGTTTCACTCAGGTCCAGCCATACGAGTTCCGTGCGCGGGGTGATGATCGCTTCCACCCGGCGGTCTGCCAGGCGGAAAACGTGTTCCACCATTTCTTCCTCAATCGGATCAAAAATCCCTGTTTCGGCACCCTGATCGATCATCATACGCACATCTTCTTCCGTCACTGCCGGTTCAAAGCTCGGTTTCACCCCCAGCAACCGGACCACTGTGTTTGTGGAATAACTCAGCAGTGAAACGAAGGGAGCGGCAAGCCGGGAGATAAAATTCATCAACGGAGCCACACGCCCAGCGATCGTTTCTGGTCTGTTCATACCCACCCGTTTTGGCACCAGTTCCCCGAGAACCAGGGACAGATAGGTTATCCCCACCACCACAATACCCAGGCTGAGCCCTTCAGCATAGGGAGCCAGCGGCTCAAACCCGGCAAGCACAGGAACGAGGTGCACAGCGATACGTGCGCCGCCGAATGCACCGGAAAAGATGCCGATCAGTGTGATTCCGATCTGCACAGTAGACAGAAACCGTCCGGGTTTTTTCATCAATTCCAGCGCACGCGCTGCTCCGCTGTCGCCGTCCTGTGCGGCTTTGTACAGGCGTGTCCTTTTCGCGGTTACCAGCGCAATCTCCGACAGTGCGAACAGACCGTTTGCCAAAATCATAAGCAAGACAATCAACATTTCAATCCAGATATTGTTCATTCCATTTTTGCCTTTGCCCCGTGTCGGAACATTCAGCTTGTCCAAAAAGATCTGAGCAGATGAAACACAGGGATTTTACAGATCAGCTTTCCTTTGTACAGAACGTTCAGGTTACTCCTCATTTTAACCCAGCTTTGTCTCGGGGGCTCCTGGATTGCGGTAAATC
>JAFGNH010000078.1 GCA_016927115.1 Anaerolineales bacterium | reverse complement strand
CTGTTCACGGTTACTTACAGGATACCAAATCATGTCCTGCACCCCCTTTTTCTGGTTTCATGTTAACAGAAAATTCGTTGCAGAATCCATGGGACCGGTATCAAAAACGGGAAATGAATGCCGGAGCACATTGTACAGATAACCATCCTGCCGGGAAATCAGCGTGATTGACAATCACATATCCATCAGTTACACTTCCTCATAGTTCTGGATAGTTTTCATCCAAATTAGAAAAAATGGTGAAAGAGAAATAATATGGAATCCGTAAATACTGGTACGAATGAAATAACCCTGACGGAAAAGGCTGCAGCACAGGTTCAATCAATGATAGAAGAACGCGAGCTGGAGAACGCAGCACTGCGCGTGTTTGTCGCAGGGAGCGGTTGTTCAGGTCTGCAATACGGAATGGCGCTGGATCTCGAGAAAAGAGATACTGATCTCGAATTTAAATTCAACGGTGTCAGTGTACTGATCGACCCAATGTCACTCGAATACATGACTGGATCGATTATTGACTTTGTCGAGAACGATTTCGGAGCTGGCTTCCAGATCGACAACCCCAACGCTATGCCCGCACCCAGCGGTTCATCCTGCGGCGGCTGCAGCAGCTGCGGATAGATTGCAATTGTTTTTTAACAAAGAGGCTGCCTTTTCAGACAGCCTCTTTGCGTTAAGGTTGCTGCATCAGCATGGCAATACACCCTTCTGTTCTTGGTATTAAACCAAGCCCTGTATTGATGGAAAACCGGATGGCTACAATAGAAACAAAACTGTTGGAAAAAACATTTTATTCGAAGGATAAGCGGATCGATCTACAAATCAGATAACCCGGCACCAAAATGTTGAAAACGCTGAAATCCCCCCTGTTTATCCGAATACTGCACGTCCTTACCCCAGTCTCAGCGGCGCAGAACAACCGCAACCAATCCAAAAACGCCGATCAAGACAAGCCCCAGGATCGCCAGGATCGGGGGAACTCCCCGTTGTGTGGTCGCGTCTTCAACAGCGAATGTAGGATAAACAACCGCAGGTGCCTGTGTAAACGTAGGTAAACGTGTAGGCTGGTAATCAGAAAGATTGAACTGGGCAGCCAGTGTCGGATCTATGGTAGCTGTTACACGCGGTGTCGGTGTGGCCGGGGGTTCGATTATCGGAAGCAGAACCTGGCCGGCGTTCAACTTTACAAAAGGCGCATATACCCATGCCTTGTTTCCCTCTACCCCATAGTAGACAATCTGGATCCAATCGCCACCGGGAGATCTGCCAAGTGCTACCGCTTCCTGACCTGAGATCAGCACTCCAACCTGCTCATAATCCAGTGATGGCCCCATGCGCACATTAACCTGATCAGGTACGAGAATCGTTGGTCCGGTAGGTGTTCCTGTCACTGTTGCAGCCAGAGTCTCCTGAACGAGGTTGGAAGCCCATACACCAGGCTTTTGCATCAGCAGGAAAGCCGAAAGCAGAAAAGGAAAAACCCGGATTATCTTTTTTATTCGTTCCATCTTAATATTGCTCCTATAACACGGGCAGATTATACTACAGGCAGCCCAATCATGAGGCAGGAACTGGATGAATAAATTTAACGAAGATAATCGAAGAACCTATCATGGCAAGATTCAACCCGATGATTTCGCCAACGCGCTGATCGCTGAATTCCACCATGGAAACTTCATCGGACGCAAGGTCGGCAAAGGTGAAAAACTCGTGGTTCAACTGGCTACACATGATTTGGCTACTTCCGGCGGCAGAACATCACTCTCCATCCACATGACAGAGATCGAAGACGGAGTCCTTGTGGAACTGGGAGACCAGGAATGGTTCGATATCGCCGCCAGCCTTGGTAAATCTGCTCTGGCTGCTCTGCATAACCCACTGACTCTGCTGGGAAGGTTGGATGATATTGCCCAGGATATCACATCGCTGCAATTAAAGGAGCGGATCTGGGAGACCATTGAACGAACTGCCGCTAACATGGGCGCATCCACCATGCTCTCCGAGCGTCTGCGCCGGCTCGCCTGCCCATACTGCCTTTCAGCAAATCCTGTAGGAGAAGCAAGTTGTGTTGCTTGCGGAGCACCCCTGGGATTGTACCAGCCACTCGCATGTCAGAAGTGTGGATTCGTTGCGCGTGCCGCAGACTCCTACTGTCCACAATGCGGCGCACCACTACGCCAATAAGACCTTCACCTCTCGCTCCGCGGCACAATGATCCTGCCGGTGGAAGGTTTCAGATAACTTTATTTCGTTCTAAAGTGTGGAATCTTCCATAGCCAAACCATGGTTCATAGACGTCTGGTTTTTCATCTGTCTTAAGAACATACACAGCCCATGGACCATGGGCTGTGTCTTTTTATGTTCCTGCACCAGATTATGAGTTCAGCTGGCCAGCTCATATCCCTTTTGCAGTGCCTGCAAATTGGCCGGGATTGTATGCTTATGGCGGTCCGGGATATGTTCCTCGAGTGCCCGTGCAAGGCCTTCAAGCGGGAGAACTGGAAGCCTGCCAAGCAGGCCCCCCAGCATTACCAGGTTCGCCATTCGCCGGTTGCCAAGATCATCTGCTATATTTGTCGCCGGAACCAGAACCAGGTCAAGGTCTTCCCGTTTGCAGGTCCTGTCCACCAGCGATTCATTGACTACCAGTACTCCGCCACTCCTGACCAGTGATTCATACTTATCAAAGGAGGGCAGATTCATTACCATCGCTGCCTTGGGAAAACGAACAATAGGAGATCCGATCGGCTTGTCGCTGATAATAACCGTACAGTGTGCAGTGCCGCCGCGCATTTCGGGGCCATAGGAAGGAATCCAGGTTACATGCTTTTCAGCATCCAGTGCAGCATATGCCAGCAGCTGACCAGAGAACAGCACGCCCTGTCCACCAAAACCGGAGATGATTATCTCAGTTTGCATGCTTTATCACCCTTTCGCAATCTTCTCAACAGCTGGTGATACTTTGTAATCTCCAAGAGGAAAAACCGGGATCATCTGTTCTTCGAGCCAGGTCAATGCATCTGATGGCGTTAATTTCCAGTTCGTGGGGCAGCTGGAAAGCAGCTCAACCATTGCAAAACCCAACCCCTCCTGCTGTACCTTAAAGGCAGTGCTGATTGCTTTTTTCGCCTTACGGATATTGGCTGGATTATGCAAACTGCGGCGAACGATATATGCAGCCCCATCAATAGTAGACAGGATCTCCGACATCTTCAATGGCATGCCCGTGAGTTCCACATCCCGCCCACGAGGTGAAGATGTTGTCACCTGACCAGGCAGCGATGTAGGTGCCATCTGGCCACCTGTCATTCCATAGATCGCATTGTTGATGAAGATCACAGTGATCAGCTCTCCTCTCGCTGCCGCGTGAAGAATTTCAGCTGCACCAATAGAGGCCAGATCACCATCTCCCTGATATGTGAACACTATTCTGTCAGGATTCACCCGTTTGATTCCTGTTGCCATGGCTGGAGCACGGCCGTGTGCAGCTTCGGCAAAATCCATATCGAAGTAGTTGTAGCAGAATACAGAGCATCCCACTGGTGCGACACCTATCGTGGTACCCTTAATACCCATCTCATCTATCACTTCAGCTACCAGCCTATGGGCTACTCCATGCAAGCAGCCTGGGCAGTAATGAGTCGCTCCCTCGGTAAGGGAATCTGGTTTGCTGTATACCAGGGTTTCAACCATTTCAGTCTTATCCATAAAACCTTTCCCTCACTTTCCTGATTTCTGATCGAGCATGGAAATCTGTTCAAGTATCTCGTCGGGAAGCGGGATAACCCCGCCCATACGGCCATAAAATGATATCGGGCTTTTCCCCTCAACAGCAAGGCGAACGTCATAGAGCATCTGGCCAGCGTTCATCTCCACCACAAGAATCTCCCTGACATTCGGAGCAAGTTCCCGGATGCGTTGTCCCGGGAAGGGATACAGCGAAACCGGACGAAGCAGCCCAACTTTGACACCCTGTTCTCGCGCCTCGGTTATTGCAGTCTGACAAACACGCCCCGCTGTTCCGAAACCGATTACCAGGATTTCTGCATCTTCCACATGCTCTTCAACGAAGCGCACTTCATTCTTTTCAATCTGGGCTTGTTTGTCCAGCAGTTTCTGGTTAAACGCCTCTTCGTCCAGCGGTTCAAGGTAAATGGAAGTGATGATATTCTTCTCACGCCCCTGGGAACCTGTCAGTGCCCATTCCGGACGTTCTGTAAATTTGCGCACAGGCCTCATAGGCGGTAAAATCGCCGGCTCCATCATCTGACCCAGCGAGCCGTCTGCTATGATTGCCACCACCGTTCGATACCGTTCAGCGATATCAAAGGCTTCGTAGGTCAGGTCGATCAACTCCTGGACCGTGGAAGGAGCAAGTACAACTATCCTGTAATCACCATGCCCTCCCCCGTGAACCATTTGAGTGTAGTCCCCTTGTGCTGGAGCGATATTACCAAGCCCCGGTCCACCTCGCATGATATTTACCAGCACAACCGGTACTTCTGAACCGACAATGTAGGAGATACCTTCCATCATCAGGCTGACTCCCGGACTGGACGAGGAAGTCATAACTCTCGTTCCGGCACATGCGGCACCGTAAACCATGTTAATGGCAGCTACTTCGCTCTCTGCCTGAACAAAAGCTCGCCCCAGCTCCGGCATACGGCTGGCCATGTGTTCCAGCGCTTCCGTCTGGGGCGTGATCGGGTAACCGAAATATGCCTCACATCCTGCTCTGATTGCTGCTTCGGCAAAGGCAACGTTTCCCTTCAGCAGATCTTTTTTCACTTTAGTATTCTCCCTCTTCTACACGCTTACCTTTTCTGGGCGGACCATCCGATATACGGTAATTGCAGCATCCGGGCACATCTGCGCACAGATGGCACAGCCGGTGCACTTTCCCCCCGGATCCTCCAGTACCGCGGGATGGTAGCCCTTGGGTGTGAATCGGTCGAGAGCAATCACCAGAACCTCCTGGGGACAGACCTCGGTACACAGTCCACAACCTTTGCATAAGTATTCGTCGACTGTTATCCGACCTTTCGCCATTAACAAACCTCCTGTTTTATCTATTAGAAACGATAGCGGTGCCACTCTCCCAGTTCCAGTGCTAAGCGTCACAATCCAGTTGTACAAACATCCTCAACCAGAAGGCATAATCCAACGGGCAGTACTTGCCTTATCTGCCTTTTTTTTGCTAGGATAGTTCCCAGGTAATACATTATGCAGTGGTTTAAATCTGCACCACTGGTATGGGATGATAAACATGGTTTTTACAATGCTTGATATCTATAAAATGCTCCTGGCTGTTCTTTGTGGCGGTTTGATCGGCGCAGAGCGTGAATACCGGGACAAATCTGCAGGTTTCCGTACTCTGATATTCATCTGTGTTGGCGCTACGTTATTTACACTTATTTCTTTAAAATTCGGCTCACCAGATGATGATCAAACCCGTATCGCGGCCAACATCGTCAGCGGCGTTGGTTTCCTCGGTGCAGGGGCGATTATGCGCAGCTCCCAGCGGGTTATCGGCCTGACAACAGCATCCACTATCTGGATTACCGCTGCGCTGGGTATGGCAATCGGTGCAGGGTCCATCCTCTTTTCATGTATCGTTACTTTTGTCGTCCTGGTGATCCTATGGATTTTCCCCCACTTTGAAGTGCTTATCGACAGGTATAAAGACGCAAGGCCATATGAAATTCAATGTAGAGTCTCCCCTGAAATACATGCCACCCTCGAAAATCAGCTAAAAACCTGCGAACTGAAGCTTCATGAAACCAGCTGTAATAAATCAGGGGAAACACTCATCTTCACCTGGTTCCTCAGCGGCCAGCCTCACAATCATGATAGATTCATGGATTTCCTGATCGAAAATGAGGAAATCGTTTCTTTTCAGTGTTGACGCGATTTCCTGATAACGACAGTTGTGTACAATAGAAAACCGGCTCAGGCTTGAAGTCTGAGCCGGTTTTGCAGAAGTCAATGGAACTGATTGTGTTTAATACACAGGGGGCCGTCGCTGATCGGATTCACACTCCTTTGCATGATCAAGTCCTCGTTTCAGAGTTAGAAAGCTGCTTCCGCAGCCAGATGATTCGCAGCAGCCAACTTCCGGTTTCCTTCCGGCAGGCTTGTCTCTTTTGCCAGCTCCTGCCTTTGATTCGGCGTGGACGAGAATTGCTCGACAAGCTTCATCAATGCTTGCGCAAGTTCTGCCAGCGAAGCTGCAGAGGTCGAAACCTCTTCAACCTGAGCATTAAGCTCTTCCGTGGACGCACTGACCTGCTCGGTAGCAGCGCTGTTCTCCTCGCTGATGCTTGCAATATTCTCAATAGCCCGGGTGACCTGGTCGGAACCCGCAGATAATTCATCCGTGGCAGCTGTGTTTTCTTCAACTATTGCTGACACTGCTCCCATTGCTGCTACCAATTCCCGGGAAAAAGATTCCATTTCATCAGCTGCAATCTTGATACCATCCACGTCATAATTTACATGCTCCACAGCATCCAGAATGCCGCGAAGAGCATCCCCTGCCTCTCCTGCCTGGTGGAAGCCTCGCTCCACTTCGTCCGCACTATCCACCATCGCTTTTACAGCTTCAGAAGCAGTTCCCTGTACTTCTCCAATCAAGCCTGCAACCTCCTGCGTTGCTGCGGTTGTACGTTCTGCCAGCTTCCGGACTTCATCCGCAACCACAGCAAAACCTTTGCCGTGTTCCCCTGCACGCGCAGCTTCAATAGCAGCATTCAAAGCCAGCAGGTTTGTCTGCGATGCGATTTCATCAATTGCTTTAACGATCTGGCCAATTTGGTCTGAGCGGCGGCCCATTTCCTCCACTTTATGTACAGAAAATTCCACCTTCTTTTTTATCAACTGCATACCCTGAATATTCTTTTCGACAACCTCCGCTCCGCTCCGAGCCCTTTCCGCTGCAGTAAAAGCCCCTTCCGCCCCGGTTTGAGCATTTCCTGTAACCCGTTCTACAGCAGACGACATGTTCCTGGTCAGCTCTGCGGATTTGGATACCGCCACAGCCTGTTCATGCGCCCCCTCTGCAACGCCCCCAATCGCCTGAACTATCCTGTTTATTGAACCAGCTGTTTCATTCACAGAATCGGCCTGCTGTGACGTACCCTCTGCCACCTGTTGAATCGTAGATGCGATCTGGTTAGTCGCTGCATCCGCCTGCCCTGCGGCAACATTCAACTTACTGCTAGCCGAATCAAGCTTCCTGATAACTTCGATGACCTCGTGGATTATCTTTTCGCTGTTTTCCTTTTCTATATGCAGAGAGTTCGCAGTTGCTTCCAGCTCAACAGCCTTATGCTTTACCTCTTCCTGCTGCTTCCTGACCTGTTGAAAAGCCCCCTTCTTGTTGAATTCAGAATACACACTGAAGGAACCAATGAACAATGCCAGCCCGGCATTAACAAGCATGGTAAATAAGGTCGCCTGAGCTGTTGAAAGTTCCTGAGTATACATTACCGGAAAATTGGTCCCACTGCGATCCGCCAGAAAGTAACCCACTACAGCAAAGATGCTTAAGAGAGACCAGCCAATTCCTCCCCGGATGCCGCTGACCACTGCGGCGATCAACGGAACCGTTGCATACCACAGAGTATTCGGCGCATGGATACCACCTGTGGAGTATGACAAGCCCAGCTGGACAGCCCACATGATAAAAGTTGCTATAAAACCTCCGGCCTGAATTGACCCGGTCCATCGCATTACAAAGGGTGTAAGGATAATCACCGGAAAAAAAATCAGAATAAGGATTCCACCAGTTGGATGCATAAAGAGAAAATATACTCCGGAAAATATTACAGCTATTCCAGCCATCAGAACAGAAACACCCAGCACATTTCTGGCCAGACTGTGCTGGTAATCATCTTCCCTTGCCTTGTCCGGAATAAAATATTCAGCAAACCCTTTACGATTCTCGCTGCTCATCTATATACTCCTCCTGATATGTTGCCAACCGCCTCCGCGAGACCGCAGTGGCTCTGCTCATGAAGATGAGAAAAGCCCCCCATTAATTCTTTACAAAAACACCGGGAAGGATAACCCGTTCACCGACTGAACAGAAGTTTTGTAAGCCTGCCATCACACATACATTACTGCCGCCTGCCAGAACAGTCTGCTGCTATCTGCTCCGGTACATCCGGGGTTTACGATAGATTGTCCCCCCATGATAAAAAATATAGCGTCTATGAGCAGTAAAGAAACTGTATATCTTCTATGAATTCAACATAAAAGCACCCACCTCCTTGATCCTCGATGCAAAGGCAGGACATTCAAACCATGCGAACCATTGGGAGAAAGCACCAGTCTTGAACTGCTTCAGCGCATAAGTGCTATATCGATTCCTGTCACAGAGGGGGAGAGTGCTGGATGCAATAACAATACCCCTGCCGCTTTCTCCCGGGAGGAGACGGCTCGGTCCTGCGTTACCAAACCCGATTTGATCCCGGACGGGGAACAGTCAGTTCGGCCAGGATAACCTCTGGACCCGTGCATACAGCATGCGTGAGATTATTTCCCTGCAGTTAAGGCCGGGTATCCAGCCCGGACAGTCCAGGTCACACCGGAATGGGAGCAATAACCGACGAAGTGGTAAACATCCAGGCAACCAGCAGGGCGTTGAGAAAAGCACCTGTATAAATATCACCTGTAACCTGGTAGAAAAACGTCGAGATCGGAATCATCATCACAAGCACAATCGCTATATGGACCAGATTCAAAACAAAGCCCACCAGAGCGGCGCCAGGCCCCACAAATGGAATAAAGCCGCTTGTAAAGAGGGGTATGTATTGAAGTGCCAGGTGGATCAGGAGTGGGATAAGCATTGCCAGCAAACCCCGACCTGTCCGGTGCAGGAATGTCCAGAACCAGGTGCTTTTAGGTGCCGGGCGGAGTTGACCATTCAGGAAAATGCCGAGTTGGATAAATCCGACCAACAGGAAGGGAAGATAAAGTAAAAACATCAGAAAACGATAGGGGGTAAAGTCACTGGCGAATGGAAATACGAAACGGAAATCAACGAGCCACATTGCTTCCAGCCGATGCTCAAAGGCAGCTACAAACCCGAACAGCAGCAGCGCCAGCAGCGCACTTTTTCCGATCCGGCTCCAGTTAAGGCTGAACCCCCTTTCTGTCTGCGAAATACCAAGGTCTTTCCAGGAGACACCCTCCTTTTTTGACCATCTCCTGAAAACAAGGAAGCCGATAAGATTGATTACCAGGAACCAGAAGACGGTTCCATTGACCATCATCATCGGGAAAGCTTTATCAATCGGTAAGACATAGACATGGAAACCAAAAATCACCAGGACCAGTGGGAGGTATAGAAGCATCAACACACCATTGATCGCTGCGTGTCGTACTGTTCCGGCAGGAGCACAGGCATATTCTCCCTCCCCGATTCCCTGCAGACTCGCAAACGCTCGCGTCTGTAGAAGCAGATAGCCCAGCGGAAGAATGGAAAATACAGCCGCCAACATAGCGATAAAAGTCGCGTATTCTTTCATCGGCCAGATTTGCTTTTCTGTTGGTATCCAGAAATCAGGATCCGGCTTCAGAGCCTGCCCGATCCACTCAACTGCCTCTGCGACAGCTGCCTCGTTATGCGATTCCTGCACATGTGTGACTCTCGGCATGAACACACGACGAGCAGTACCGTCTGCAAAGTTACCATAAGTTTCCCCTATCCTCGGGTCCAGAACCGGAAATGCCGCCCGGGTCTGCTCTGAGTGCATCCACTCGTTCTCAAAATCACGTGTACCGGTCATGCGCTCACGGTATTCATCATACTTGCCCAGGATCATCAACATATTGGCAGGGCGATCTGTTGTGGCATCGCTGCGATAACCGAACCCGGAAATAACCAAAACGCGTAAATCTTCATCCTCCAGGGCGATGGCGTAAACCATCTCCGCACCCAGGCTGTGCCCCATCAACCCGGTACGCGATGAGTCGACCATAGACAGCGATCGCAGATACGCCAGTGATGTCCTGGCTCCATAGGTATCATCAAACTCCGGATCTTCCAAATCACCAGGAATGCCCGAATTTCCCCTGCCTATAGCATCGATACTGAGGACCACCACACCTCGTCGGGCCAGCTCAATCGCGTACGGGTCGCTGGTCTCCCGGTTATTCTGATATCCATGCACAAACACCACTCCCGGTGCGGTTTCTCCTTCTGCAAGAAGCGCCGGTATCAGCAGTTTCGCACGGATCGTAATGCCATTCGCATTCGGATAGGTCACATTGCTTACTCGTACCCTGCCCGAATCCTGCTGAATAGTTGTTGCCAGATACTGAGCGGCAACAACAATCCCAATCAGAATTAGGAAAATCCATGCAGCTTTTCGTCGTGATGATGTCGCCATTGTATTTCCTTTCACCCTGCCCTGCTTTTCCTGCCAGAGATACTGAACAGAATCCAGCCACAGATACTGACGGAAGAACGATCCTGCAGATGTAATGTCCGACCAGGCCGTATCAACACGTCCAGGCGCACTTCCTTGTGATAGTCAAGAAGAGAAAGAACACCAATAGAGTGGATGAAAAAAGAAGAATTGTCAATTTTTTCAGCAGTCAGGTTCTGCTTATACAGGAAATTGGAAACGTTGAACCATAATTCAACCATACATTCAGAGACACCAAGAAATACAGGCGTTTTCCGGAAGAGAATTAGTCAGGTTTTGGACTCCCGTGACTAGAGAAAGCGTCGGGCATTACCGCTGCCAGCAGCACCAGGCCGTTGATGACAAACTTAACCCCTGGAGGAAGCCCCACCAGGCCCATCCCGTTTTCCACAGATGTCACGATCAATGCACCAAGCAGTGCGTTGGAGACTTTTCCATGCCCGCCAAAAAGGCTTGCTCCTCCGATGCCTGCAGCAGCAATGGCAGTCAGCAACAATTTACCACCCCCGGTATTCGTGTCAACGGAACGAAGACGGGAAGCCAGAATGATGCCACCAAACCCGGCCATAAAACCGGATATCAAAAAAACAGCTTTCTCACTTGATACACATCAATGCCAGCACGTCTGGCAGCCTCCGCATTTCCGCCGACTGCATAAACATAACGCCCAAAACGGGTATGCTTGCCAATGAAAGACCAGGACACCATCAAAACATAGAACAATTTCTTGTCATTGAATCAGATAGCCTTTTTAGGGGTCGCAAGGGGATGGTTGTTCAGTAATATTCAGTACTCAATCAAATACACCAGGCTATTGCCGCGAATATTCTTTCAATTCCGAGGCAGTCTACTTCAAGCTGCTGGAATGATTATGTATATGTTATTCAAGCGTCCTTACTTCACACCGGTTTCAGCCAGAAATTCCTCCCAGATCAACAGGACTAACTGGTCGGAATCATCACTCCGTGGCAGAAAAACCTCTGCATCCCTCATATCTTCGGGGGACGGATAAACGATATGACTCTGTAGAATTTTTTCTTCGATAAATTCCTCGGCTGCCAGATTGGCTGAAGCGTAATAATTCCAGTTTGAAATTTCAGCTGCAATATCCGGCCTCATCAGGAAATTTAACAACATGTGAGCTTCCTGCCGATGTTCACAACTGGATGGAATCACATAATTATCTACCCGAAGCAGAGCACCTTCTATACCAATCACAAACTCGATATCTTCACTGTTTTCCTTTGCCAACCAGTAATCCTCAGACCATCCAATCAGAGTATTGATCTCTCCACTCAGTAAAGGTTCAACTGCTCTCTCAGAGGAATAATCCACCAGTCGAATTCTGTCCTCCAACATCATTATCCTTTCAAATGCAACCAGCAATTCATCCCTGTCTTCTGAATTCGCTGAATACCCCAGTGATTTCAGAACGATACCGATAAAATCATAGGGTGCTCCCTCACGAACTCCAATAACACAACCCAAATCATCCCGCCAGAGATCGAGCCAGTTCTGAGGAATAAACTCAACCAGGTCACTTCGAATGATTAATCCGGTCGATCCCCATTGAAAGGGAACCGAATAGTGGTTCCCGGGATCATAATCAAGATCTCTGAAATCAGGCGATAGATACGAAATATTGCTCAGAAGTGAATGATCCAGTTCGGAAAGCACCCCGGCTTGATTGAGTTCGGAAATGAAATCACTTTCAAACACAACCAAATCAAATTGATCGTTAGCCAGAATTGCATCCCGTGCCATCTCCATAGAACTGAAAGGCAAATATTCTACTTTTATTCCAGTTTCATCCTCAAAGGCATGAAACACTGATTCAGGAATATCATCCTCCCAGTCAAAGAAACGGAGAGCAACGGGATCAGGCTTGTTCAAATCACCTACTTGATCCAGTGATGTACATCCTCCACAAAAGATAAATACACATATGATTCCTGGCAGCCATCGGATTCTTAAGCGATGCATGTCCCCTCCTGGATTGAGGATGTTGAAACTGACTTCCGGGTACCTATGAAATTTTTGTGGATGTTCAATTATCTATCATAAAATATACACCATCAATTCCATTTATCCACATAATTTTGAACACTGTGCAATAAAATATAATATGGGTAAAAACATGAAATAATATCTAATCCGGTCTCTGTCCATGATTATCTGGTGGATCACTGTTATTCTATGGCGGGATTTATTTCATCCAGCCATGTGTCAGGTGTGCAATGATTCCTGTCGCAAAACCAAGCTGGGCGAGATGGTAGCTTACCATAATCCACACCCGGCCATGCTTGATGGGAAATACAAACCGGTGCCAGGCATTCATACTATCGGAAAGAAGAAACAAGAATGCAGCACTGGTTACAAGTGCTGCTGGAACTTTACTCCACTCCGGATCAAATAAACGAGATGCAGCCAGGAAGAGTACATAGAATAATGCCAGAGCATAAACCGTGACCGGACCGCGCAGGGTTCGCTGTCTTTTCTCTGTCAACCCGATAAACAATTTGTGCAGCATCCAGACCAATCCAGCCAGCAGGGCCAGGCTGGCAGGAATCAGCCAGACCCCGAGTGATCTGGTGGAAATCCAACCTCCAAATCCAATGATTGTGCAGATATGACCCAGCAGGAAGTAACCCAATCCAACTGGAAACCATTTCCCAGGCAGGAGCAGAAAAATGTCACCCCCCAAACCGAAAACCAATGCAAGAACGAACCATAACAACGGCATGAGTGGCAGATGGTTCTGGAACCATCCTGTGTAAATGACCCAGCTGATCAGAAACATCATCATGAGCGGTTTGGTTATAACAATGATTGTTCGATTCTTGATCCCCTGTGCCTGCCAGTGGATAACCGCAGTAATCATAGAAGCATAAAGCAGCATCACTTCCACCTCCAGGGTCCCTTTTCTATAGATTGAATTAAGAATTGATTTTTGTCAAAATTTTTTTACACGGATTTTGCATTGCTTGTTGATAAGAAACAACAGATAGACCAGGACAGCCCTTCCCGGGATTTGTACGGGCAGGTTCCAGGGGTCCTTTTACCGTATGGTTCGTTTGTTCTTACTCCTATCCTGTTTTCGATAGATTCTTTGGATCCTGCCCCTGGCAGGGAAACCTTCCCGGGGTTTGTACGGGCAGGTTCCAGGGATCCTTTTACCGCAAGGTTAGTTTGTTCTTACTTCTATCCTGTTTTCGATAGATTCTTTGGATCCTGCCCCTGGCAGGGAAACCTTCCGGAACGGTAAAAAAACTATACTTTTCAAGTGTATACTTGGATAACCAACTTTTTATATATTGGCTTTTCATGGAAATGATATGTTTCACTGCCGCCTGCGTTCCTTGTGGAGATATTATGACCTCTGACCTTACACCCAATATATCAGAGCTTCCTCAACTGCCTTCAAAACACCGCTGGCACGCTCAGGTACGTCCTGTCCCCTCCATTATCGCAATCCTGCGCACTACAAAACGGGAAGCTGCTTACCCACCCGATGCCTACCTGCTTATCCAGCGAATCAAACCCCCTTACATGCACAAATGGGGTATGGTCGGCGGAAAATGGGACTTCGGTGAGAGTCTTGAAGAAGCTGTTGCCCGGGAGGTCATGGAGGAAACCGGGTTGTGTACATCTTTCCACTCACTCCGCGGTATTATGAATGAAAGAATTCTCCCTCTCGATCAGAATACTCCCGGAGGTCATTACGTGCTTTTTGTCTGCGAGCTGCGTGTGGCTGGAGGAACAGCCCAGGAAAAATATGAAGGCCCGGTCCGATGGTTCGGATACAATGAGCTGCAGAGCAAGGCAGCTGAAGGGGAAATTATCGCCACGGATTTTGCCCTGATTCAAGCTTTCCGCCACCCCCCCCCACACCTGATTTTTATTGAAGCAGAAGTCTTGTCTGAAAAAAATAAAGGTAAACGTATTGACAGGATCACTCGCTTTGATATTTTTCAGGAACAGAACCCCGATTGTGAAAACGATTATTCACGTGTCTGACTATCCCGGATCTCCAAACCATCAGGAGAAATTTGTGTTTTGTTATCCTGATGGGCATTCAAAAAAGGTTGTGTAATGCCATCTGCAAATATCATCACTATTCTGGGGGGTACAGGGCATATCGGAAAGGTATTCATCGACACGTTTATTCAGCATGGTCTGACTGTACGGATCCTTGCGCGAAATCCCGAGCTGCTTGAGGCAAGATATCCTGATTGCGAAATTCTGCGTGGAAGTATGCTCAACAAAGAAGACGTATCTACATGTATGCAGGGCTCCCGGGCTGCGTTCCTCATCACGCCTATCGGCGGCAACAACGATTTTTCGATTGAACTGGAAGCTGCCCGAACCGCCGCATTTTCTGCAAAAAAAACCGGACTCCCCCATCTGATTTTTTCATCAGTCCTTCAGAAGGAAAAACCTACCGGCATCCCTCTTCTCGATAGCAAACGTATTATCGAAACCCTCCTCGCTGAAAGTGATATTCCCTGGTCTTCGTTACGGGCCGGGTTTTACATGGAAGATGTCCTCAACCTTGCACCCGTCTTCCTGAAAGCAGGAGTCTTCTTCTTTCCACTCTCCACCCGCCATGCATACAGTTTCACAACACAGAAGGATCAGGCCCGTGCAGCGGTGGAATTGCTCAAGAAACACGGTCCCCTCAACGATGCTGTCGATGTGATTGAACCCGAACCGCGCAGCATGAAGGACATTGCCCGTTTATTTTCAGAGTCTATAGGCAAGAAGGTACGTCCAAGTGGTGCCCAGCCCTGGATGACGATGCTCAAGCTGGCCTTGCCAATCATGAGTAAAACGAACCCTGTGATGGTTTCCAAAACCGGGATGCTGGAATATTTTAATCAGGCTGATTTTATCGGCAATACCGGAGCGCTTTTATCGATCCTGCCTGATTTCACCATCACATCGATGGAATCTTTCATTCGCAGCAGTGTAGAATAAGTTCTGGAGCTTTTACATGAGAGAACACCAGCTCGTTCAGGAATTCAAATCAATCTACACGGTTCACAGGAAAAAACGCTCAGCGCAGAGCAATAAGAATAGCCGGGATAAACACTGGTCAGAACAGATACCGGAAAAAGCAGTAGTGTGAAACTAAATATTTACCGGGGTATCGAGAAAATATCCTCCAAAAACCTCCCTGAGCAGGTACAATTAGCGTGGGAAACCCTATCGAGCAGGAATGATTCCTGCCGATAACGAAAATTTTAACAGATATTTTGAATGGACTGACAATGCAAGAAATTAACTGGATTAAAAACAGCCTCCCATTTCTGAACTACCTCCATTGCTGGTTGGCGGAGCTTCCTGAACTACCGCTGGAATCAGTAATCACTTCACCCGGAACCACTGCTGTACTCTCTGTCGATGTGATAAAAGGATTCTGTGTCACCGGTCCACTTGCCAGCCCGCGTGTTAACAGGATTGTCGAGCCTGTTGTAGATATTTTACAAAGGTGTTGGGATCATGGCGAACACAACCTTCTGCTGATCCAGGATGCACACGAGCCAGATGCGGTCGAATTCGGGCAGTTCCCACCACACTGCATCCGGGGTACCGAAGAGGCAGAATCTGTCGCACAGATTCAGGCATTGCCTTTTTATGAGGATCTGCCTGTCTTTGAAAAGAACTCGATTCAATCCGGGCTAAACACAGGCTTGCCACGTTGGCTTCGAGAACACCCGGAAATGGAAACATTCATCGTTGTTGGAGATTGCACCGACCTATGTACCTATCAGCTTGCGATGCATTTGAAGCTCGAAGCGAATGCAAACCAGACCCAGCGGCGTGTTGTAGTCCCGGCCAACGCAGTGGACACCTATGACATGCCTGTGGAAACAGCCCTGGAAGCAGGTGCCTTGCCCCACGACGCCGACCTGCTTCATGCCATTTTCCTGTACCACATGAACCTGAATGGGATAGAAGTTGTCAGCAGGTTGACCTGATTATCGTCCATCTTTAAACTGTATTCTCCACTGAGTCTCGTTACAAAACGAAGGGGGATTTTCTTCCTGAAGAAAACCGGGGGGGTATAGTATGTGATGAAATAGTCTCACCCCCATCTGTCGTAACGACAGGAGCGATCGGAGCAGTCTTCAGTTGGCCGATCGGAAATGGATTCCTGCCGAGCAGGGCCTTCACCAGCAAACAACTCACAAGCGTTTCTATTTTGAAGTTGCCCCGTAAAGCTCCTGCAACAACGAATGCTGTTTGCATAATACATATTTGGACAATTCACCAGCCAAGGAATGCGAAGGATTCATTCAGCCCGGGACAAGTTAACATATACAGATTATTCCTCAACGGGGGAATTATAATAGTTGTAAACTGCCTTGCTCAGATTGGCCACAATACGTGATGTCGGCGTCCAGATCATTTCGGGGTCATTCCACAAAAATATCGAAAGTACATAATCGCCGCCGGGACTAAAGACAATTCCTGCATCGCTGACCATATCCAGAGGGGACTGTGTCCAACCATGCTTGTGGGCTACACGGGTGCCATCGGGAACACCACCCTGAATCAGAGAACCCAGATAATTTTCACTCATGATATCCAGCATCTGCTGGCACTCCTGAGATGTGATCTCTCCCGGGAAGGCAGCAAGAAGCGAACCCCCATTATTCGCGCAGGCATAAATATCGGAAAGGAGCAGTCCAATTTCACCTGCACTGGTCTGGTTATAAGGATCCGGTCTGGTAAATATATCCGGCCGCTGGTTTCCAGGTGTCTCCATAATCCGAAGGATTGGTGAAGTGCGATAGAACCCCACGATGAACGTATTGGATAATCCAAGGTCTTCGTTGACCGTCCGGGTAACCATCAACGGGCCCGGCAGTTCACCCAGGTCTGTCATACGATCCATCAACCAGTCGGCAGGATCGTTGCCGGATTCTGTGATCATCTCCCGCACCCAACGTTCGGCTTCCGCATCAAAGGGCAAATCAAAATAGCGATAATAGGAGAGCATGATGCTGATCTTGTTAGTGGAAGCTGCTGTAAAGGCAATATCGGGTTCGACCGGAATATCCTCATTCTGATAATACGAAAAATGAAGCTCTTCACCTGTCCACAGATCCCGAATGTAGATTGATGCAAGCCCATCGAAATCCTCAACATCAAGGTTCTGTTTGATCAGAATCTCAAGTGTTTGCATCGTAGCCCGAAGGGGTGTCTCTTGATCCAGCACCAGTACCACTGAACGCTTTTCAGAATCATTCAGCGACTCTGCAATGAGATCGATTGAACGCTCAATATCCAATACCTTGCCCGGAGTTCCGGGGCCAAAAGTCGGACTCCCCGGAATTGGTTCAGGTGGTAAAGGTGGAATATCATAGCGTACTGCAATATCCTGCAGGAACGTTTCCAACTGACTCGCGGAAAATTCCGAACGCAGCGGGATCGAGACTTCTTCGGCGGGGCGATTCCAGAGGAAATCCCAGAAACCCTGCCAGAAAGCAGCCTCAGATCGCTGTTCTTCTGCAGCGGCAATCATAACCTCGGTATCCAGGCTGAAACCCACTGCAGCAGGATTCAACAGAATACGCTCCTCACCATAGTAAAGCTCCAGGTCGGTTCCATATACCTGCACAAGCCGTTCGGTGGTTTCTTCTCTGGTTAATCCCCCCACCGGCACACCCGCCACCGTCATCGTCTCAGGGTTCACCGCCCTGCTGCGGCTGTAGCTGACCAGCTCATAAAAAATGGTCACCACAGCGGCTATCAGAAATGCTACCGAAATCCAGCGCAAAATATCAGGTGTCGATTTTCTCATATGTCCTCTAGAGGAGAGAGTATATCATAACACTCCGGGCGATTTTCACGGTTTTTTCTATCATCCCAGGCGATCAGACACGTGGGGCTGATTGGACAACGGCTCCTTTATCTACTTAACAGATATCCCTAAATAGATGGATTCAAAAAAAAGCATCGCACATGCAAACCGGCTGTACAGCGCAAAAACAGGCAGGCGAGATATAGACCGCCTGCCTGTTTTCAGTTTTTACTGGCTGTCACCCAATCCAATGAGCTGCGCTCTCAGCCGCTCAGCTGTTTCCTGGAACTCCTGCAGCCGTTCCTGCTCCCGGGCGACAACCTCAGCCGGAGCTTTATCTGCAAATGGCCCTGCCAGCAGTTTTTCCAGGCGCCGGACCTGCTCCTCATTTGAGGATAATTCATCAGAGAGCCGCTCGCGCTCCTGCTCATAATCCAGCATTCCTGTCAAAGGCAGATATGCCTCAACAGTTCCCACAACCAGAGGAACCGCATTCTCCGGCACACCTTTCAATTGATCCACTATCGTTAGCTGCTCGGGGTCCAACCGTGCCAGTGTTGAAAGAACATCAGCCTGGCTCTGCAGCAGTTCCTGTCTGTCTCCCGCCTGGATGAATACGGGGATTTGTCGTTTTGCTGGAACATTCTTTTCGGCCCTGATATTACGGATCGATCGCACCAGATCCTTCACAAGTTCAAACGAATCAGCATCCTCAAAATCCTCATCAAACTCCGGCCAACTGGCAATCATCAAAGCTTTTCCCCACCCTCCGTCAGGCAAATAAGCTGCTGGCTGCGCCTGACAGGCATTCTTCAGGTGGCCCCAAAGCTCCTCAGTAACATACGGCGTAAACGGATGCAGCATACGCAGGCACTCATCGAACACTTTCATCATTGTGGAAGCTGTCCGCCATGCCCTCTCACCTCCCTCAGCCATCTGGAGCTTGGAAATTTCCAGATACCAATCCGCAAATTCACTCCATAAGAAATCATAAATCTGGCGACCTGCTTCCCCGTACTGGTAGGAGTTAAACAATCGTTCAACGTCCTTTTTCAGCTGGTTGTGCCGTGTCAGAATCCAGCGGTCCGCAAGTGTATATGAAAGCTCCTGATTGGAAACAGCTGGAGCGTTCTGGATGGAATGCAGGATCAGGCGCCCGGCGTTCCACAACTTATTAGCGAAATTACGATTTGCTTCCACCCGTTTCAAACTCAGATTCAAATCCTGCCCAGGTGTTGATCCGGTCAATAAAGTGAAGCGAAGTGCATCGGTACCAAAGGTATCCATGACCTCAAGAGGATCGATCACGTTACCAAGTGTCTTGCTCATTTTCCGGCCTTGCTCATCACGCACCAGGCCATGCAGATACACCTCGGTGAACGGAACCTCTCCTGTAAAAGCCAACCCGGAGATAATCATTCGCGCAACCCAGAAGAACAGGATGTCGTAGCCGGTCTCCATCATTGTGGTGGGATAGAAACGAGCCAGATCCTCCGTTTTTTCAGGCCAGCCAAGTGTTGAAAATGGCCACAGCCCTGAAGAGAACCAGGTATCAAGCACATCCGGATCCTGTTCAATATTTGTGGAGCCGCATGATTCGCAGCGGTCAGGGTCCTCTATAGCCACGGTAATATGATCGCAGTCGATACAATACCATGCCGGGATACGGTGTCCCCACCACAGCTGGCGGGAAATGCACCAATCGCGGATATTTTCAAGCCAGTTATAGTAAACCTTGGTGAACCGCTCAGGGATAATCTTGATCTTCCCGGAGCGGACTGCTTCCAATGCCGGTTTGGCCAGAGGTTCCATGCGCACAAACCACTGCGTGGAAACCATCGGCTCGATCACTTCACCACCACGCTGACTGCGCGGCACCTGCATGGTATAGGCTTCTTTGCGTATCGTCAGTCCAGCCGCCTCCATATCCGCCCATAGCTTTGAACGGCACTCGTAGCGGTCCAGTCCCACATACGGTCCGGCCTCTTCATTCATGGAGGCATCCTCGTTGAGTACATTGATCACTGCCAACTCATGGCGGGCGCCGATTTCATAGTCATGTGGATCATGGCCAGGTGTGATTTTTAGGGCGCCCGTTCCAAACTCACGGTCCACATAATCATCCGCAATGACAGGAATCTCACGATTCAGAATCGGTACCAGGCAGGATTTTCCGATCAGGTGCCGGTATTGGTCATCCTCAGGATGCACCGCTACTGCAGTGTCGCCAAGGATGGTCTCCGGCCTGGTTGTCGCAACCGGAATATTTTCATCGGAATCGGCCAGCGGGTAGTTGAAATAGTACAGTGTACCCTGCTCTTCCGTATATTCCACTTCAAGGTCACTGACAGCAGTCTTCAACCCCGGCGACCAGTTGATCAGGTAGGAATCACGGTAGATCAAGCCTTGTTTATAGTACTGGAAGAAAGCTTCCCGGACTGCTCTGGATAGACCTTCATCCAGCGTAAAACGTTCACGCGACCAGTCGCAGGAAGCACCCAGGCGCCGCAGCTGGTTGGTGATCATCCCGCCGTGCTTCTTCTTCCACTCCCAGGTACGTCGCAGGAACTCTTCCCTCCCGATGTCATCACGACGCAGGTTTTCTGTTTTAAGCAGGTGTTTTTCCACCTGAAGCTGTGTAGCGATACCGGCATGATCCGTTCCGGGAACCCAGAGCGCATCCCTCCCCTTCATACGCTGGTATCGAATCATCATATCCTCCAGCGCAACAAACATGGCATGTCCCAGATGCAATTCACCTGTTACGTTGGGAGGTGGCATGGATATCACATATGGTTCTCCATCAGGCTCCTCAGAAGGCTTGAAGAAACCTGATTCTTCCCACCATTCATATAATCGTTTTTCCACAGCCTGAAAATCATAGGTTTTTGATAGCATGAATTCTGTCATTGATTTACCTCAAATCCACTCTCTCTCAGATAGTGAGATTACCGAAACACGAAAATCACAGGTCATTTTAACAAAAAAACCTTCGTCCTCGAGGACGAAGGATTTTCCTCCGCAGTACCACCTCGCTTTATCCGTAAAAATACGGATACACTCAGCTCCCGGCTATCCCGGGAAAGGCTGTAACGGGCTCCCCGCGTCGTTCTACTCCCTCTGGAAATACAGGTTTCTTCGACGAATATACCGGGCGACATTCGGATTCTGCTGCTTCGGAAGCTCTCAACCTGTGGCCGTTCCTTCTCTGTAAGCGCTGGGAAACCTACTCTTCCCGGATTCCAGTATTTAAATTGTGGCGTCATTATAGCAAAAACCGAACCTGTCCGTCAATCCGAACCTTCTGATTTGGGTAACGTCCCATCCCATTCTTCCGGAAACATTTCAAGTGCCTTTTCAACAAAACTTACAATGTCTTTGTTCTGATCAAACCGGCGCATGTAGATTGCTCTTTGTGCTTCCGCTGTATGCCATTCAACCAATCGCAGCAGTGCAATCTGACGTGAGCGTACATTGTCCACCTCAACAACTGCGCCATCTCTTTCGAGGTATCCCTTGCGTGGTTTTTCCATAATTTCTACCAGAGCTGGAACAACTGCTGGGTTGGATATCTCGGTAAGCCGTTTTACAGCTTTATGGGATTCACGGATATCAGCCAGCTGTAATGCTTTCAGGCGATAGATCTGTATCACGGTAAGTTGTGCAGTTTCCTGTATATAGGGATCTTCATCGTCAATATAGCTTTCCAGTTCTGCCAGGATATCTTCATCCTGAATAACCCCCTGCCGATTGGCAAATTCAAACGCAGCTTCCTTGCGAGCGCTGTTGTTCTCACTGCGCATGTCATAGACAGTGCTTGCACGTTCGATCAGACGCCCTACCGGTGTTCCGCTGTCCCTTCTCTGATTGGCCTCTTCAAGCCGTTTCAGGATTTCTTCAGGGTGATCAAGCTGAAAAATCAGGTCTTCAAGTTCTTTTATAAGCTCATCATCCCCCTTCTCCTGAATCTCCTGAATATAACTGCGCATCCGTTCTTCGGTTCCCTGCTGTATCGCTAACCGGCCGTATTCACGCCAGCGGTTGATTTCCTCAGCAATACCCTGCTGCTGATCCCGAATCGTGTTCTGCCGGGCAATGGTAGCCTGGTGCTCTTCTCCGGTGAGGTTTATCGTGTTTTTACTGAGAGTCTCCAACTCCTGACTCATCTCCAGAAACGCTCTTTGAACTTTTGAAGCCTTTCGCTCCAGAATACGCTGCAGCTGGGTAACAATTGGTCCGAGCATCGTCATCTCCTGGTTCAGGTTCTCAGCATTTCAGCCTGATTTTTTCCCCTGATCCAGTATAGATTGCGCTCGTTGCTTCGTCAAACATGAAAACGGTTCCGAATTAGCATGGAAAAACCAGATTCCGGCTCCGGCAGAGACAGTGCCGGATTTGTCAAAACTCTCCCTGCCAACAGTACAATGCCAATCTGCGTTAGTGCTGCAGATTGGCAGAATGACTTAATTTCACCATAAAACTACTTATGCGAAGCGTTAACCGGCCAGCTTTACACCATGGTCAAGATAAAGCGGTCGGAGCTATCCGCCGTTGGCGCGGTATAGAATGAAGTCCAATTTCCACATAAGTCAATCTCCAAACCTTTGCGCCTATAAACCGGATAAGCCATAATATGGATAAACGAAGAAAAACTCATGTGTATTAATAGACAGCACCCCGCTGGAAAGTGGAGAGTAACTATGGTTCACTTCGCAGTTCCGGAACCAGGCCAGAATCCCGGCAACGAAAACCAAGTGATGCAGCACCCTGCCACCATCATAATCTTTGGAGCTTCAGGGGACCTCACAAGAAGAAAACTTATTCCTTCTTTATTCGATCTCTATCGGAAAAAACAGCTTCATCCAGATAGTCAGATTATTGGCATTTCCAGAACTCCATTCAGCGATCAGGAATTCAGAGAGAAGTTAAAAGCCTCGTTTACGGAGTTTTACGCGCACACTTATGACGCCAAAACCTGGGATCAGTTTTCAAACCATATCAGCTACCGTTCCGGGGATGTAACATCCCGGGATGACTACCTCAGTCTGGATTCCTCCCTTTCACAACAGAAGAGGAAACCGGATAACCGGCTCTATTACCTTTCACTGGACCCCCGTTTCTACCAGACCGTGACCGACATCCTCGGTGAGACAGGTATGACGGGTGAAGAAGAAGGTTGGCGCCGAGTCATTATCGAAAAACCATATGGGTCGAATCTGAAAACCGCTGTCGCCCTGACCAGCGCAATTCAAAGATCCTTTTTTGAGAATCAGATCTATCGCATCGATCACTATCTGGGAAAAGATACAGTCCAGAACATACTCATATTTCGTTTTGCCAATGCCATATTTGAGCCGGTATGGAATCGCAACTATATCGACAAAGTCGAGATATCCGTTTCCGAAACGCTGGGAGTCGGTACACGCGGGTCCTATTATGATAAATCCGGCATTCTCCGGGATATGTTCCAGAACCATTTGCTGCAGCTGCTGACTTTCATTGCCATGGAGCCTCCAATAGCATTTGAAGCAGATGCACTGCGAGATGAAAAGGTAAAAGTCTTACGCACACTGCGACCAATCCTGGGCTCCCAGGCCAGGGAGCAGACAGTCCGCGGGCAGTACACATCCGGTATCATCAACGGCAAAGAAGTTCCGGCTTATCGCGGGGAGCAGGGTGTTCCTGCGGATTCACAAACGGAAACTTTCGGTGAAATTAAAGTATTGATCGATAATTGGCGATGGAAGAGTGTTCCATTCTACCTGAGTTCAGGTAAACGAATGGGACAGAAGAGCACAGAAATCCGTATCCAATTCAAGTGCCCACCTCATTTTCTCTTCTCTCCCCAACTGCAGGAATGCCTTTCACCAAACATACTGACTCTCTCCATCCAGCCTGATGAGGGGATCCATATCCAGTTCCTTACCAAAGTTCCTGGGGGCGGATTAGAAACGCGTCCGGTGAATCTGGATTTCCATTATGAGCCCGCATTCGGTGCAATCCTGCCCGATGCCTATGAAAGACTGCTGCTGGATGCACTCCTCGGCGACGCTTCATTGTTTATGCGCGCTGACGAAATCGAACTGGCCTGGAGCTGGATCGATCCCATATTGCAGGCCTGGCAGGATGGACAAGGACCGGAATTGGAGTTCTATCCGGCTGGAATCAACGGCCTCCTTGCGGGATCTCAGATCCTGCACAACCCCACTCTCCTGGCAAATCCGGGATAGAGATAGGAATCCAGGATGATTCATAATCCCAGTACTGAAGTAAAAATCTACGCAAATCTGGACGAATGGTCTATTGCTTCCGCCCTCTGGATCAGAGACACTATCCAGTCCAGCATCGAGGAAACAGGCCGCTGTACTATAGCTCTCTCCGGTGGCCGGACCCCTCGCTCCGTGTACAAACAGCTCGCTTCACCTCTAATCGCCGACTCGATACATTGGGAGCACCTTTTTACCTTCTGGGGAGATGAACGGGCTGTAGGACCAGACCACCCTGACAGCAACTTCAGAATGGTGCAAGAAGTTCTTCTCGATAAAGTCCCACTACCAGCGAAGAACATCTTCAGAGTGAAAGGGGAACTTCCCCCCGAAATTGCAGTGGAAGAGTATCAGAGGTTACTCTCGGAATATTTCAGCAGTATCGGTGAAAACGCTCCGGTTTTTGATCTCATCCTGCTCGGACTGAATGTGGATGGTCATATAGCCTCGCTCTTTCCCCACACGGAACTTTTGTCAGCAACCGAACAGCGCTGGGTAGCCTCCACCTACGTCCCCCGACTCAATAGCTGGCGTATCACACTTACCCCGCGGACACTGAATCACGCCCGCCGAATTGCCTTCCTGGTGTTTGGGGATAAGAAAAGCGAAATCCTGCATCATGTTTTCGAAGAGCCGCGGGATCCAGACAGATATCCGGCTCAGTTGATCCAGCCCATAAGCGGAAAGATTGTATGGCTGGTTGACCAGGAAGCTGCCAAGCTCCTTTCACTACCAGACAAAGAAGGTCAGTAAGAACATGAACCGATCAACAGCCTATCAATTCAGGATCAGGAGGGTATTATGATTCTCGCAGGTGATTTAGGTGCCACTAAAACCCATTTGGCGGTTTTTTCTCCAGAAAAGGGTCCACGTCACAAGCTCGCCGAGGAAAAATTCCAGAGCCGGGATTTCTCAAGCCTTGAAGATCTCATTCATTCCTTCCTCGATCAGGTTGGTTATACCATTGAAGTTGCCTGTTTCGGCGTTGCTGGACCCGTGGTAAATGGGGAGGCTTCCATCACAAACCTCTCATGGCAGCTTTCCGAAGATACTCTTGCAAAAAAGCTGCACATGAAAACCGTCACACTGCTTAACGACCTTGTTGCTGCCGCAACCGCAGTACCGGTGCTGGAGGATTCCGATTTCGCGGTACTCAATCAGGGCACAACACAGCATGGGGGCACCATCGGTGTGATCGCGCCCGGAACCGGGCTCGGTGAGGGTTACCTGATCTGGAACGGGGCAGCCTATCAGCCTTATCCTTCTGAGGGCGGGCATACCGATTTTGCTCCCACCAACAAACTTGAGGCCGAGCTGCTGCGATATCTCTGGAAGTCCTACGACCATATCAGTTATGAGCGTCTGGCTTCCGGAATTGGACTGCCCAATATCTATGCCTTCCTTAAAGAAACCAGTTATGCGGAAAGCCCTTCCTGGCTTGAGAAACAACTTCAGGAAGCCGAAGATCAAACACCCGTGCTGGTGAACGCAGCCCTTCAAAAAGAAGATCCTCCTGCAATCTGCCGCAAGACACTCGAAATGTTTATTTCCATTCTTGGGGCTGAGGCTGGTAACCTTGCTCTCAAAGTGCTGGCTACCGGAGGTATCTATCTCGGCGGCGGGATTCCACCAAGAATTTTATCAGCACTCCACGACGGCACATTCATGCAGTCCTTTACCGCAAAAGGCCGTTTTTTGCCTTTCATGGAGAATATCCCTGTCAGGATTATCCTGCATCCGGAAACCGCTCTTTTTGGTGCCTCCATCCGCGGCCTTGAGGAATGGCAGAAAAGATCAAAACACTGATACTATGAGAGCACCCTGAGCGTTTCCATCTCCAGCATGCTGTACCTGAACAGGCATCCTTTTGCGCCTGACGCAGGAGATCCATAGATTATCTCCCTGCCGTAACGAGCCTGCCTGGTTTCGTTTCCAGAGATCACACAATCCGGTATAATCGAACACATGAGCGAAAAAGACCAGCGTCTGGTGACACCGCAGAAAAAAAATGAGGATCAAAAAGAAACCTCCATCCGGCCGCAGCGGTTGGCAGATATGATCGGCCAGAAAAGGGTCAAGGAGAATCTGGCCATTCTCATCGAAGCCGCACTCACGCGCCAGGAAGCGCTCGATCATGTTCTCTTCTACGGCCCACCCGGCCTGGGAAAAACAACGTTTGCTCATATCCTTGCCCATGAAATGAATGTGCATATCACGATTACCTCCGGACCTGCGATCGAACATGGTGGTGATCTGGCAGCAATCCTCACGAACCTGAAAGCAGGGGATATCCTTTTTATTGATGAGATCCACCGCCTGGGGAGAGCAGTCGAAGAAATTCTATATCCAGCAATGGAAGATTTTGCGCTGGATATTGTGATTGGAAAAGGCCCGGCTGCCCGCTCCATCCGCCTTGATCTGCCGCACATTTCTGTGGTCGGTGCAACAACCCGATTAGCACTGGTCACATCGCCACTTCGTGCCCGATTCGGAGCAGTACACAGACTGGATTACTACAGCACACCTGCTATGGAAGCAATCATCC
Source organism: Anaerolineales bacterium (assembly GCA_016927115.1). Classification (GTDB taxonomy): domain Bacteria; phylum Chloroflexota; class Anaerolineae; order Anaerolineales; family E44-bin32; genus JAFGNH01. The sequence continues at coordinate 12,223 of JAFGNH010000078.1, read as the reverse complement.
AGCGTGCGGCTTCTGTCCTTGCTACAGATATTGATCCAGATGGCATTGCCGAAATCGCCTGCCGTTCCCGGGGCACCCCCAGAGTGGCATTGCGACTTCTGCGAAGGGTTCGCGACTATGCCCTGGTACGGGCTGATGGCAACATCACGCGGTCAGTGGCAGCCGATGCTCTCACCCTGCTGGATATCGATGAGATGGGGCTGGATGATGCCGATCGCAAAGTACTGTGTGCGGTCACAGAAAAATTCGGTGGCGGCCCGGTAGGGCTGCAGACAATCGCCGCTTCGATCAGTGAAGAACCGGACACCATCATGGATGTCATCGAACCCTACCTCATCCAGCTCGGGTTTCTGGAACGCACCTCACAAGGCCGTGTTGCCACACAGCGGGCCTATGATCATCTCGGCATTGAGCAGAAACAACCACAGCCTCGCCTGCCTGACCTGTAACTCTGCTAGACTCCTCCCAATACATCCCTCCACCCTTACCTTTCTGATACATTGCCCAGAATTGAGATCCAGCCCATGATAGTTCCCATCTACTCATACATTTACAGCATCTGGATATTCCCCGCTGGATGGCTTATGATTACCAGCGCTGCAGTTGCCCATCAGCAGGAGCTTCCAACATGAATACAGATGATTTTTCCTACGAGCTTCCACCTGAACAGATCGCTCAGCGCCCGGCAAATCCACGTGACAGCTCCCGTCTGCTTGTACTGGATCGGACCAGCGGAGCTGTATCCCACAACATCTTCCACAACCTGCCCGAGTTCCTGAATACAGGTGATGTCCTTGTTTTTAACGACACACGTGTGCTTCCGGCCCGATTAAAAGCAAGGAAAATTCCCACAGGCGGCCAGGTGGAGATCCTGCTGCTGAAGCAAATCAGTTCAGATACCTGGGAAGCCCTGGCAGGTGGCAAACGGGTAAAACCCGGTATGCAATTGGAGATCACACCAACACTTCAGGCAGAGATCCTTGAGGAGCACAGCCGCTCCAGAAGGATCGTTCGGTTCAGCAGCGATATTGTGCCGCTTCTGGAAGACATCGGCGAAATGCCTCTGCCGCCTTATATTCATGAGCCGCTGCAATCAAACGACGAATACCAGACCATGTTCGCCAGACAAAACGGCTCAGCGGCAGCTCCCACAGCCGGGCTGCACTTCACCCAACCTCTGCTGGAAAAAATCCGGACCAGAGGAGTAAAGCTGGCTGCCGTTACGCTCCATGTCGGTCTCGATACTTTCGCACCCGTAACAGAACAGGATCCACAGGAGCACACGATCCACACAGAATGGTGTTCCCTTTCAGAAGATACCGCAGCTTTGCTGCGGGCAACCCGTGCCAACGGTGGCCGGATTTTTGCTGTCGGCACAACAACCACACGAGTTCTGGAGACAGCAGCAGCCCATGCTACCAATCCCGATTGGATCACTTCCTTTACCGGGCCAACAGACCTCTTTATTTTGCCGGGCTTCCAATTTAAAGTTGTCGACAGTTTGATCACCAATTTTCACCTGCCGCGCTCAACATTGCTGATGCTTGTTTCAGCTTTTGCCGGACGCGAACGTATCCTCAACACATATCAGCTCGCCAGGCAAATGGACTACCGGTTCTATTCTTTCGGTGACGCCATGTTGATACGTTGAGATGTGTTGATTGACGTTCGGATTCAAGTATGATTTAATCTTTTTAGAAGATGCTGCTGAAGATACAGCCTCTTCACCTGAAATTGCTATCTCTATCATGAGGAGGTGGTGCCTATGAGTAATAGCTTACGTTTTAAACTGACCGCTGCGGCATCCCTCCTTATCGCAGGATAAAAGGATCCGCAGCGGTCAACCAGGAGCCGTCTGACGACGGCTCCATCTTTTAAGCGACTATCTCCTCTCCAGAGACAGACAACCCATGAAATCCTCACCAGAAGCCGGACAAACAGATCCTGATCACACTCTGCTCTTGGGGAAACTCCCCCTTGAATTGATGCAGACCATACTTTCACAGATCAGCACCAACGATACTGTCCTTCAGGGGCCAGGTGTCGGTCTCGACTGTGCTGTAATCAATTTACAGGATCTGCTGCTGGTTGTTAAATCTGACCCTATTACCTTTACAGCAGCAGACATCGGCTGGTATGCAGTCCATGTAAACGCAAACGACATCGCGACCACAGGAGCACAACCCTCCTGGTTTTTAGCGACACTGCTGCTGCCGGAAGGCCTTACCAACGACACCCTTGTCAGATCCATTTTCGGTCAGATAGAGTCTGCCTGCTCCAGCATCGGAGCTGTACTTGTCGGAGGACATACTGAGGTTACAGCTGGATTGGGACGCCCCATCATTTCCGGCACAATGATCGGTACGACAACAAAAGAGCAGCTCAAGTCACCTGCCCGTGTGCAACCCGGCGACAGACTCCTTCTGACTAAAAGTATCGCTATCGAAGCAGCCAGTATCCTGGCCCAGGAATTCAGGGACCGGCTGATACAGTCTGTTCCAGCGGAGATCCTGAAACAGGCCAGCTCATTTCTATATGAACCGGGCCTCTCAGTGCTGCCGGAAGCCAGAATCGCTTCGAGATTCTCCGGGGTGCATGCTATGCACGACCCAACCGAAGGCGGATTATCCGGCGCACTGTGGGAATTAAGTGCTGCCGCGAATGTGAAGCTCATTATCGACAAGGAGCAGGTTCCCATCTCCAGGGAGGCTGAACTTTTATGCCGCGCAATGCAGATCAATCCGTGGGAGGCGATCGCCTCCGGTGCCCTGCTGATAGCAGCAGCGCCGCAGGATGCGGTAGTTGTTCAAGAGCAAATCCGTGAAAACGGGATCCGCGTCTCTGATATTGGATATGCCGAGGATGGTCAGGGTGTTTTTCTGGAAGGAAAACCGATTAAACCTTTACTGCCCCAACCCGAGCGGGATGCTATTGCATTATTATTTGAAAAAGATAAGCCTTAGAGAGAATATAACATCAGGATTCCTGTGAGTGTCCCGGCCCCCAGCAGCACTAAATGGATCAACAGAAAAAGCAGAAACCCCCATCTTAAACGCAAAAGTGAAGCAACTCCGCCAATCACTCCATAAACGACTGCCGTTAATGTCAAACTTGCCCAGGGAGAAACCTCCGAATCCATCATAAAGAAAGGACCTCTAAACAGCACTTCTGCAAACTTGCCGGCCTCATCTGAGATACACATATCACTGCTGACGAACCTTTCCCTCAGTCTTTCGGCTTCCTCCCGGCAGGCAGCATTCTTCCCAATCATAAATGCACCTATGCCTGCTTCAATCAGAATAAGGGCGACAGCAAACAATGCACCAGGCAGAATCTTTGTCCTTATTTTTTCCCCAACCTCACGGGAGATGCTGATTTTCCTGCTTTCCATGGACCTCTCCACATGCCAGGCATTTCCATTAATATTCCTTCGAAATTCAATCCCCAAGACAGATACCAAGACCTCGTGCAGTCAATATACTCTCACCATGCAGACCAACCCGCTTGGGTTCTGCAAGCGCTTCAGCCAGACTTATATCACCTACAACACCGCCCTGAAGGCAGACCATTCGTCCGAACCTGTGTTGATTTGCCAGCCGGACTGCTGCTGCACCATAGCGGGTTGCCAGCCAGCGATCGAAACAGGTTGGTGATCCCCCTCGCTGCAGGTACCCCAGAACAGTAACACGGGCTTCTACACCACAAAGACGGCTGATTTCCTCAGCGACCTCTGCCCCAATTCCACCCAGCCGGGATTGTTGCGAAGCGCTTTCGCCATCCTGATAGACTTGTTGTTCTCCTGCCGGGTAAGCGCCTTCGGCTGCTGCAATAATACTGAAGGTTCGTCCCTCTTCCGCGCGTTCTCTGATCTTTCTGGCAATGGAGGGGTAGGAAAAAGGAATTTCAGGAATCAGAATGACATCCGCTCCTCCGGACACACCGGCCTGGAGAGCGATAAATCCTGCATCCCTCCCCATCAACTCAAGCACCATAACTCGATGGTGCGCTTCCGCTGTAGTGTGCAAACGATCTATAGCCTCTGTAGCCATGCTGACCGCCGTATCAAAACCGAAAGTGATTTCTGTGCCGGAGATATCATTATCGATCGTTTTCGGTACACCGATAATCGGGCATCCCTTTTCAAACAACTCGAGGCTTATTCGAAGTGTGCCATCACCACCAACAACAATCAATGCATCCAACCCCAGGTCTTCGATGTGTTTCTGTACCTGGTCGGATGCATCCACAATCTGCACCTCACTATCAACAACGGTGCGTATCGCAAACGGGTTGCCACGGTTTGCAGCTCCAAGAATTGTACCGCCGCGCGGAAGAATTCCCCTGACCTTGTCGGGGGTAAGCTGGAACACCCCATCAGGGCGAACAAGGCCTTCAAATCCATCACGGATCCCGGTTACATCGATACCATAAACTCCTGCAGCTGTTTTCACAACTGCACGGATCACCGCGTTGAGCCCGGGAGCGTCCCCTCCTCCTGTGAGAATTCCAATCCGATCCATCAGCCCTCCTGCTGGGTCTGGTTATGGACATATCAGGATTGTAGAACACCCTTCTGCCACTGGCAACCGGCCAAAACACTCAATTCCCAATATACAAACCATGGGAAACTATACTTTCAGAAGATTCAAGCACTTCAAATTGTATTTATCGTGAATTTTCAGTTCAACTGGAGTTGGGCAGGTTCTCCCCTGTTTCCATCTTTGTTCTACAACCGGGCTTTCTCTACACCATCGTCAGCCACCTGTGTGGTTTTCCTGAGAAAGGTCGCCTTCTCCCGGTTGCTCTGATTGAACCATTCTCGATTTGGAGGAGATGGAATCGTTTGTTTTCTGCCGGAGCCAATCGCTCTGTTCAAATCCCTGATGCCCCTAATAATCCTGCTGCTGCCGGCCACCCATATCGCCCCTGAAACATAGACGCAGTGCACAATCAGAATCGGTATTGCCGAGACAGCCAGAGGAACACCCAGCAGCCGCAGGAACCAGAGAGAAAGAAAGTCTGCAAGACCAGGAAAACCGGGGAATCCTGGAAGCAGCCACATGATTAGCAAGAAGGCATAGTAAAGAAACAAGACAGGTAAAGTCATGGACAAAGAGACTGCTTTCGCGGCAATGAAAAGCGTTATCATGTCGGTGATTATTGCGGTTGATGTAAACAGTACTGCCATTGGAATGTCCCGTTTCCGCCTGCCGATCGGCTGGGTAATCATCCTGAGGCTCTCACAGATGATTGGGAAGACATCCCGGACTGCTGTTTTGAGAGGGACAGGTGATTGATAACCTAACCGGAGCTTATTCCGTGAATAATGGGCCAGAATGAATATTGTCGCAACAATCAAGTTGAGTAATATAAGTCCAATTACAAGAAATATACGTAACCCCAGGGAAAAAGTTTGCGCTATACAGACTGCAGCCAGGGTTATCAAGAATCCGGCAGTAAAATCAAAAACTCTATCAAGCAGAAGATAAGGGATTGAAACCGATCCTGGCACACCCGACTTCCTCTGCAAAACCTGGCTGAGCTGCCTCATCACGTAACGTTCAGGATGGTACAGCTTTTTGTTTATTGCGATTATGGTTTCTGAGGTGAGATCTGAAAGAGGATAATGATGAATTGGGCGAAGTATAATTCGCCGGCGTGCTGATCGAATGAATACACCCACCAGCGCCACCGGAATCGAAGTCAGAAGCATCATCCAGTTCACATCCTTGAGTGCTCCAATCAATCCAAGAATGGTTATCGGTTTAAGATAGAATGCCAGAATAATAATCTGGGCAAGAATTGCCAGCAGTCTCCCCCAATTCCATTTTCCCCTGTGCCTTGTGTCTGTGTTTTGAGACAAGGTTCCCCCGTTCCAGTACGTCATAAAAAGGTTCCTCAATTCATGAGCAGCGATATCAGTAAATACTAATAAACCATTTATTCCTTTTCATTCACCTCTCTGTCCGTGGCAGTCAGCACAATGCAGAATAGTCAACCCAAACCAGGAACAACGGATTCAAAAAGTAGTTCCCTGAATTTTCTTGCGCTTGGAAGACAATTTCTGAAAACCAATCCTTTCTTTACAGCCTGTTATCCAGAACGGTAGATTTTTATTGTTTTCCCCAGTACAGTTGTATTTCACATCAAGGCAATAACAATCCCTGTATATCGCGTATTTTATTACGCATTATTTCAAGTAATCTTTACAGGCAGTGTACAGACAGCCTTATCCCCGCAGAAGATGATGCTCATCCAGCATACTTGATAATCACTTACAACGAGCTTACAACCCGCCGCTGAGGGACTGACTCAGGCGGGTTGCTTGCCTAAGGATGAGATGGAACCAATATCTCCAAACCCGGTCAGATGCTGGATAGTCGCAGGAAAAGAAACGGTTTCAACGCTTCCGGTCCCTGCTTGTTTGGAATTCTCTTCTACTCGGACATCTCAGGGGAAATCAACTGTTCCAGCTCTGGTTCCTCCACGAAATAGGAACGAACAGGCCGGGCAGCCAGGATCAATCTGTGTGTGTTACTTTCATATGGCCAGCAAGTAACGAGTGTAAGCCGTTCATCACCGGAAGGTTGAAGCCAACGGGCATTCTCCAGCCGGACTTCTACCGGTTGCCAACGTTCTTTTAAGATGAGCTTCGTAGCTGCCTGATACATAAAAATTCGATTTCCACTGTAAACAAAAATTCCATCCCCGATCTCAAGTTCTTCAAGCCGCCTGAAAACTTCGCCATAAATATTATGGTGACCATTAAGGACTGTATTGCCTGGTATTCCCAGAGTTGCAGAAGTAAAATGCCAACCCGCTGCAAACTCATTGGGAGCCAACCACTGCTCGTAGACCTGGTCTTCATACTCTATGTCCCTTATCCCGGCTGGAATTACAGGCGCATCCAGCCCGATGTGGGGAATCACAATGCGATCCGGTATATAGATCGGTTCAGGTGTTGGGGATACTGGAACAATTGTATCGACTTCTTCAGGCTGAGGAATCGGGGCTGAGTCCGAAGCTGCTGTCGTGGCTTCAGCAGGGAGAATCGGGGTTGTTGAAGATAGTGCTTCCGGCATGTCAGGTGCGTGGCCACCCACCTCCGCAATAGCAACGAAGGGAATAAAGCCCTGCTCTTCAGAGTCCAGTTGATCAAAGGGAGATTCTTCTACCTTGAGTTTGATAACAATATTGACTATCGCAAAACCAGCCAGCAGAATGCCAACAAGAATAAGTACCCCGCTTTTCAGCGGGGCACTCTGCTTTATCCATTGATGAATCTGAGATTGAAGTTCTTTCACCGATCTCAATCCTCCGGCGGAAAAATATTACACACCATTGGTTTGTCTCTATTTTACCCTCCGCTGCTTCCGAAGGGAAATACCTTGCAACACCATTCCTATTCCAAAGAGACCAAACCCCGAATATACCAGGGTATGTGGCAAGGATGCACCACCCAGATTATCAACACCTGTTACCGGGATGAGAATAGGATCTGCCACAGTGCTGACTGCTGTATCCGGGATGAGAATAGGATCTACTACAGTGTTGACTGCATTTTCCGGAACAGATTGGGGGCCGGGATCTTCCGGCTCTGAAAATGTCGGGCACAGTACGCCTGAATCAGCCGTTATTGACCTTCCCTGAAGCGTCCAGGTCAGTTGACCACCGGAGAAGATAATGAAGAATTGGTTGCTTTCCGGATCAGCAAGAATAATCTTAGCTGATTTCGCACCCTCACCCTGCTCGGGGGCAAAGCTTGTCGGCTGACCACGATCTTCAGGTCCAGGAGTTAAGTAATTGTCAGGACCAACCGGAATCGTGACGATAAAGGGATTCGTATTGATGTAGGAGAAGCGAGCGGTAAAAGTGCCGTCACTATTGGGCCGTACACATTGATCCAACAGGACAGGGTTGACTCCCTGTTCCTCAGGAGGTTCTTCAGTGGGTTCTTCGGTCGGTTCCTCGGTTGGTTCTTCCGTAGGTTCGGGTGTCGGATCAGTTGGGCAGTACAACTCATTCGCAGTGTGACCAACTATAGACAGTGTATGCGTACCACCTGCACCCACCCAGGCATCACCATTCCATGCTTCTTTTATGTAAGTACCTTCAATTGTTGTTGACACCGACTCGGAATTATAACCGCCAACGGTCTCGGACTCCGCCAGGGTACCAAGGTTAATCACATAACCCGTGCCATAATTACGGAGGCGAAATGTGCCCTCATCACCTTTGTTGGTGCCGGTCAGGCGGAATGTTGTCGTTCCTTCAAGCAGACAGGAACCAACACTTATCCTGAAAATAGGATCAGGAGTAGCCGAAGGCTCCTCTGTGGGCTCATCCGTGGGTTCCTCTGTTGGGGTTTCAGTCTCGGTAGGTATTTCTGTTTCTGTTGGATCAGAGTTACACGGACCATGACTGAGGTTGAACTGGCCACGCCAGTCCGAATAAATTGTAGCGGCTGCGCGCTGGACAGTACTGTCGAGGTTGCTGAAAGCATAGTAATGCGCCGTACCACCTGTTACTTTAACCAGGGACAGGGTCTGGGTTGCACCATTCGTCCATGTTACGTTTATCGAACCGGGGGCCAGGGAAGCACTGGATACCTGGGTTATTACGAAATGCCACTCCGATGTGTCACATGAATGGTCAGTCAATGCTTTTGCACTGATCGACTTCGTGCCGGATGTTTCAGGAGGTTCTGTTGTTTGCGTTTCCTGCGATTCCGGAGGTCCGGAAGGATCCGGTGTTTCAGATGGATCCGGTGTTTCAGATAGATCCGGCGTTTCAGATAGATCCGGCGTTTCAGATGGATCCAGCGTTTCAGATGGATCCGGCGTTTCAGTCTCCTGTGTCTGTGAAGGCTCCGGGGAGGCTGTTTCTGTACCATTCCCATTGTCCTCATCTTCCTGTGTTTCAGACGGTTCTGTTGTTTCGGTCTCGGTTTTCTTTACAGCCGACTCTGATGCTGATACCGATACAGCGGGCTGTAATGCCATCAGCGCAAAACCGGAGATGATCAACGCTGCTGCGAAACTATAAAACATACGAAATAATTTTTTCATTACTACCTACTCCTTTAATTACCATCGTTGGATGATTTTCATAGACACACAGTCTCAATATCCAATCCATGCTGAGGTGCGGAAATGTTTGATCTTCCCATCCTGTGTAAAATCGCCCGTATCCGTAAAATCACTTCAAAAGCAAAGTATGGTGAACGGATAATGTCTTCCAGGCCATGCAGTAATCCATAGATCGCTTTTTCATAATGATCTGTACCTGTAATCAGCACCAATGGTGTGTCTGTCTGACTCAGGAAGAACTGCAGCATTTCATTCACATTTGCAGTCGGATCAGATATGTGAAGCAAAATAAGATCGAACCCTGAGATCTGATCCGTCTCAATCAGCAAATCCTTATGCAGCAGTGATCGTTTTACATAAAAACCACTCTTCTCCAGGTATTCCGTCAGATCAAACGCCTTTTCGGCCTGATCGACCAGAACGAGAATATTCGTGGATACTCCTTCTTCCGGAATGCTTTTCTTATCCGTATGCAGTTGATTCTTTTCCAGAACATTTTCCATCGTTGGATTCACACCTTTTTCAAAAAGGTTTCTGTATATCCATTAAATCAAACAGATATAACAATCTCATGACAAAAAGCATCACGGATCTGACAAATATATAACAATATTGGTCTTATTTTGATAATTTACCGGGTTTGGGGGAACGGTTCAAACCAGTATCCGAATCCTGCCTGGCTTTCGATAAATTGGAAGTCTTCCTCTAACTGGAGTTTTTTCCTGAGGCGGTAGATATTCGTCCGCAGAATATCCCGTTCATTCAGATACTCCGGTCCCCATACAGTCATCAGAAGCTGATCATGGGGCATTACCCGCCCTTCATTGATCACCAGTTCGTGCAGCAGCATATATTCAGTGGCAGTAAGATGGAGAACACGGTTATCCAGAACGACTTCCTTTCGATAAAAATCGATTTTCAGGGGCCCACTTTGATATGTGGTTTTCTGCATCTCCCCCGCAAATTTCGAGCTGGATCGACGTAATACAGCCTCGATACGGGCAAGCAGTTCCTGAGGATTAAAAGGCTTGGTAACGTAATCATCTGCCCCCAGTTCAAACCCCCTCAGCTTGTCCTGAATTGAATCGCTGTTTGTCAGCATGATAATGGGCAGATTAATTATCTGGCGGATTTCCTTCAGGAATTCCAGGCCGCTGATCCCCGGCAAACCCAGGTCCAGGATGATTAGAAGAGGTATTTCGATATCACAGTACGCGGTTGCCTCCTCAGCGGTTTCGACCATAACCGGGTCATACTCCGCGTTCCTGAGTATGTCCGCAATAAAGCGCTGATGAAGTTTACTATCTTCGACTACAAGAACTTTTTGATGAGTTCTCATTGTTATCCTGAACGATCCTTATCCCTGCAACTGATTAAATAAATTAACTGATCATACAGCACGCCTTATTATAACTTTTCTTTATGCAGAACGTCCTATACATCAATCAGCATCGATCCGGGTTTGGATAATCCAGGAATACATAAATTAAACATTTCCACTCCCTTAAATCAAAACATAACGAAAGGGGCTGGTATTAATCAGGCTTCAAAATCCCCCCCGTTCGTACTACAATCAAAGAGAAGCCCAATAGACAGGAAGATTACTGTGACAAAAACCAGGGAGCACATCACCTCGGCCGTTGAACATATCCTGAAGGACATCCCCCCGGACACAATACTGGTCGCGGCTGCAAAAGGCCGATCGGTCGAAGAACTCCAGATCGCGCTGGAAGCAGGGGTTCGATACTTCGGTGAAAACTATATACAGGAAGCAGAAACAGTCATCCCCCCACTTCGGGAAAAAGCCTCCTGGCATTTTATAGGTCATCTGCAGCGGAATAAGGTCAATAAAGCGGCTCTTTTGTTTGATATGATTGAATCACTGGATTCAATCCGGCTTGCCGAAGCGTTAAGTAAGGCCTGCGAGCGTGAAGGAATACTCATGCCTGTCCTGATTGAAGTCAACAGCGGTGAAGAAGAGAATAAGGATGGTATCCCACCTGACAATGCAGTTCAACTGGCTGAGCTGATCGATCAGCTTCCTCACCTGAAGCTGAAAGGCTTGATGACGATGGGGCCTGCCAGCGGGGATCCGGAAGAGGCGCGGCCGTATTTCCAATTAACCCGACACCTTTTTGAGAAAATAGCAGCATTGAATCTCCCCAACAGCGATATGCAATACCTGTCAATGGGAATGAGCAACTCTTACCATATCGCGCTTGAAGAGGGTGCAAACATCATCCGGATCGGAACCAGGATTTTCGGACCAAGAGTGTAAAGCCGGGTGGAAATTACCTGAATCACTATTCCCCTTCACTTGCTTTCACTGTCAGTGATGCAGCATATTTTTCCAGCTGCTCTTTCTGCGCTTGTGTCAGTCGAATGAAGGGCCGCTTCGCCTTAATCACTGCCAATGCCTCTTCATAACTCAAACCGGTGGATAGAAGATAAGCGATTGCCACAGACGGAGCTCGACCTATCCCTGATTTACAATGAATATACACACCCACACCCTGATTAATGCAGTCACGGATAAAAGAAGCCCCCTGCTCAAGATACTCAAACGTCGGTGGGGTGTCATCTACTGTCGGTAGATAAAGGTACATTTCAGGGGCTATTCCTTCAACCTTATCATCATACTCAATCCTCATATTAACAACGGCACCAACTCCCCGCTCCCGCAGCTGTTTCCACCCACGTTTTGTATATTGCCCACCCACATGAAGAAGCGGAGTGATACGAGATACATGCTCAACCGGTGCGCCCGAAATACGCCGAACCAGGTGATCCAGAGCCCATAAAAACGTAGTCCTTATCCCCTGTTGAGTAAGGCGAGCCCACAGGATCTCAAGCCCTTTTTTCACTTTCACATCATCCTCCATTTCTTCACGTGCGAATGCCGCCATTCTACCAGAACCTTCCCTGTCGGGCAGCACTTTCGGCCACCATGGTACAAACCGGCTTGATGGATTTCCTGCCTAGTCTGTACAGCCGATGGGGCTATGACACGAAAGTGTCGCCCGGTAATCGACAATCATACAGTAATTAGGCAGCCTGCAGCACTACCGGAATAAATTCTACCAACAGGAGTTAAAAGTCATACTTGCCAAAACATCAGCATATAATATTTAAAT
>JAFGNH010000009.1 GCA_016927115.1 Anaerolineales bacterium | reverse complement strand
GATAAGTTACACCGTCAGCTTGAATTGATACACCAGAAGGGTTATAGTGTACTATTGAAGAATTTGGAACTGTAGTCCATACCGTTTCTGCCTCTGTTTATGACCATGAAGGCAGCATGATTGCAGTGATGAGTATTTCGGGGTCCGCTATTCGTATGACAGATGAAGTACTACCTCCCATCACGTAAGACATTGTTAATGCAGCTTTTGCAGTCTCGAAATGTTTGGGATGGAGCGGATAGAATCTGGAAGAAATTTTGCTGGGTTGAGTAAAAAATGGTAGTTTCCATTTTTTTTATCTGGATCGGATCAGAAAAGGTTCTGGTTCTTAGCTTTTTAGATGTAATTCATACCGCAGTGAGTTGAAGTGGAACAAAGATCACCACATTAAAGGAAGAAGGCAAATGGAGATAAAACCAGAAGAGTTACTAGAAAAGGCTAAAAAGCCTGCCGTCGATGCCATGAGATTGCATCCTTTCTACCGCGGGAAGATTCAGACTGCTCCCCGCTGCCGGGTGCGAGATTTTAAAGATTTCGCTATCTGGTATACGCCGGGGGTTGCCGCGCCCTGCAAGGCCATCCATGAAAACCCGGAACTGGTCTACCAGCTGACCAACAAGTGGAACACTGTAGCTGTTGTATCTGATGGAACACGGATACTCGGCCTGGGTGACATTGGACCGAAAGCCGGCCTTCCGGTCATGGAGGGGAAAGCCCTGTTGTTCAAGTACCTGGGCGGGGTCGATGCGGTCCCGATCATGCTGGATACCAAAGATCCGGACAAGATCATCGAGGCAGTATTGATGCTGCAGCCGGGTTTCGGTGCCGTAAATCTGGAGGACATCAGTCAGCCTAAATGTTTCCGCATCCTTGATACACTTCGTGAAGAGGCTGAGATCCCGGTCTGGCATGATGATCAGCAGGGTACGGCTTCAGTGATTCTCGGCGGGTTGATCGGTGCTTTGAAGGTGGTTGGCAAGAAGATTGAAGAAACAAGGATTGTCTTCTTTGGCGCAGGAGCTGCCAATATCGCCACGACACGGCTGGTTTTTGCCTACGGAGCAAATCCAGCTAATTGTGTAGCTGTTGATGTAGACGGCATTCTGGGCAAACATCGTAAGGACCTCTATGATAATCCCGTGGAATTTGAGCAGGCGGTACACCTGTGCGAGATCACGAACCGTGAAGGGCTGAAGGGTGATCCGGCGGAAGCATTCAAGGGTGCTGATGTTGTAATTGCCTTCTCGAAACCCGGCCCCGATACGATTAAGCCTGAGTGGATCTCCAGCATGAACAAGGATGCTATCGTCTTTGTTTGTGCCAACCCCATTCCTGAGATATGGCCATGGGAGGCTAAAAAGGCAGGCGCTGCTATTGTAGCCACCGGACGGAGTGACTTCCCGAATCAGGTCAATAACTCCCTGGGCTTCCCCGGAATCATGAGGGGAACACTCGATGTTCAGGCCCGCACCATTACCGACGAGATGGCGATTGCCGCCTCCCTGGAGCTGGCTGCATTGGCTGAGGATCGAGGCCTTGATGTTGACAATATCATGCCCAATATGGATGATTGGGAGGTATACCCACGTGAGGCAGCCGCTGTTGCAATGAAGGCTGTGGAGCAGGGGATTGCGAAGATACAGACGACGTATGAGAAAGAACTTGAATACGCTTCCGGGATCATCAAAATTTCCCGCGATATGACTCAGACATTGATGGATGAGGGCTATATTAAAGAAGCACCTGAAGAATAGCAGTACTGCAAGCTAAAAAAATGTACAGGGGGGGGCAGGCCGGCCTTGCCGATATATTTGAGGTGTATTCCGGAGTCTTGAAAATCTCCTTATCACCTAAATCCTGATCGGCAGGACCGGCTTATGCTTTAGAAAAAATAAGGACCATAGGGCGTTTACTCTCCGGACCGATCCACTCCTCAGTCGCAAATCAGAACAGTTCCTTCGTTGTTTTTCCGAAGCCAAACGAAGGGAGCAGGGGTGGCGCCCATTACATTTGTACCGCTTCTATACAGTGATTTCCTTCTTATAATAAAAAGAAGGAAAGGGGGCCTATAGGTGGGGGAAATGCGGATCACTGAACTATTCCGACTCTCTGATGTTAAGGCAGCGTGGTTGGATTTTGCCGGATTACTGCGGTCGTTTACGGGTCGATCACCACAGCGGAGAACACCGTGCGATACACGGCCGCCTTCACAACAACCTTCGCTGCTGATTGTGCTCCAAACGCTGGCGCTGGCTGTACTTCTTCCGATTGCATCTGAAGCTGCAGTGCCTCATACCCCTGTGCATGCGGAAGGACTCTCCGCGCCGCTCTTTTCCCCGGCTTGCTCGTTCTATATAGCTCCCGCCGGAGATGATACGCATACCGGCGCCAGCACAACCGATCCCTGGCGTACTTTCACCCATGCGCTGGCGCAGCTGCAGCCCGGGGATACTCTGTGCCTGCTGGATGGGATCTATACTCAGCCGCTTGATATACGCGTTTCGGGTACGGAAACTCAGCCGCTCACTATCCGCGCTCTGCATGATGGCCAGGCGGTGATTGATGGGGAATACCTGCACGCGGCCTGCCAGGTGAAGGACAGTCAAAATGTGATCCTGGAAGGTGTGATCTGCCGGCGGTCAGCGGGCGATGTCGTTCTGGTAGTCAATGCACAGCGAATAATCATCCGGCGTGTCTCCGCTTATGATGTTCGGGCAACGGATTGCAACTGCCAGGCGTTTGGAACCAACAATGCAGAAGATGTGCTCTTCGAGGATGCTATCGCCGGCGGCCGTGCTCGAACAAGTTTCACCCTTTACAACTCGCGCCGTATTACTGTGCGGCGGGCGTATGCCCGCTGGCAGGAAGAGCCGACCTCAGACTCGATGGGGGTGAACAACCTGATGCAGATCTATGGCACGAACGAGAGCCTGGCAGAGAATAACGTCGGCACGCTGGCGGGCCAGACGCAGAATGAGGTGCTGGGTTGGGGGGTGTGGAATCACATCTATAACACCGACCCGATCGCCAGTGAGAACACTTTTATCGGCAATATTGCCTTCGATCTTACCCATGCCGGTTTTTTCGATACCACCTGCCGCTGGCAGACCCGGCACAACACTTTCCTTAATAATGCTTCGATCAACAACCGCTTCGGCATGTGGCAGCGCGGGGATGATTCGCAGATCCTGACGAATTTCATACACACAGGCGGCGAGATGGGTTTCTTCATGCGGGAGACTTCACCTGATGGTGAATGTGAGCCTGTGGACGGGTTCAGCCTTGGCAGCACGCTGACCGGAAGCGTTTTCCTGAGTGTGCAGGGGCCGGTTTTCAACATCCTGCAGACAAATATCCCCAAAACACTGACACATGAAACAAACCTGTATTGGGACAATGAATCCATCGAGATGGAACTTTCCGGATCGGAAAGCGATACGGTTGATCCGGTTTTCAACACCGAACGCTGGGGATATGGCGCATACCTGTTCCCCGATCCGGTTTCTCCACGATATTCAGGCGGACAGGATTACGCATATCTCGGTGCCGATATCCGCTACCGCTCTGAGGATGGTGTAGAGACCGGAGAGCCGCTGTGGCCGTGGCCGATGGAGGAGCGCATCTGTGATGAACTCGGCGTGTCAGTAACCTGGGAGCTTTCGGACCAGGTATCCGCTTCCACCGGTGAACGCTGCGCCGGCGGATTGTGGAAGACGCTGGATGGGGTGTATGAACAGCAGGAGCAGACCTTTAATGATATCCCGCCTGGATTCTGGGCCTATGATGAGATCGAAGCGCTCTACCGGGCCGGGTATATCGCCGGCTGCAGCGCAGAGCCGCG
>JAFGNH010000077.1 GCA_016927115.1 Anaerolineales bacterium | reverse complement strand
TTTCGATATCCAGAATTCTTGTGTAAATATCTTCATTATCCGGGTTTACTACATGATACTTGAAGTATTTGCTGTCAGGAGACCAGTTTAAGTCAAATAGAACAGTTAAAATCCTTCCATACCAGAGAAGTGTATCACTTCGCCGGACTTCCTCGCCATCCTTGTTATACAAGACTACATGATAGGAGCCAATGCCATCATGAAATTCTTCATCATCACCAAATTCGACTATTGCAAAATAGTTGCTGTCAGGTGACCAGGCAGGTGTGCTCCAAAGAGAAATGAATGAGGCATCATTAAATCGTCTGATTTCCAGATTATTCTCCAGGTCAAATAAAATGAATTCTCCTTTATTAAATCCGTCAATACTGATCACCCTTGTCATGTCTGGACTATAGACAACACTGACACCGCCATGCCATTTGAACCGACTATATGGAGCAGATACATAGCCAAGATCAGGATCGGGAAAAATCACTTCTTTGATGTTCTCGAATGGATTAAAGAGAACCACCTCAGCATATTCAGAACCTGGACGACCAAGTAGAAGGTTCTGATTATCCCCAGTCCAGGAGAGTATATCAGTCTCTCCGTCTGGTCCCATTGGCTCATCCCATGGAAGGAATAGAAGATCATTCGCATCGCTTGTTGTTAATACCAGGTCGAAGAATGTGATATCTCCTCTCATCACATAACGTAGAATTGCTATCCACTGATTATCAAGCGAAACCTTACACTCTCCTAGCCAGTCATCCTGAAGATTCTGCAAGAAGGGCTTCACTTCGAGATCCTCGCCAGAAACAGAAAAGAACAAATCTCCCCTATGCTCAACATTTTCCATATAAGAAGCTTCATTCAATATTATCTCTCCCGGAGCAAGATACCCTGCTGGTATCTCCTGAAAAGAGTTCAATGTCTGGACCAAAATCTCGGGCGTGCTGGTGGGCGTTATAGTTGCAGTACTGGTTGAAGTGCTTGTCGCAGCCGGAAGTATCGGAGGGGCAGGCGTTTCTGTGGAAACCGGCTCAGTTTCATCAGGCGCAGGCGGCGGGGTTTCCTGTGCAGCAGCACAGCTCGTTTGTACAAAAAGAAGTACCAGCCAGATAGAATGGAGAGCGAACGTCCTTTTTGTCTGTCTCTTCACCCTGCACCTCCCTGTGTTGAAAAGACGTTCTCACTATGCCGTACTGCCCTGCCTGACTATTCTATTTTTCTCCCTTTGCACGAGAAGGCTCGATTCTCAAGAGACCCGGTCTGGGCACCGAACGTCGCATCCTTTTGAAGATACCCTCAGTGCCCAGACCGGGTCTCCTCAGGCAAAGACGCTCAATATCCTCAACAATAAAATACCTATGCATAGAATTAAACTGAAACCACAATCCATCCACTATTGGAGCTCTGCCGTAAGTGCTTGAACTCTTTCCTTTTTAGCCAAAAAAACTCTGAATCCCTTCACAGCATCTCTTCCAAATAATCTTCATATTACAATACAATCTACCAGTAACGATTGCTGGTTCAACCAGGAAGACTGATTCAGAACAGGAATTATCAATTTCAGCCCTTCACATGATGCGCGGGCAGTCAAGCTGTGGTAAAACTGAAATAGAATCAGGCATACCGCATCGAACCAGCCTGACAGCCTGCCGGCAGGGTATCGGCAGGATAAGAACCACTACAGGGACAACAAAGTGAAAACCCCAGTTCCAACCGATACATTCCCGGGATTTGAGCGCAGATCAAGCGTTACACCAATACCGGAAAAATTCTTCACCCTGCTTCTGCCGCAGATTGATCATCTCGGGGAGCTCAAAGTTACCCTGTATGCGTTCTGGGCGATGGCCCAGCAGCAAATCCAATATCCGTACCTCTGCCGCAGGAACATGCTCACGGATGAAATCCTGCTGCAATCGCTCGTACAGCCCGGAGAAGACAGCATCGCCGCTCTGGATGATGCGCTGCATCGTGCGGTCAAACGGGGAACCCTGCTTCACTCAATAACCGACCACAAGACAGGGAAGGATGACTACTACTTCATCAACTCGACCCGCGGCCAGCAGGCAGTAGATGCCATCGAGAATGGAACCTGGCAGCCAGCCTTCGAACCGCAGCCCAGCCTGCCAACCAGCCAACGTCTGAATATCTTCCTCCTTTATGAACAAAATATCGGACCACTTACACCGATGATTGCCGAACGCCTGAAAGACGCCGAACAGGAATACCCGGCACAGTGGGTTGAAGAAGCATTCCAGATCGCTGTCGATAATAATGTTCGGAAATGGAGCTACATCGAAGCCATCCTGAAGGATTGGCAGGACCGAGGGAAAAATGGAAGAGAACATCACCGGCGCACTCAAAAGACTGAACAAGACTATCGTAAAGGGTGGTTCGATGAGTAATTCTGACGATAGAAAGACAGGACGTCTCGGTGATCCCGATTGCAAGATTTGCGGTGGAGTCGGCTATATACGCCTGGAACTGCCTGTCGGCCATCCTGACTTTGGCAGAGTGCAGGTCTGTTCCTGCAGGCAGGAAACCATCCGCAGCCGTATCCGTGAACAGCTGTTCAGCCTCAGCCACCTCGACCAGCTCCAGGAGATGACCTTTGATACGTTCGATCCGCGCGGCAGCCAGCTTCTCGGCGATCAGCACCAGGCTTCCATTGAGTATGCCTTTCAAACCGCACAAAAATTCGCCGAGAACCCGGCCGGCTGGCTGTTGATCCATGGCCGCTATGGCGTGGGAAAGACGCACCTGGCTGCGGCCATCGCCAATGCCTGTGTCAACCGGGATATCCCCACCATTTTTCTCACCGTGCCGGATCTGCTGGACAGCCTGCGCTACACCTTCTCGGCCAAAGATACGACCTTCGAAGAACGCTTCGAACAGATCCGCCAGGCTCCCCTGCTGATTCTCGATGATTTCGGCACACAGAACACCACCGATTGGGCCCGGGAAAAACTTTTCCAGATCCTCAACTACCGCTATATCAACCACCTCCCCCTGGTCATTACCACCAACCTTCTGCTCGATGAACTCGAAGGACGCATCCGCTCCCGCCTCTGTGACACGTCACTGGTACAGCAGATTTTTATCAATGCACCAGACCACCGGCGGCCGCAGGAAACACTCGATCATCACGAACTGTCCTCCCTCAGCCTGCACTCCCACCAGACATTCGGTACCTTCAATATGCGTACCGGGGAGAAAATCGACCAGAAAGATCTGCACACACTGGAAGATGCCTTCAAGACCGCCCGCCAGTTTGCCGAATCACCATCCGGCTGGTTGATACTGACCGGCACTTTCGGATGCGGCAAGACACATCTGGCTGCCGCCATCGCCAACTACCGTGCCAGCGAGGGATTCTCACCTATGTTCATCGTCATTCCCGACCTGCTCGATCACCTGCGTTCCACCTTCAATCCCAACAGTGAGATCAGCTACGACCGCCGCTTTGAGGAGGTTCGTTCTGCCCGTCTGCTGGTTCTG
Source organism: Anaerolineales bacterium (assembly GCA_016927115.1). GTDB lineage: Bacteria > Chloroflexota > Anaerolineae > Anaerolineales > E44-bin32 > JAFGNH01. Next base: position 12,777 of record JAFGNH010000077.1, on the reverse strand, counting down.
GATGATCTCGGTACTCAGGCTACATCCCCCTGGGTTCGGGAAAAGCTGTATCAACTTTTTAACCACCGCTACAATGCACAGCTGCCTACCGTGATCACAACCTCCGAGCGATTCGAGGACCTCGACCCAAGGCTTCGCTCACGAATGCAGGACTTCAGTCTGTGCCAGGTTCACCCTATCAACGTGCCGTCCTACCGCGGCACGCGTCCACAGCGAAAAAAACGTTGACCTATTCCGTTGACCGCCAATACATCCACGTGGTAGAATCTGCGTTCGATGCCCCCATCGTCTAGGGGACCAGGACGTAGCCCTTTCAAGGCTAAGACCAGAGTTCGAATCTCTGTGGGGGCACCTTCAATATTTTGGGTAAAAAAAGTAAAAGGGGTCTGATGTGGAAAACCGCATCAGACCCCTTTTACTTTTTTCGTAAACTACAATTTCGCCAGAATGATGTGACGATCAATCCCCACGCGCCGCTCGTTTGCCACAACCACCCTGGCTCAGGCTGCCGGGCTTGTGGTAATGGGGTGAAGACCGCCAGCTGATTTTCCGGTGAGCGCGGCGGCACAGTCTTCCACATCGGCAGCGTTATCCATGATACTTTTGGCGGTCTGATCGTGCATGGGCTCGTCTTCAGCGTTGCGCAAACTTCCGGCCGCGGAGGCGTAAGTATATCCACCTCCGAGCGGGACGCGACCGGTCTCACTCCGGGACAGGTCGCCACTCTGCCATCAAAGGGGCTGCTTCACACTTCGCAATCCCGGACCGCCGGGCAGTAAATTTATTCCTCACGCGCCAAACAGAGAAAAGAAACCCAACAATGCTGCTGCAACGCCGATTCCGGTTTTCTATCTCCCATTGCCCATTTAGAGTCAAGTTGAGCAGGAAAATATACTCTTTCTTTATTAGACAAAATCAAGATTATACTTACAATGGATGAGGGTATAAGAGAATATTAGGGGAGATTACTGAGGAGATCTTCAATAGATGGTCGAACAGGTAAAGATCCTGGTCGCAGAAGATGAGGCAGTCTCGCGACAGATATTGAAAAAAACCCTTGAAAGCTGGGGTTATGATGCTGTTCTGGTGAGTAATGGGGACAACGCCTGGAAGATCTTGAATGAAGAGAATCCTCCCCGCCTCGCAATCCTGGATTGGGTTATGCCAGGCATGGATGGGCTGACGATATGCCGCAAACTGCGTGAACGCAAGGATGATCTTTATTCCTATATCCTTCTCCTGACCGCAAATGCAGAAAAGGGCCAGATTGTGGAAGGCCTTGAAGCCGGTGCGGATGACTATCTGGTCAAACCCTATAATCCTATCGAACTGAAAGCCCGTATTGAAACGGGGGCCCGGATTATCCGCATGCAGCAGGAACTTGTGCGCATACAGGACAGGCTCAGGATCGAAGCCACCCATGATAACCTGACCGGTTTATGGAACCGCGGCACAATATTTAAACTCCTCGAAATGGAACTCGCCCGTGAAGCCCGCGATCTCAACCCGGTCGGCGCTCTGATGATCGATCTGGATAAATTTAAATTGGTCAATGACACCTACGGCCATCTGGTCGGTGATCAGGTCCTTAAAGAGTTTGCCAACCGGCTGAATGCCGGGCTTCGGTCCTATGATCTGGTCGGGCGCTACGGCGGTGATGAATTTCTGGTCGTACTGCCCAACTGCTCTATCGAGAATGCTGAGCAGCTTGCCGGACGAGTTGTTCAAGCCATTCAGGCCTATCCTTTTGAGACGGATGCCGGTCCGATCTCGGTTAACGCTTCGATCGGTGTCACAGCCACCATTGGAGATGAGTTGACTCCTCCCGACAGTCTTGTTTCGCGAGCGGATGAAGCACTCTATGTAGCCAAACGGGATAAGGACAGGTTGATTGCAGTACTTCCTCTCTCCGATTCTGAAGATTCATTCTCCGGCTGAAAGCAGTCTGCTCCTGAGACTGCTTTCCTTGCTGCCTCCCCTTTTTGATACACTACTATCAGATAAATTGATTTTTTATAGTTCTGATTCGGGGTTGAACACATTCCAGGCACCGGATCAGCAGCACGGGAACAGGAGTACAGCATGAAAATCGGGATCATTGGGAGTGGGCTGGTCGGAGCAACAGCTGCTTACGCGCTCGTTATGAAAGGCATCGGCCGCAATATTGTGCTCGTAGACCTTAATCGTGCCCGGGCACAGGCAGAAGCCGATGATATACAGCATGCCGTTCCTTTCGCAAATCCATTGAATATCACCGCAGGTGATTATGCGGACCTGGCAGGCGCACAAGTTGTTATTATTGCTGCCGGTGTCAGCCAGCGCCCGGGGGAAACCAGGATGGAACTCCTCAGCCGCAATGCAGCCGTTTTCAGACAGGTCGTGCCGGCAGTACTGGAGGTTTCACCCGAGGCTATCCTCCTGATCGCCACAAATCCCGTGGACGTAATGACGCATATGGCTGCCCGTTTTGCCGCAGTTCTGGGCGTTCCTTCCTCCAGAATCATCGGCTCCGGTACAACCCTTGATACCGCCCGCTTCCGTACTCTGTTGGGTATTCGCTTTGGCGTCGACCCACAGCATATCCATGGTTACGTGATCGGAGAGCATGGAGACTCCGAAGTTCTGACCTGGTCCCAGGTTACCATCGGCGGACTGCCTCTGGATATTTTCTGCGAGTCACACAACATCTGTTTTGACGAGGGGGACAGGCTGGAGATCGAAGCCCGGGTTCGCCGGGCAGCCTATGAAATCATTGAACACAAGGGAGCTACCTACTACGGCATCGGTAGTGCGCTGAGCCGGATTATACAGGTTATACTCCTCAACCAGCGTTCCATTCTGACAGTGTGCACTCTTAAAAAAGAGGTTCTGGGGGTCAGTAATGTCACACTGTCCCTTCCTCATCTGCTTGGCGGAGATGGCATCCTGGATACCTTCTCATCTTCTCTGAACCAGCAGGAATCAGAGGCACTCAAGGCCAGCGCTGAACATATTCGCAGCGCCATTGATGAGTTAGAGGCAGCGAACGCTATCTGAAACTTCCATGCAGTTCGGCTGTTGTTCAATCGAGAACCTGGACTGGAAGGTAATCGATATCGCAACCGACTCAGCTCTGGCAGACACCCGATCACTCCAGCAAAATTTGTAAGGAAAACGTAAAGGCATTCTCCAGTGAAACCCTTTACAATTTCTCTAGTCCTTTATATACACTTTCGGCGTGGCGGGAAAAGTAAATGCGTTCAAACCTTACATCTTCAACCTTTTCTAAATCCCCGTGTCACAAGATTGTGATTGTGGATGATGAGCCCGCATTTCGTTCTGTATTACAGGAAATCCTGAAGACCTTCGGCTTTGTTGTACACGCCTACGACTCCGTTGAAAACGCGATGCAGCATTTGGAGGAAAACATTCCAGACCTGATTCTTACAGATTTAATGATGCCCGATATTGACGGTTACCAGTTTATGCAAACCCTGCAAATGAATCCCCGCTTTAACCTTATTCCGGTCGTTGTGATCAGTGCGCTTGCCCAACCGGAAGACAAGGAATTATCCAAATCCACCGGTGCAGCAGCCTATCTCACCAAACCTTTTACGGCCAAGGAATTACGGCAGGTTATCAACAAAGTACTCGACCTCTAACCCCCTAGCACAGTATTAATCTATGGCTCGCTTTTATCCCGGACTGAGCTTTCCTGCGCCGACTTATCAAACCTGGCTCGGTGTTTTTTTCTCGCACCTGCGTGTGATCTTTCCATCATTCGATGTTCACCTCCGGAAACAGCCCCGGCATACTCGCCAGAAATAAGCAGGAACTCGTTGTATTAACACTAATTGGGGGTGTTCCAGGGCACAGTATCCGGACTTACCCATCGGGTATTGAATCGTCGTGTAGTAGAAATCGGCACCCCCACACCGCAGGTCCGCGCAGCACCTCTGTATGAAAGTTATTTCTGCAGCCACAAGCAGAATCTCCAAGTTCTATATGTGAGGACACAGCAAAAGGACTCACAATTTACTGCTCAGTATGGGGAGAAAGCAACTTTTGATTCCCTCCGAGAAAAGGAACAGCAGATGCTGGTTTTACGGACTCGTTCAACAGTGAAAAACTTTAATGAAAAGGAAGCCTGCTTCTACACAGGCTCCATTTTGTTCAAGCAGAGTGCCTGTCCTGAGTCAGAAAGGCAGATGTCCTCAGTTTCCTTCAAAAGTCGCCCAGGGTGAAATCTTCCTGATTTTTGCCATCAGGCGTTCCTTTTCCTTGAGATCCTTTGATTCTTTCAGGCGCACCTTTAGATACCGAAGTTTCTTTACACGCCGCTGCCTTCTCTTTAGTTGCCTCTGACCTGCGTGAAGGGGCATATTTGTACCTCCCATTTCTTTCCTTAAACACTACCATACTCCCGGGGAGGATCAAGGGTAATGCCGGCATTCAAAACGGAGAATCAGGCCAGCAGATCGAGTAAATGTTTTATAAGTTCTTCCGAATCGAGGCTTTTAACGAGGTACGAGCAGGCCCCTGCTCTGAATGCAGCGTCCCTCTCCCAAAAAGAAGGGTAGGACGTCAGTACGACAACCAGGGGAGCCGGTTTATTAGAAGACATCAGGCGCAGGATCTCCAGCCCCAGGCCATCACTGCGTTTTACTTCTACAAGCACCAGGTCGGGTTGAAGCTGCTGCACCGCGTGAACAGCCTGATCTGCTTCTCCTGTATGCCCAATAACCTCAATCATGGGAGAGCGGTTCAGGCGTTCTTCCAGTGCACATCGTACACCTTTATGTTCTTCAACAATAAACAAACGGGCTTCTGCCACAATTGTCTCCAACTCGAATAAGCGCTTTCAGTATAGAATGTCCCCCTGATGAGTTGAAGTGATCTCTTTCCCCTTGTCAAAAGCAACCTGTCACAGCATGATTTGTGGTGGATAACAAATATTTTACAGATTCAGGAGGCAATAGAGGGTTCCTGACGGAGATTTTTCTTATCTGTCAGAATTGTAATCGTTGTTCCCTCGCCAGGACTTGAGAGAACCTCAAATTCTCCACCGACATGTCGAGCGCGCTCCGCCATGTTGTTCAACCCGTGCCCCAGATTTCCGGTGTCCTTCTCATGATCAAAACCCACCCCATTATCAATCACCTGCAATGAAATTCTCTCATCCAGGCTGCGGACACTTACCCAGACCTTCCGCGCCCGGGCATGTTTCCCAACATTGGATAGTGCTTCTTGTGCGATCAGGAACAATGCAGTAGCAATTTCCTGATCCAGGTCCTGGATGGCTTCAGCTTCCACCTGTAATTCTGCATCCACAAGGCTGTTTGCTTTAAACTCTCTGATGAGAAGACTCAACCCTTCCCTGAGATCAGACATGCGAATTCGGCTGGGCTGCAAATCCAGAATATATGCCCGGATATCGCGGATAACTGCATCAAGCCCTTCTATCGCCTGCGCAACAGATCCTTTTGCTTCAGCAGGTGATTCATCGATCATCATCCTTGAGTAATCCAGAGTGAGGCCGACAGCATAAATCGATTGGATACTCCCGTCATGGAGGTCCATGGCAATACGTTCCCGTTCCTCCAGAATGGCAAGCCGGCGAGCCTGGCGGTTCAGGCGGGTAACCATCACTGCAACCCCAACACCCGCTCCAACTGCCTTAAGAAGTCCGAGTTCACGGTCCCCGAATTTTCGTTGGCCGCGAAAACCCAGGCTTGCAACTCCCACCACACCACCACGGGCTATCAGTGGAAGGCCAACTATTGTGCCAAATCCGTTGCCGAATACCCCCTCCGATAACCCCTCAAGTGAATTCAGGTCATGTGTCCAGCCCAATTCGGTACGGCCGGCGATTTTCCCCAGGAAACCTTCTCCGGACCTGAACCGGCTCTTATCCCAGATTACCTGGGAATCCCCGGTGCGGTAGCTCATTTGAAAAACACCGCTGGTTTCATCCACAAGAAATATTTCCGCAGATCCGGCGCTGAAGAGTGTTAGAACCCGCTCAAACATCTCCGCCAGCAGATCTTCCAGTTCCATCGAAGAGCTGACCGCACTGGTAAGTGAATGAATCAGCTCCAGTTCCTCGTTGCGCTGAGTGAGTTCTGCTTCATTCATCAGGACCTGTTTATAGAGTCGTGCATTTTCAATCGCAGCAGCGGCATGGGATGAAAACATCTCTATAAGGGACTGGTCTTCATCAGAAAAATGCTCGGTTCCATTCGCCTTATCGGCCAGAAATATCTGGCCCAGTGTTTTTCCATAAGCCCGAATCGGAACACCAAGAAATGATTTAAGATCTCCGCTTACCTGGGCTGGAACATTCACCAGCCGCAGCCCCACAGATGTATCCGACATAACATCCGTCAGGCTTTTTCCATCAGAAGGCACCAGGATGGATTCCACTTGTTCACGGCTGATGCCTGCGGATAGATATGTTTCCTTGTTGTTGATTTCGTCATAGAGGAACAGTGCTGCATTCCGTGCGTTTACAAGATCCCGGGATGACTGCACAATTCTTTTCAGGACTCCTTCAAGCGAGAGGTCAGAAAAGAGTGACAGTGCGGCATGATGGAGAGACAGTCCTGTTGATTGATTAATTGAATTTTGCGTATCCACTTCAGCAAGTGCATTATCATGCGGCATAAGGTTGCATCCAGACCTTTCAATGTGAATTTTACCCCATTCACGGTTGTATCAACAATGGATTCACCCAATCTGATAGTTTTTGCCAGCCAACAGAAGTTATAAATAGACCTGTATGGACATAAAAGATATCGATTCGCGGCTATCTGGTTTTTATAACCTGACCCCGGACATGCGCCGCAAGCTGGCAGCTCAACACGCGTCGCTATCCTCTGAAGATCTCTCCGGCCTGACTGCTCAGGGCTCTCTATCGCTGGAGCAGGCTGATCTGATGATCGAAAATACTATCGGACTGATGGCAATGCCTTTTGGGATTGCCGTATATTTCAGAGTGAACCAGCGAGATGTGCTGGTACCGATGGTCATTGAAGAACCATCTGTCGTTGCAGGCGCATCTTTCATGGCAAAGCTTGCCCGCAAAGGGGGAGGGTTCGAAGCCAGCTCAACTGAGCCCGTGATGATCGGTCAGATACAACTGCTGGACCTGCCTGATTTACAGGCAGCAGAGAATCTCCTTCTGGAGTATAAAGAACGGATTCTGGACCAGGCGAATCGATGCGACTCGACCCTTCAAAGACTTGGCGGTGGAGCGCGTGACCTGCAAATCCGACGTTTCCCGGAATCCCCGGTTGGACCTATGCTGATTGTCCATCTGCTGTATGATGTGCGCGATGCTATGGGCGCCAACAGCATAAATACTGCGCTTGAAAGTATTGCTCCGGATATCGAGGCCATTACCGGCGGGCGCGTTCACCTGCGCATTCTCTCCAATCTGGCCGATCAACGATTGGCACGCGCTTCCTGCCGTATCCCGGTGGACACTCTGGCGTTTAATACATATCGTGGAGAGCAGGTGCGCGATGGCATCATCGAAGCCTGGGCTTTTGCCGAAGTTGATTCATACCGGGCTGCCACACACAACAAAGGCATTATGAATGGCATTGATGCTGTGGTACTCGCTACCGGGAATGACTGGCGCGCAGTAGAAGCCGGTGCCCATGCCTACGCAGCCCGATCAGGCCGGTACAGCTCGCTCAGCCGATGGTGGAAGGAAGAGGATGGTTCGCTTGCGGGCAGTCTTGAGCTGCCGTTAGCGCTTGGCATTATTGGCGGAGCCACCCGTGTAAATCCAGCTGCAAAAGCAGCGCTGGCTCTGCTGCAGGTCAAGACAGCACGTGAGCTTGCCGAGATCACTGCTGCTGTGGGTCTGGCACAGAATCTGGCTGCACTGCGAGCGCTTGCTACGGAAGGAATCCAGCGCGGTCATATGAGCCTTCATGCCCGCCAGATTGCTGTGGCAGTTGGTGCTCCCGCACAGGCCGCAGCCAGAATCGCCAGCCAGATGGTGGCAGAACAAAACCTTACTCCGGAAAGAGCTCAGCAGCTGCTGGAAAGCTGGAAGCCGTCAGCTTCCGAGAACCCGAAAAACAACCGGCAGGAGAACAATCCTTCCGAAAACAGTCAGACCCTGGAAAAATGAGGTACTGCATGGAAAACGAAAAACAATCATCGATTTTACTGAAACCACTGAAACCGGTAGGGATCGCTGGCTATGGCGCTTATATTCCACGCTACCGTCTGCCCGCCAGTGAGATAAACCGTATCTGGCGCGGTGGCAGCGGCGGTGTACCGGTGAGGGAAAAATCGGTGCCCGGCCTGGATGAAGATGTCATTACGATGTCGATCGAAGCAGCACGCAATGCGCTGAAACGGGCGCAGGTTGATCCTGCCGGTATCCGGGCTGTATGGGTCGGCTCGGAATCCCACCCTTACTCGGTCAAGCCATCCTCGACTGTTGTCGCAGAAGCTATCGGTGCAGTCCCCCATACGCAGGCTGGTGACTGGGAATTCGCCTGCAAGGCCGGAACTGAGGCGATGCAGGCTGCGATCGGATTTGTTGGATCCGGTATGGCACCGTACGCGCTGGCGATCGGTATGGATACAGCCCAGGGACGGCCAGCCGATGCACTCGAATATACAGCTGCCGCTGGAGGTGCTGCCTTCCTGCTCGGTCCGGCCGAGGACTCACTGGCAGAGATCCTGTGCTCCTATTCCTACGTTACCGATACCCCTGACTTCTGGCGCCGTGCAAATGAAACATACCCCCGACATGGGGAACGTTTTACCGGTGAGCCGGCGTATTTCAAACATATCTACCAGGCGGGACAGACACTGCTGGAAGAGACCGGCAAAACAGCATCCGACTTCGACTACGCCGTTTTCCACCAGCCAAACACCAAATTCCCGCAACGCGTCGGGAAAATGCTCGGCTTCAAACCTGAGCAGATCGCACCAGGGCTGCTGGTTCCTGAAATCGGCAATACTTATGCGGGCTCCTCACTTGTCGGCCTGACAGCTGTGCTCGATATCGCCCAACCCGGACAAAAGATCCTGCTGGTTTCGTACGGCTCCGGCGCAGGATCAGATGCCTTTCTGATCCAGGCTACAGACAAAATTACCGCACGCCGGGACCTGGCGCCCAAAACCCGCCAGTATATCGATCGACGGACAGAAATTGACTACGCCATGTACGCCCGCTTCCGCGGCAAACTGGTTTTATAGCGGAGAGTGAATCTTGCAAGCAGCTAACGACGTTCTTATTCTGGGGATTGGACAGACAAATGTGGGAGAACTCTGGGAGCTTTCCCTTCGCGAGCTGGCACTGCATGCCATCAGCAAAGCGCGCGAGGAGGCAGGCGGAATCCGGCCCGAGGCGATTTATGTTGCCAATATGCTGGCACCGATTTTATCCAATCAGGCACAGCTCGGTACCTACCTGGCAGACTTTGCCGGTTTGCGCGGCGTGGAAGCCGCTGTAGTGGAGGCTGGAAACGCCTCTGGCGGCGCTGCACTGCGCCAGGGTTATCTCGCTGTCGCCTCAGGCGCCGTGGAAGTAGCCATGGTTGTTGGGGTGGAAAAATTCAGCGAACACCCGTCCGCAGAAGTCGAAGCTGCCCTGGCTACCAGTTCGGACAGCGATTATGAAGCAGTACACGGCGCAACACCCACTGCACAGGCAGCCATGCTTATGCGTCGCTACCTGCATACGTACGGAGCTCCTTCTGACGCGCTGGCCGGTTTCCCTGTAGTCGCTCATGCCAACGGTGCAGCCAATCCCAATGCCATGTTCCAGCGCGCTATCTCTCCCGAGAATTACCAGCGGAGTGGTATGGTCGCTGATCCAATCAACATGTTCGATGCTGCCCCCCTTGCAGACGGTGCAGCCGCGATCATCCTGGTGCGTGCAAGCGCCCTGCCGGAGTCTACACTTTATCCGACAGTCAGGATTGCGTCTTCCGCAGCAGCCACCGATACCCTCGCACTGCATGACCGTGTGGACCCGCTTGTTTTCCAGGCTGCGGCCCAATCAAGCCGGAAGGCGTTCGCCCAGGCCGGGATCACTCCAGAGATGGTAGACTTTTTCGAGCTCCACGATCAGTTTTCCATCTACTGCGCTCTCTCACTTGAGGCAGCAGGTTTCTGTAAACCAGGTGAAGGATGGAAGATGGCAAGCGAGGGCGAAATCACCCTGTCCGGCCGCCTGCCGATCTGCACTGCAGGCGGGTGTAAGGCCCGTGGAGAAGTCGGGGCAGCAACCGGTGTTTACCAGGCTGTCGAAGCTGTACTCCAACTCCAGCAGCGGTCCGGTAAGAATCAGATCGAAAAAGCCAGAATCGGGATGATACAGTCGCTGTCCAATGTGGCCGGTACGGCTGTCACACACATTTTGACGAGAGAATAGGTACGTTCGGGGAAGAAACCTGATAGTTCCTGATAGTTTTCTTCCGATACACTTGGACCAGATTTTTCAAGAGGTGAAATCATGGAAGTTCCGCGCCATTGGAGAGTACGACAACAACGATATGCACTCACTGGAGAAGTATGCCCGCACTGCGACAGCAAGATCTTCCCTCCCCGGGATATCTGCCCGGAATGCGGTCAGGATGCCCGTACCGAGTACCAGTTCAGCGGACGGGGAGAAGTCTACTCATATACAACAGTAAACCAGGCCCCAGCCGGCTTTGAAAGCAAAGCCCCCTACACGCTGGCAATGGTGAAGCTTGAAGAAGGCCCTCTCGTCACCGCCCAACTGACCGACCTGGATGACAAACCGGTTGAAATCGGAATGCCGGTCGAAATGATCACCCGCCGCCTGAAGGAAGATGGCGATAGTGGTGTGATCGTATATGGATACAAGTTCAGGCCGTTACTGGCTGCTTGACAATCGAAAGATAACATTATCGACAAAAGCGTTTTCAGAAAATGAAAGCGCTTTTTTGATTCAAAGGCTGGATTTCGCAGGTTTTCCGTCAGTAGAACATCATGTTTTCCTGGGCTGCCCGGTTATAATGGGTATTTACAGGGCTGTATTATGTCCGATAATCCATGTCCAGGTGGAAAACCTGTTCTATGAAGAAAGCGAAACCACTGCGAAAACTGCTGACAAACAGGACCATTTTTATCTGCTCCACATTTCTGCTGACATTCGTTGCAATGATGTTTCTATGCGATGGAGACAACGCCGAGTCTGTCAGCACCACTCCTGACTTATCTTTTTCAAGCACACCTACCCCATATCCTTTACCAGCCCGTGTTTATACATCCTCGTTCGATTTATTAACTATTATCGGGCAGGTGTTTAATAATACCAACCCGCTCCCTGATCCATCTCAAATAACGGATCAGAGCCAACTGATAACAGAAAATGAGTATTTTGAGTTGTACTCGAATAATGGCTTTCTGCCTGTTGATATTCAATGGTGGCAGAGTGAATCGAGGCAGGTATACGAGTATGTCAGCACACGATTAGATACTGCAATTAGCGAAAAAGTTAAAGTAATCTTTCTACTTCCGCGAGCAGGAAAAAACCCTGCTCGTGGAACCACTTTCCACGAACAGCAACCTGTTATTGTGATCTTCGCGGATCAAAATACAAGCAAAGAGCAGATTCTTGCTGTGCTTGCCCATGAACTCGGGCATGTTGTTATTCATCACAAGTATCAAGACGTAAATGATCTTGCCCTGGATGAAGGAATGGCAACCTGGGCAGCAGGGGAGTATTGGGAAGACTGGAAAGGGACTGATTTTAACTCTGGTGTAAGGGCTTATATTCAAAATGGAACATTTCTGCCTTTGTTTCAGAACTATTACCTGGAGAAGGCATTTGAAAATGATTCACCAGACTGTATTTTTTTTCGGGATATATTATTAACTGAAATGGCTTCTTTTATGGATTTTCTTATTCAGAACTATGGAACAGAATATTTATCTTCCTTGTTTGCCACGCGGCAGCCCGAATCAGCAGATGGGCAAAGAGTAGTGTATCCGCCGAATTTTAAAGATGTTTTTGGATTAGAGTTCAATCAACTTGAATATGAATGGCTTAGAACTTTGCTCCAACCGAATCAATAAGCGCAGGAAATACCTGCCTGGTAAAGCGTGCACAGGACGAGGCAAAACTTGGGCGGCATATTGAAGCACTTTTCCATGTTTCGCTTCATTATAATGAAGCAGCATTACCAACCCGACCCGCCGGTTATGCAAACCACTAAACGAGACGCTCGCTGCACTGACCTGCTGCAGGCGTGCTCATACGGCACTGCAGCCCATCAGAATGAGGTTTCCACAGGGGGTGGGTACTTATCGCCGGGACCGTTAGGCGCAGCTTTTTTGGAAGAATGATCGTACATAAAGATAGCCTGAAGAAATCAAAAGGAGAATATCTTGGATCCAATGGCACATGCCAGTGTGGCGTTAAAGGTATAACCAAAAACTCCAAAAGCCCCATTATGGACACTTATTGCAGCGACCGAATTGCCTGATTTACTTTCCTTTGGATTTCAAGCTCCGGGAATTGAACATCAAGCTGTTACAGATGTTGACTTTATAAACGGGACTACATATCTAAGCACCGCTCTACTGCCCTGGTCACACGGGTTGTTAATGTGTGTTTTTTGGTCCTGGATTGTTGGAATAGTCAGTCGGATAATGATAAAAGATGTTAAAACGCATAGCAGCTTGTCCATTTTGACACATCAGCATAGTGTCATTTTCAGTGGGTTCCACATTAATCTGTTTGCAGTGGACACGGCTTTGGCCTATCCGGAATGTCGGCTCGATACTCTTCATCTGTGG
>JAFGNH010000076.1 GCA_016927115.1 Anaerolineales bacterium | reverse complement strand
TAGGCTTCTGAACTCAGAGCTTTACCCTGGGGTGGGGCGCCGGTGCGGCCGTGCTGGATGAAAACCCACGGGGAAGCATCGTTTCTTTCCTTTAAATAGAGGTCGATTGCGTCCAGGACCGCATCCCCCAGCACGATGTGGGCGGTCAGCCCGGTTTTGGCCATGTCCAGCCGCAGGTGGCCGGCGGACTGTTTCGCCAGAAGGACATCGGTTCGCTTCAGCGTGCTGACGTCCCCGGCTCGCAGGGCGGTTGCACGGAGGACCAGTACCAGCGCGCGGGTGCGCAGAGTCTCCAGCCGCAGCTTGCGTCGTTCTCCGGGATCGGGCAGCTCCTCCGGGGAGGGCAGGGGGAGGTCTTTTGCGGCCGCGAGCATGCGGTCCCCGAAGTCGGTCGGCACCTGGTCGCTGCGGGTCTGTACGCGCTGGCGATCTTCTTTGGAAGTCTGGATCTGCAGCGCCTGACGGGCGCGCTGTTCCTCTTCGGGGGAGAAGGTCAGCCACTCCCGGTACCACCAGAAGCGCAGCAGGCGGTTGAGCGCCTGCAGGTACAGCCGCCGGGAAGAGGGACTGTAGCCGGTCCCGGGTTTCTGGTCCACCTCATCGCTCTCGCGTCCGGGGCCGTGGTGCGTGGTGGTCTGCATCCAGGCATTGAAATCTGCGCGTACACTGGAGGACAGCTGCTGCACCGGACTGGAACGCCGCAGGGTGGGGTGCTCATCGATGAAGCGCAGGAAAGTGCGCGCACCGGAGCGGTACGAAAGACGCGTGCGTTTGCCGTCGTCGCCGAAGTCAAAGTCCTCAAAGAAGGCCTGGACGGCATCGCCGATGGTGGGGGGGTGATCCCGGGCATACTCTGTCGGTTTTGTCATCTGTATTTGTGTTTATTCATTTCTTAGTAAACAACCGATTGAGAATAATTCCAGAGCCAATCCTTGATCGGCGGATAGGGCCCCTGATTCAGAGTCAGAGTGAATAGTGATAGCGTGCTTGTAAAAAATCGATTCGTTTCTCGCGGACAAGATAGACAAGGCGATGCGTTTGGGTGATCCTTCTGGACCATGTGTTCGGAGCCAGGTATCGGAGCGGTTCCGGTTTTCCTTTTCCCGAAAAAGGATCCCGCAGGATATCTTCGACCAGAGAAAGAATGCGCAGGGCAGTTTTCCGATCGTTCTGCACCCAGTAAATCAGATCCTCAAGAAATTCTGGCTGGAAGACCGCTTCCCGATTACTTGGGCGGTTTGTCAAGGTCGACCTCGGTCTTCAACCGGTCCAGACTCAGAGCTTCTCCTTCGTCGGCCAGCGCACGGCCAAGTGCTGTGAGCAAACGTTGTGCATTTGCCGGAGATCTCAGAAGGTGAGCGGTTTCCAGGAGTCCTTCCAGTTCATCAGCGGCGATCAGAGCGGCTGAGGAGCCATTTCTGCGATGGATGATGACCACATTCCGGTCCCGGGTTACCTCATCCATCAGAGATGCCAGCTGCTGGCGTGCCCTGGAATACGATACTTCTGTCATGGTAAACGCTCCTAACTTGTACAGATATATTGTACACCTTCTTAGGGAAGCTGCAAGTACAATGCACGAACCGGACAAGCTGTGCGGTCCGCCGGTTTGTGGGTCCGGTGATGGGGGAGGTATCCAATTGGCCCTTTGGCTGAACGCGAGCCACTTCTTCCCCGATCATCTGCAAGGTCACCCAGCTGCTGGTTGGAATACCTTGTACGACGTTCTAAGAAGAATATGTGGGCAACTTCCAGGAGAGAGGAGGCCTGTGTTGTTTATTCAGCTGATGGATCAGGGTCTAAATCCCGCGCTTGGAGCCAGCGAGTGAACGAAGCGGGGCTCTCGTTGGATCGCTTGCCAAGCAGCAACCCCTCAATGCTGATGTCTTCATCGAGGTCAGGCCAATGGATTCCGTAGCCTGCGCTGCTTATCTTGAAATGGAGGCGTTCTGTCTGTGTTCCGTAGGCCAGGCGCGGGTACCAGCCAATAGGAGCGGAAATCGTGCGTCCATCTTCCAGGTCCACAGATAGGGTATCCTCGGTTACTGCTACATTCACTGCTCTAGGCAGCGTTAGTGTGGCCACTGCAGAAAGCATCCCACTCTTAAAGTAGCCAGGTTTTCTCTGGCGATGCGCTCAATCTCGCGTAACTCTTTACGGTTGAAGCCATGGTTACTCGCCAGGGATACGTCGGGATCAAGCCAATATTTGGCGCTCTTGTTTTCTCGATCCATATTCATGTGACGAGGTTCAATGCAGTCGTGTGAGTAAAAGTAGAAGCGATACTGCTGAGTACGCAAGGACGTTGGCATGGTATAACTGCTCTCGATGGGACGCCATTTGACGGAATCATCTCAAGCCTGTTAGCATCACAATCCTATTCTACTCCGATTATCATGATGCCGTTGTTGGTTGCCCTTGTTAGGTTCTCCGCTACAGTGGTAGCAAGGTGGGTGAGTTTTCTTTTCAGGTATCTACCATACCCTGAGACCGGTTTGAATAGTGAGGGAAGGAAGGTTTAAGTCTGTATCGACAAATCGGCAAGACCGATCGATTTTTGGGGTCGGTTTCTGCTTTTGTCAAAGAAACCCAGGGTAAAGATTGCAGGACGTCTTGTTTGGTAGGGAGCTGACCCCGGGTGGTTTCAGGTAGCCAATAACGATAAACATTATAAACAGTATTATAACTAATAACAAAGAGTCTTCCACCGCTCGAAAGGGGCTGTCG
This sequence comes from Anaerolineales bacterium, assembly GCA_016927115.1. GTDB lineage: Bacteria > Chloroflexota > Anaerolineae > Anaerolineales > E44-bin32 > JAFGNH01. The sequence goes on along the minus strand of JAFGNH010000076.1, from coordinate 13,670 downwards.
AGTTGACTTCAGGAATCACCCGCCAGGGAAAAGTGCAGCTGGCACACTGCAGAGAAGCCGACTGAAGCTGCCTGACGGTCCATCCTTTCGTATTGTCGCCAGGAGAAAACCAACCTTCGGTTCCAGCGCAGGATAGGATGGAAAGGACAGTCACTTGTTGCCATCCCTTGTGGATCCTTGCAGGCGGCCGGAAAGATGCAAAAGGGACAATTGGTTGGTCTGCCAGATGCGTTTTGTTCCGGGAAATCGTTACAGTTGGAGTGAAATAAACCGACCCCTGCAGCAGAAGCGTTCTCAGTTGCTGTGCTGGGGATTCTTCGGTTGCAAATATTACCGTGTCTTGGACAGGACGGATTTATTTCGACTACACATCGCAGCACGGGATCCTTATTCTGACCCTTTTACTAAGTTCCGTGCCCGATCGTACTCCTTTCCTTTTACGTATACCGAGTAGATAAATGTTGGTTGTGAAGCCCCTTTGTACATCGCGAGATTGGCATTGGCGTATGTGCGTGCATCCATGGCTGAACCAATGCTTCCGCGGCTGCGTGAGGTTCGAATCTCATACTTGAGGTTGTTTTGCTCGAGGATCGTGGTCGTTCTTCTGATTTCTTCTGCAGAAGTATCTACAGTGAGTTTTTTCATAAAGAGTGAAATCATATTGGTAGCCTCATTGGAATGATCCAGGAGTGGAATATGTCTTGCGTTCAAGAGGACAGCGGTTGAATCCGTGAAACATCTTCCTCAATCGCCTGGGAAGCCTCCCACAAATCCACTGCCCGCTGGGCGTTCAACCAGAACGTGGCCGAGTTGCCAAACAGACGGGCCAGCCGCAGCGCCATTTCCGGGCTGATACTGCGCCGCTCACGCAGCAATTCATTGATCGTTTGACGAGAAACGCCGATGGCCTTTGCCAGACCAGAGGTCGTGAGATCATAATCGGGTAAATAATCTTCCCGCAGCATCTCGCCGGGATGAGTTGGCTTGCGCTGCAGTCCGGTTGTGTTTGGAATGCTCATACCATACCTCCCATTAATGATAGTCGGTCACTTCAACATCCAATGCGTCACCGTCCTGAAATCGAAAACAGATACGCCACTGGTCGTTAATGGAAATGGCATATTGACCTTTGCGGTCGCCTGCTAACGCATGAAGCCGGTTTCCTGGCGGTACCCTGAGATCTTCCAGTGTGGCAGCGAGGTCTATGTATTCAAGCTTGCGGGCTGCACGTTTTGCGACGTCCGGGGGGAATCGTTTGGCCTTGCCTGTGGCGTACAAGTCCAGGGTCCGTTGATCCGCAAACGACTGAATCATAGAGCAATAGTAAACCGTCACGTGACACTTGTCAAGATGGTCGGCATGTTCTAGGATGGATCAGGGCTGAGTGCTTTCCCATCCCATTCCAGAAATAGACTACTTGTATTTCCTCCCGCAGCCCCCCTTCCCCTGGCTTAGTCACCAGTCTATGTTCATTATCCCAGGCATCTCCTTCCCTTCCTGGTCCTTAAGTCTCTTCCTGGAAGACCAGGGTCATAAAAACCAGACCATGAAGTCCCTCGATATCTGTGCTTGAATGAAAGCCGGATGATGCGAGGAATTTCTGGCAAATAGTCCCTATTAATGGAAAGCTTTCATTGCAAGAGTGGTTCTGCGTTAGGAAATGCATGAAGAGGTAGAGAATTCGACATTGTGTGGGAGAGAAGCCGTCTCAGTGGTTGCCGCGGGCGCGCTTGACTCAACCGGATGACGTTGTAAACGGTTTTTGGGCCTCGGACAAGAGCTGGGCTCCTGTCGAAGCATCTGGTTTAAGCCAGCCCTGTTTTGACAGGAAGAAGATGAAATTTCACGGTTCGGGTTTTCCTACTCCGATAACGAGATTTTATTTCAGGATTAGCAATTCTCTCGGAATTAACTATCGGGTTGGCGATGTACGGTTGTTACCCCCCTGCTCCGGGTAGAGGCAGAAGACAGACTCCATCTTCTAGGAAGTGTATGCCAGTTCAGGGGAGGAGTAGGCTGTAAGGGACACAGGATGTTACGGGTTACTTGTCTAGTCGATGATCACGGGTTTGTACATCCAACCTTCCTCCATCTTACACATAAGAATCATTGCGTATAGACTATTTTCAATTCCGGAAAAAAGATAAAAGGTGAAGATACATGGCTATGCGCAATTGGCGATATCCAGATAGTTATGGCCTGTATCTCCCATTACTGCTCTTTAAATACCGGTGTAACATTTCGTCTGTAATTTAATAAATGGCATCGTTCAAGTGTCCTTTACGTCGACCAAGACAGAGAGGAAAGTGTTGACCTATCACTTTTATGAAGGTCCACCCTCTGCCATCTCACACAGTGTGAAACCGGGTGGCCGCCTTCCCGGCTGTGTTTGTCGCTGGAACAGCAACCTTTCTGGTCAGGGTTGGGTTACGTTCTGGTGCGACTGGCACTGATGGATCTGAGATCGAATGACGAATCAATCCCCGAGCCGATTGCTTTGAATCAATTCCGCGGTAAGGTTTTAGTGCGGATACCGCACAGTCTGCATCGGCGCCTTGCTCTGGAAGTTGCAGAAGCCGAAATCAGCCTGAACCGTTTGGCGAGTGGCAAGCTGCGCCGCATGGATCTGATAGCCGGATCTAGCGCCCGCACTTCCTCTCCCATTGGCAGAAGCTGCACACCCCATCCAGTGTAGTCAGGGTGCACTCCGTCCGCCCTGGCCGTTCCGCTTCCTCCACCCTGTTGACTAAACCGATCGCCCGTCCACAGCGATTGCCTGATACAGATCACCCAACGGCAGGCTCTTTCCCGTCTCAGATGTCCTTATTTGTAAGCGGCCAACAAGATCCGTGCTGAATTGCTGAGTTAGTTGGGCTATAGGGATCCTTTTTGGGCCATCATGTACCACATTCAGTATTCTCTTCTGAACTATTTTCGGTTCACTTTTTAACTTTAGCTAACATATGAAACAATTTTTGTTGACTTATGCAGCCTTGTGTGATATTTATTATGTATGTTCATAAATGTTTATAGACAATTATGTACATATCGTATACTACACCGGATTGACCATGTATTCATCCTATTAACAATGGACAGGTAACCTGCATGAATATCCATACCATCGCTACAATGATCGACAATACAGAAATAAGCCCACTCAAGACATCAAGCGAGATGCGCATCTTCATCGAATCCTCTGCGGAATCAGGGTTTGGAGGAGTATGCCTCACGCCGCGCTGGATTTCCATGGCATCAGAGATCCTGCAGGGAAGCGATACATCCGTGTCCATGGTTGTGGGCCTACATGTTGAAACCATTGCAATGCAGGTGCACGCGATTGAAGAAGGAACAGCAGCGGGAGCGAATGTGTTTGACATCCTCATGCCGCTTCATGCTGTGAAAGCAGGAGAATGGCAGGAAGTGCAGGATGGCGTCGGAGCTGTTGTATCCGCCGCAGATGATCTGCCGATACGGATGATCCTCGAAACCGACTGCCTTACCGACGAAGAAATTCGGCACTCGTGCCAAATTTGCATGGAAGCCAAAGTAGCCTTTGTAAAGACATCAACAGGTTTAAATGGCCCGGGAGCCAGAGTGGAAGCCGTTCGCCTGATGTATGCAACTGTCGCGGGCAGCGTCGGTGTGAAGGCCTCAGGTGGTATTCGAACGTATGATCAACTCCTGAGCATGGTCGATGCAGGAGCATCCCGTATCGGGACACGTACAGCGTGGAGCATTCTGGAGGAAGCGCAGCAGCGACTCGCATAGGAATCTGATGCGTTCTTAATCAGGTGTCTGAAGTTTTCAGGTAACGGGATGTGCAAGAGATCAGCCAGGAAAGACCATAAGGTGCAAATCGATGAAAGAGAGTAACCATGGCTGCTGACCAGAGGATCAATTTTTCCAGTCATATACCTGTGTACAAGCAGATAGCGCAGTGGATGCGGGAGCAGATCCAGAATGGCGTATGGGAAATTGATCAGCAGATCATGACGGAGATCGAGATCAGCCAGATGCTTGAGGTCAGCAGGGGTACTGTAAGAAATGCCATTGAGATGCTGTGCGAGGAAGGCCTCCTTGTGCGAACACGGGGAAAGGGCACGTTCGTTGTTGCAACAACGATGGATCAGCCCCTGACAACAGGCTTTATCACCATTTCGGAAGATCTGACTGAGAAAGATATTCCATACCAAACACAGGTGCTTCGTAAGGAGGTCATCCAATCTCCTGATTGGGTGCGGGACAGCCTGCGTCTTTCGGTAGACGATCAGGTATTCTATCTTGAACGTGTTCGCCTTGTACATAATTGTCCCTATTACTATCTTCGTAACTATGTTGTATACAAACACTGCCCGGGTATTGAACGTTATGATTTCACCCAGGTCAAACTTTTTCATGTTCTCGAAAAACAGTATCAGCTGATATTGGATTGGGGACGCAGGCATATTACGGCGCAGAACGCAGGGCCTCAAATCGCCAGGCACCTGCGAATCGATGAACAGGATGCGGTGATGTGCCTTGATCAACACACCTTTTTGCGGAATCACCAGCCGATTGAGTTTTCAAAGGTCTGGATTCGAGGAAATTCAATCAGATTGGTAGCAGACCTGCAGCGCTCGTCCGGGGGTCCGATGGGAGGGTCTAAGCTGGATTTCAATCTTCCATCTTCAGAGCAGGAAGCCTGCGGACCAGAAAGCTGACCAACGCAATAACAGGAGGAAGATTTTGGAAGTAAAAAAAATCTGTCCAGCAAAACCACGCACAGTGAATCCTCAGGGTTTCTCCGAAGGATGCTCGCAAAGCGCGAGTCTGGAGTGTTTATTGCCCTGCTGATCATGTGTATTTTTCTCTCGGTAACTACATCAGCCTTTCTTTCGGTACGGAATTTACTGAATGTTGGTCGCCAGGTTTCGTTGATCGGGATCATGGCAGTCGGTATGACGTTCGTGTTGATCGCTCGTGAAATTGATCTCTCCATCGGGTCCGTGTATGCGATGGCTGGCATTGTGACCAGCATGCTGCTAACCCAGCAGGTAAATGTGTGGATTTCCATCGGTGCGGGCTTGCTTCTGGGCGCTTTACTGGGCGTTCTCAGTGGCTGGCTCTCGACCTATGGACGTTTGCCTTCTTTCATCACCACGCTGGGCATGATGAGCGCTGTCCGTGGAGCTGCTCTGCTGCTCACGGAAGGTCAGCCGGTGACGGTGTCAGAGGCAGCTGGCGCCACTGAGGCTGCGGTCGCACAATTCACGTCTCTCGGCCGGGGGCGCTTGTTTGACCTGATCCCCATGCAGCTGATTTTCCTGATCGTGGTTGTGGTGATCGGCGGCATCCTCTTGAGCAGGACGGTGCTTGGTTTCAAAATCTATGCAGTGGGTGGAAGCGTTAAAGCAGCACGTGTTTCCGGACTGCGAGTCTTCAATATCAAGATGGCTACATTTGCACTGATGGGTTTTTTGAGCGCACTGGCCGGTATTCTGTGCGTTGCCTTCCTCCCCAGCACACAGGCAGGACGAACCGGTGTAGGAATTGAGATGGATGTCATTGCGGCAGCAATTATTGGCGGTGCATCTCTCACAGGTGGCGAAGGCACCATTCTGGGTACTCTGCTTGGTGTGCTGATCATCGGTGTCCTGCGGAATGGCCTGGTCCTTCTGGGAATTTCTGCCTTCTGGCAGGAAACAGCCATCGGCCTGGTGATTATCTTGGCCGTTGGATTAGATATGTGGACAAGGGCGAGACGAGAATTATCTTCCTGAATAAGGCTAGTAATCAAAACTGAAAGGTGGTGGTTTGCATCGAGTAGAGATAGGTGCACAGAATGGTTTCAGGTTTTGAACTACTTGAAAAGAGACAAGATCTCAAGGAGAAAAGAAGAGAGATGAAGACCAAGAAGTTTGTATTCGCTCTGACGCTGCTGCTCGTCGCAGCACTGACCCTGACAGCCTGTGGTTCGGCTGATGTTGCCGATCCCGAGCAGCCGGCTGCTGAAGAAGCACCGGCAGAAGAAGCTGCAGAAGCCCCCGCGGAAGAAGAAGCAGAAGCCCCCGCGGAAGAAGAAGCAGAAGAAGTTGTGGCCGAAGAGGCTGAAGAACCGGCGGCTGAAGAAGCAGCCGAGGGCGTGAGCCTGGAGAACTGGGGCTACGAGCTGGATCCTGCTATCGCTGAGCATGTTGCCAATGGCGACCCCCTGGTGATTCGTGTTTCCTATCATGATGTCTCCAATGAGTTTGCGCCTTTCATCGGCAACGGTGTTGACCAGGCAGCTGAGGATTTCAATGTCGACGTGCAGCTGGTCGGTCCGGTGGGTGTTGATGCAGAAGCCCAGATTGCTGAGCTGGAAAGCCTGATCGCAGCTGGCGTTGATGGCCTGGCCATCTCCTCCGTGAGCACCGATGCTCTTGCCCCGTTTATCAATGCAACACTTGAAATGGGTATCCCGGTTGTTTCATTCAACTCCGATAACCCCAGCAGCAACCGCCTTGCTTACTTCGGCCAGGACATGGTCCAAGCTGGGTACCAGGCAGCCAAGGAACTCGCAGAACGCCTTGGTGGCGAAGGCAAAGTCCTCATCACAACCTTGGATGCCGGCGCACAATGGTCGATCGATCGCGAGACCGGTGCCCGCAACGCATTCGCCGAGTACGAAGGAATTGAAGTTCTGGCCACCATCAACTGCGGCACAGAGCCTCAGGAAATCTACAGCAACATTGAGAACGCAATGCTGACCTATCCGGAAGTCAACGGTCTGCTTGGCCTTGAGTGCTGCACTCATGGTCCTGCTGGCGAATATCTCGTCAACAATGATATGGTCGGTGAGGTCATGATTATTGGCTTCGACCTGGTTCCCCAGGTCCTCGAGCTGGTTCAGGATGGCGTCAATGAAGCCACCTTCGATGCGGCTCCCGAACGTCAGAGTTACGAAGCTATCAAACAGCTGATTAACTTCCTCAATGGCGAGTCAATTTCCAATTATGACACTGGTCTTCAGGTTGTCGATAGAACCAACATCGAAGAATTCATGAGCCGCTGATAGACCTGCTTTCTCCTCGAAGGGATCGCCCGAATGGGCGATCCCTCTTATCCCGAGAATGGAGGATTGATGAACGAAGATAAACCGCTCATTTGCCTGGAAAAGGTCAGCAGGGCATTTCCCGGTGTTCAGGCGCTGGACGACGTCTCGCTTTCCTTCTACAAAGGCGAGGTCCATGCTGTGATTGGCGAAAACGGCGCAGGGAAATCGACCATGATGAATATCCTTGCCGGCGAACTTCAGCCTGATTCTGGCTGTATACGCTACCAGGGTGAACAGGTCCTTATTACCAATCCTCTTGTATCCCATCAGATGGGAATCAAAATTGTATTTCAGGAACTGGCACTGTGCCCCAATCTGTCGATCGCAGAAAATATTTCGCTCAACACTGTACAGAAGGAAGCGGATCTTCGTGTTGTACAGCGGGATAAGTTTGCTGAAGTAGCGAAGGACGTCCTCGCCAGACTGGGAGAGGTGGACATGGATGTCCATCGCAAGGTGAGTGACCTGACTATTGCCCAGCAGCAGATGGTGGAAATTGCCAAAGCGATCTCCATGAATGTGAAGGTGCTGGTCCTTGATGAACCGAACTCAGCTCTGACTCATGAAGAAACAGACCATTTGTTTCAGATCATCCGTCAACTTTCTGAAAAAGGTGTTTCGATTATTTACGTTTCTCACCGCCTTGAAGAGGTGCTGGAGATCTCGAATCGAATTTCTGTGCTGCGTGATGGAAAGCTGGTTGAAACCATGGATGCGGCTCAAGCTTCGGTTGACCTTCTGATTTCCAAGATGGTCGGGCGCAAGGTTGATGGGCTGTATCAGCGCGAGCGTGAGCACAAGCCAGGTGAACAGATGTTGATGCAGGTGCGGGATCTCTCCGTTGATGAAGGTATCAGCAATCTCACATTTCATGTTGCCGAAGGCGAAATCCTGGGATTTGCAGGGCTTCCTGATTCCCAAAAAGATGTTCTTGTTGAAGCCTGCATGGGACTGCATGCATATACCGGCGAGATTATCATCAATAGTAAGCCCACAAGTATTCATTCTCCCGCGGATGCTATCGCAAATTCACTGGCGTTTATCCCGGCTGACCGCAGAAATGCAGGAGCAATCGCTAAGCAGGATGTACGTGGAAATATTATTGTTTCCAGCTTGGCAGCAGTCAGCCGTCGAGGGTTCCTGCAGTTCCAATCGATGGATAAAATCGCTCAGGACTTTGTGGAAAAACTTGATATCCGCATATCAAAAATTTCGCAGTTGATGGGCACATTGAGCGGTGGAAATCAGCAGAAAGTAATTCTCGCCAGGGGATTGGTGACCCAGCCTCTTGTACTGCTTCTGCATGAACCGACACGCGGTATTGATGTGGGTGCAAAAGTGGAAATCTACCGGACCCTGCAGCAGCTTGCACAGCAGAAACTGGGTATTGTGATTGTGTCTTCAGAAATACCTGAGTTAATCGGCCAGTGTGACCGCATCCTGGTCATGTATCAGGGAAAGATTTCCGGCGAGTTCAAAAGAGAGAATGCAACGGAAGAAGGTATTCTAGCCTGTGCCATGGGGCAGCAGGAGCTTTTGCACTGAAAACCGAATCTCCGGAAGGAGGATCCGATGAAGCCAACCATTACGGTTGTGGGTAGTTTTGCAGTAGGTATGACCATGCGTACGAACCGAATGCCGGTCTTTGGTGAGACACTGCTTGGCAGTGACTTCGATATGGGACCTGGAGGCAAGGGCTCGAACCAGGCTGTCGGCGTGGCACGCTTGGGCGCGCAGTCTGCGTTTGCGGGCATAATCGGCGATGATAAGCTCGGAGAGATCGCCACCGATCTGTATGAAAAAGAAGGCGTCGATTGCAGCTTGATGAAGAAAATATCGACCCGGGCAACCGGTGTTGGATTTATTATCCTCAACGAAGAAGGGGATAACGGAATTATTCTTGATATGGGCGCTAATAAGCTCATGGATGAGGACTTCGTGAACGGGGTTGAATCACAGATCGCCAGTAGTGACCTGGTCATGACCGTTCTGGAGCTCCCGATTGCCGCGGCAGTGCATGCCATGAAGCTTGGAAAGAAGCACAATGTGCCGACCATTCTGAACCCCGCACCGGCTGCTCCTCTGGATGATGAGGCCTGGCCGTTTATAGACTATCTCACACCCAATGAAACAGAACTGCGAATTCTGATGGGGCTGGCTCCTGATGATCCAACACCCACTGTGGATCTTGCACGACAGTTGCAGGCGTGCGGTGTTTCAAATCTGATCATCACCATGGGCGGAAAGGGTGCACTGATTGTCACAAAGGATGGCGAAGTGCAGGTTCCCAGCGTACCTGTAGACGTTGTCGATACCACGGGCGCGGGCGATTCGTTTAACGCTGGCCTTGCGGTGGCGCTCGTGCAGGGTCGCGAGCTGATGGATGCTGTCCGCTATGCAGTTTGCACAGGTGCACTGGCGTGCACCAGACTGGGAGTGATCCCGGCTCTGCCTTACGCTGAAGACGTGGAAGAGATGTACCAGAAGAATTTCAAGTAGGGAATGCGGAAAGGATAAAATATAATGAAACAGGGAACTATTCTGAACAAGGAATTGAATCATGCTATTGCTTCAATGGGTCACACAGATCTGATGATTGTGTGTGATGCCGGTTTCCCTATCCCAAATGATGCCTGGCGGATAGACCTGGCCCTGGTGCAGGACGTACCGGATCTCGAAACCGTGCTGACAGCCATCAGCGAAGAAATGATTGTGGAAAAGGTCTCCTATGCATCCGAAATGGCGAAAAACAATCCGCCGCTTCTCAAGAAAGTGGAGCGCATTTTTGCTTCCAGCAACAAAGAGTCCATTTCCCATGAACTTATTCTTTCTGAAATGGCAAAGAAAGCCAAGGTCATCGTTCGCACGGGTGCTTTCGATCCGTGGGGAAACATCCTGCTGTACAGCGGAGTGGATGCACCGATTTGGTTCAGCAAGGACGGCCTGAATGTGCCAGATGAGTATGCAGAGCGCGTTCGACAAATGAGAGAAGGGAAGGCATAAGCTTTCATAGAATTGATCGTGATTCCCTGAAAGCTTCCTCTTGAACTTTCAGGGAATTGATTACTTCGGACTAAGGAGGATGAGTTGACTGTTTTGACACCCCGAGAACGGGTTAATCAGGCACTTTCCCACCATAATCCAGACCGCATGCCTGTTGATTTCCTGGCGACTCCTGAGGTCTGGAAGGAATTGATTGACCATCTTGGTGATGCACTGCCGGATGTAGAGCCTTCTGATTATTTTGATACCCGGTGGGAGGCGCTGTTGCAATTCCTGGACGTGGACTGCCGTACGGTGTCGTATGACCAGTTTGTCTCCGCGCCCGAGGATAAGCTGCAGGGCAGGGTTGACTGGTGGAACGCACTTAGCCGCTCAACTCCTAACCGCATGTGGCGTCAGGTCACCAAGGATGGAATCTGGAGAACGGTCTGGGGACACAACTTGCAGGTGTTTGAGCATGAGCAGGGAGCGTATGAAGAAGTGACAGCCCCGCCGCTGCATGCCCCGGCGGATCTGGATGATCTCAAGAAACACTCCTGGCCTGATCCATCCTGGTGGGATTTCTCCACACTTCCTGATGCGCTCAGTCAGCTCGATCGCAGCACGGAATATCACATTCGCTTCCGCATCGGTTCTGTTTTTGAATTAGCCTGGCAGCTGCGCGGCATGGAACAGTTCTTCCAGGACATGGTACTTGAGCCTGAAATTCCGGCCTATATCATGGAGCGGATAACGGAAGTTCATGTAGAGAATACACGCAGGGTGATGGAGCTGGCGTCTGACCGCATCGATATGGTCTATCTCTATGACGATATGGCAGCTCAGAATAACCTGCTGATGTCGAAGGCCATGTGGGCAGATCAGATCCGTCCACTACATGAAAGAATATTTTCCGTGGCCCGCGAATATGATAAACCGATCATGTATCACAGCGACGGCGCTGTGGCCAGTTTGATCCCGGAATGGCTCGAGATGGGCGTGAAGGTGCTTAACCCGATCCAGGCTGATGCGCCGGGCATGGATCCCCAATTCCTCAAGGATACCTATGGGGATCGGTTGAGCTTCCACGGCGGGATCGATATTATCAAGACCCTGCCGCTCGGTACCGAGAAGGATGTGCGGGACGAGATCAGTGAGCGCAGACGTGTTCTGGGAGACCAGGGTGGCTATATCATGGCCAGTTCTCACCATATTCAGGCGGGGACACCAATTGAAAATGTGCTGGCCATGTATGATCTTTCGCTGCGGTAATAGTCGGGAAAACACTGCAGCTGGCGCCGGTAGTTACAACTTGTTGTGTCAGGATGGTGTATGGATACTGCATTAACTAAACTTCAAAGCTGGCTGGGGGAACTGGACGACTTGGGCGAAACTTTCCAAGAGAGGTTCCTTAAAGGCCGTATAGATGATCTCGAGGGTATGGAAGCGCTTTTAGAGCAGGCTGCAGATGCTCGTTATGAACTCGAACGCGTGCGCCAGGCACTACTCCTTGAGAAGAGGCTTGCTGAGCTCACGGATGAGAAAATAAGTACCATGAGCAAAGAGGCAGAAGAGATCATGACTGGGGAACACACGCGTGAACGCTACCACTGTTCGGAAGCCTTTGTGAAGATTGTGGGTTCGTACCTGTTCAACGGGTTTGGTGATGAGGCTCAGCGCATGACCACCGGCCTGGCCGGTGGCGTGGGCGGGACACACGAGGAGATGTGCGGTGCGCTGGTGGGCGGAGTTATGTGTATTGGTGCTATGTTTGGCCGTGCCCGCCCCACCGAAAATGACGTGCCAGCCTATAAAGTATCCGCGCAGTATCGTAATGCGTTCATCGAGCAGATGGGCGGGGCCAAGTGCCATGAGCTTCGTGAACTGGGATACGGTTCCGGCGGGCTTGCCCCGTGCGGTGTACTTGTAGGCCGGGCTATCCCGGTTTTCTTTAACGCCATATGCAGCCGGAGCGACCTGTTTGAGGAAGAATGATCAGGGTCGTTGTCCCTAGTAAAGTAAGGAAATGGAATTTTGTGGAAAGGCTGGTTTTCACTAGGCCGTTTTACTACATCCTCGTATATAATTTTCCACATGGAATCTGTTTCCTTAAGGAATGAGTTAATAATGGAAGCTTTCCGACACAGGAATTTTTCATCGCATCGATCATAAAAGCGCGTAATTAATTCTGCCGGATTACTGAGCAATACTTTTTTTTTACCATCCAATAGTCCTTTTTGGAATCAAAATCCCCAGTTGTCCTTGCTGCACGTCATTCCAGTCTCCTTCGCCTTCGATATCTTCTTCAACGGCATAGCAACATGGCCAATCGGAGGGGTAAGTATCCCCTAAAATCAGACCAGGGAAAAGTAGACAATCTCTGAGATAATACGAGCGGAGAATGCCTGCGATGAAACAATCACGGTTCACTGAACAACAAATATTGAGAGTTCTGAAGGAAGGGGAAACCGGTACCAGTCTCGATGAAATCTGCCGAACGTATGGGATCAGTCGCAGCTGCTACTATAAATGGAAGTCAAAATATGGTGGCCTGGAGGAAGCAGAGCTGCGCAGGTTGAAGGAGCTGGAAGCTGAGAATGCAAGCCTGAAGCGAATGTATGCTGATCTGAGTTTGAAGCATGAGGCGCTGAAGGAAATCATCGAAAAAAAACTGTAACGACAGCCCAGAAAAGGGAATGGGTGGACTTTCTGCAAGAGCGCTTTTCGATGAGCGAACGCCAGGCCTGCACAACAGCCGGTATTCACCGCCAGAGCTATCGCTATAAAGGCAAACGGAAAGATGATCGAGAGATCGTTGAAGCACTTCAAACCCTGGCAGCGGACCATACACGTTGGGGCTTCAAGAAGATGAATGCAGTGCTTCACAGGCAAGGAGCAAACTGGAATCACAAACGGATCCATCGGGTATATCGTGAAATGGGCTTGAATCTGCGGATCAAGCCCAGGAAACGCCTTCCGGCAAGGGAAGCCGTAAAGCTGGAGCAGCCCGGGAAAATCAATACAGGCTGGTCAGTAGATTTCATGAGCGACAGCCTGAGCAATGGAAGAAAGATTCGTGTTTTCAACGTAATTGATGATTGCAGCAGAGAAGCCCTATGGATTGAAATCGGCACTTCCTTTCCTGCAGAACGAATGACGCGATTGTTGGATCAGGTTGCTTCATGGAGAGGGTATCCTGAGCGAATTCGAAGTGATAACGGCCCGGAATTCATCGCCAGGCACACCATCAGATGGGCGGAAGATCGAGGGGTAGATTGGGCATTCATTCAGCCAGGGAAGCCTAGCCAGAATGGGTTTGTGGAAAGGTTCAACAGGACATTCAGGGAAGATGTTTTGGACGCATATCGATTTGACACAGTGCTTGAAGTTCAGGCGATCGCAGATGACTGGATGAGCAAGTATAACGAGGAGCGGCCTCATGAAGCACTGCGGTTTATGACACCGAATGAATATGCGGCAGTGATGACCAGATAAGATTGTCTACTTATGAATGGTCTAGTTTTTGGGCTCTTGACAGAAGCAAATCGATTTTCTTTCCATCCAGGAGCTCAGCTCCTGTGAGGATCTGCAGCCTGAGGCGACCGGTTCC
>JAFGNH010000075.1 GCA_016927115.1 Anaerolineales bacterium | reverse complement strand
GAAACCGAACATTTCTTCCTGGATCTGCCTGCTTTTACCGAACAGCTGCTGGCATACCTGTCGGACAAAGATAGCTACTGGCGCGGGAATGTGATCACCTTCGCCCGTAATTATGTGGAAGGTGGCCTGAAAGGCAGGCCGGTCACCCGTGATATCGAGTGGGGCATTCCCGTACCGCTGGAGGGCTGGGAGGATAAGCGCCTGTATGTCTGGTTCGAAGCGGTGATGGGGTATCTGACCGCCTCTATCGAATGGGCAAAGAATACCGGCGATCCGGATGCATGGAAGTCGTGGTGGTACGATCCGGACACCAAAGGCTACTGCTTTATCGGTAAGGACAACATCCCCTTCCATACAATTATCTGGCAGGCGGAGCTGCTTGGGCTTGAGCGTATCTATGAAGAGGATGAGTCAAAATCGCTCACCCTGCCGTTCGATGTACCTTCCAATGAGTTTATCAATATCGAAGGGCAAAAGTTCAGCAAGAGCCGGAACTGGGCTATCTGGCTGCCGGACATCCTCACCCGTTACGATCCGGATGCCATCCGATACTATGTGGCAACGGCCATTCCGGAAGTCCGCGACAGTGATTTTTCCTGGGATGATTTCCTGCACCGGAACAACGATGAGCTGGTAGCCACCTGGGGGAACCTGGTGAACCGGGTTCTCTCCTTTGCCTACAAGCACTGGGAAGGTAAAGTTCCGGATCCGGGTGAACTCCGGCCGATTGACACCGAGCTGCTGGCAGAAATCGAAGCCGGATTTGAGAGTGTGGGTGAGCTGCTCGAACAGGTGAAGCTCCGAGCGGCACTGCGTGAGGCGATGCGGCTGGCGCAGTCGGTGAACGGCTACCTTGATCGCGCCCCGTGGTTCAAGGCCATCAAGGAAGACAAACAGGCTGCAGCGACCACGGTAAACACGGCCATGCAGGCTATCAACTACCTCAAGGTCCTGTTTTCACCGTTTCTTCCTTTCACCTCTGAAAGACTTCACAAGATCCTGGGATATGAGAAACCGCTGTTCGGCGAGTTGAACATCGTCCATGTCGAGGAAGAGACACGGGGGCATGACGTGCTAATGTATGATGGTTCTCCAGCTTCCGGCAAATGGCAGCCCGAAAAACTGGAGGCAGGAGCCAGCTTCAAAAAACCGGAACCGCTTTATAAGAAGCTGGATGAATCCATAGTGGACGAAGAGCGTGCCCGACTGGGGACGTAGAGTTTTTATCCGGGGTGGTGGATCCGTTATTTTATTATGGTTTCTATGCTGCCCCGGGAAACCTTATTAATCCAGGATCTGATGAGGGTGAATGACGAGTTCAGATATTATCTGGATTGAATTTCATGCCAGACTGCGGGTACGTGTTTTGAGCAGGATTGGC
Organism: Anaerolineales bacterium; assembly: GCA_016927115.1. Lineage (GTDB taxonomy): Bacteria > Chloroflexota > Anaerolineae > Anaerolineales > E44-bin32 > JAFGNH01. The sequence continues at coordinate 43,941 of JAFGNH010000075.1, read as the reverse complement.
GAAATCTCGGCGAGAGGCGATATTCTCTAGGATAATTTTTATTAAAGTATATCGGGGATTGACATCTCTCGAGGATGAATCCAGGCTGACAAGTTGGTTTTATAAGATTTCACGAAATTCTGTGGTAAATTATTTGCGCACTCTGAAGAAACTCGAAAAGCTCACCGAGAAGATCCCAAGATCCGGTACGGATCCCGGAGATAATAAACACGAGGAGATAGCACAGTGTTTGCCCCATGGATAAAGCAGCTTCCTGATATCTATCGGCGAGTGATCTGCCTTTCTGATATGAACGAGTCGACTCAGACGGATGCAGCCATGATTCAGAGTGTATTCCTTTTGGGTGCAAAGTCTCGAATATATCGAGGTCGTGACCGATTGAAAACAATTCTGCTGGATTGCTGCGAGTTTGATTTCGATCAATGCGGAAATCCCCTTGGAAGTAGCCAGAGTAACGGTCCATGCGATATATGTTATTGAACTACTTCTGAATTGGGTTCTTTTTACTTTATCTTCGTCTATATCAAGGGTATAAAAAAATAAGGAGTTCATCATGGATTCAAGAGAGCAAAACAGGATACGGGCTGAGGTTCGGGAGCACTATGGAAAAGTAGGGGCGTCAAAAGTTTCTGAAAATTGTTGTTCGACAGCATCAAGCTGCGGCACAACAAGAGAAATTTCAATAAAGGATATTTCACTTTCTCTGGGTTATTCCAATGAGGATGTAATCACTGCGCCGGCAGGAGCCAACCAGGGTCTTGGGTGTGGAAATCCGCATGCTATTGCTTCCATAAAAAAAGGCGAAACGGTTTTGGATCTTGGCAGTGGAGGAGGATTTGACTGCTTTTTGGCTGCAAGAGCTGTAGGCGAAGGAGGGAGGGTGATTGGCGTGGATATGACGCCGGAAATGATTAGCAGATCCCGGCAGAATATTGAGAAAACTAATTTCAAGAACATAGAAATCCGGTTGGGCGAAATTGAATATCTTCCGGTTCCTGATGCAATAATTGATGTCATCATCTCCAACTGCGTCATTAATCTCTCTCCAGATAAGGAGCAGGTTTTTCGGGAAGCCTTCCGGGTCCTGAAACCAGGCGGAAGGATGGCAGTTTCCGACGTTGTCAGAACCGCAGAGATACCAGATTCGCTTATGCAGGACATGGAGCTATACTCGCAATGTGTTACAGGAGCATCTGAGATCATAGAGTTGGAATCGATGCTGCAGCGAGTTGGCTTTGAACAGATCCGAATAATGCCCAAAGATGAAAGTAAAACTATAATCCGTGATTGGAGCCCGGAGAAAAATGTCGACGATTATGTGGTTGCGGCATCCATTGAGGCTGTAAAACCCACATAGTAACCGCTTTGGAATCCATACTGGAGATCCCAAATCACAGCTAGGCTCCTTATCGGTTTGCGGCAGGATTAACGAAAATCCTGATGATGCAAACAGGTCAGGATGGAGGAGGATTACCTCAATCACCGGGAAGCAGGGAACAGACACGGAGAGCAACTTTTACTATTCAAAAAATAACATCCAGAATCAATGCGTTTTTGTTTAAGACTTTCCCTGCATGCCATAAACCTTCATTTATTATAAAAACCAGGCCTCTTTCTAATAGAAGGTGCCACGGAATCTGATATTTAACTTTCATCAGTTGACAATTAACTACCATACGAACAAGCTAACAGAGAGTTTACGCTGAATATCGGGATCACCTCGGCCGCCAGGCGGGTGAGGTACCGTTTTTCTCCGTTACCCGTTTCTGATCGCTGCCGTCTGCGTTCATGATGTAGATATGGTAGATCCAGTCCTCTGGACCGCGATTGGACTCAAATACAATCCTTTTCCCATCCGCTGACCATGAAGGCTGGCGGTCATGGGCGGGATCGCTGGTGAGCCGGCGGATCCCGGTGCCGTCATTTCGCATGATATAGATATCAAAGTGGTCGTTTGGATCATCACGTGTGGAAGCAAAGGCAATATATTCACCATCCGGCGACCAGACCGGGAACATATCATTCCATTGATCGGTGAGTCGATGAATTTCGGCGGTCTCAACGTCCACGGTGTAGATCCCGTCCGGAGCAAACGTGTAGAACGCAATTTTGCTGCCGTCCGGTGACCAGGAAGGATAGTTATAGTATGCGTATGGGGTCAGCTGCTTTATTCCGCTGCTGTCAATGTTGATAAGAAAAATCGCCAGCGGGCTGCCACCTTCGTAATCACGCGATCCGATAAATGCAATTTGTTCTCCATTCGGAGACCAGGTTGGTGAATAATGGCGTGTTTGCCCCCAGGTCAGCTGCTGGATATTACCGCCATCGCTGTCCATCACCGATATATGATATGGTGGCGAGCCATGCTCTCCGTCAGAAGATACGTACGCGATCCTTTTCCCGTCCGGAGACCAGGCGGGGTTGCTGAAATGGCCGGAAGCCAGCAGGGTGAGTGAACCGCTGAATAAATCCAGTCTGTATAACCCGGAATTACTTCCTTTCTCTACACCGATAAATATTATCTGGTTGCTGCGCCAGGCGGAGTAGAAGATGGAACCCCCAATGATGGTTAAACCCAGAATCACAAGTGCCAGGATCCGGATCCGGTTACTTTTTTGGGGTTGTGGTTCCATGGTGCAGTCCTGTCTGTGGCCCTGGTTGCTCTGCGACAGTAATACTATATATTATATTCCGGCAAATTATCTTTGTTTCGCCTCTGTATCCACCATTGCTTCTATTCTTTTAGTGATCGCTGACTCGTCGGGAGTGCAGAAACGGTTCCACCGGCAAAGCTGCTGTGGATGGTGCGGGGCAAACGTCAGGTGTTCACAGGATAGAAAGGAATATTGCACTGTGCCTGTTCTCAAGCGGAAATCCTGAAGGATGGTTCCTCATGTGCGAGTAAGGAATTGTTTTGGAAAAGTGAAATGTATAATTAGAGTATGGCCGATGGATGGGAAGCCTCAAAACTCGCAAGATGGACTCACAATGATTCATATATTATCTTCTGGTAATACTGCACAGGCATAATTTGAAGTTTGCACGGATAGGGCAAGTTGGCAACATCGGGAATGACGGTTTTATCGGGGGCTGCTGAAAATGAAGAGAGAAGAAGAGCTGGTTGCTGAAATTGCAGAACGATTAAGGAACGAAAATATTCAATTTGCACGGGATGTCGCCATTGGGGGTGTTCAAGCAGATTTTGTTGTTCTTATTCCGGACGATCGGAAAATCCTGATCGAGGTAAAAGCCTGGGATCCCTTTACTGGATACCGCAATCGGGCCGCTCACCTGTCCGGGCTGTATCAGGACTATCTTGGAGTGGACAGGGCGTTTGTGGTGATCGATAAACTCGAGCGCAGCAGGGTTGAACAGGGTGTTGTGACACTGGACAAGCTGCTTCCCGCCTTGAAAGAAGCAATCTCTCGGCGAATTCCTGCCAGCGGGACGACAAAGTTGATTTCAAAAGAGGCCAAAGGCCATATCTTTGCCGCGATGCCTTTTGCCGGTTTGTATGATGATGTATTCCTGGTGGCTATGACCTACGCAGCTGAACAGAACGGCCTTGTATGTTTGAGAATTGATCAGCATGAATACTCGGGTGATATCGTGGCGGAGATCCAGAACAAGATCAGGACTGCGGAAGCCGTGATAGCCGATCTGTCTGAATCAAATCCAAATGTGTTATACGAAACCGGTTTTGCCCATGCAATAGAGAAGCCGACAGTCCATATCTGCTCAACCCAGTTAAAGGACCTTCCGTTCAACGTGGCGCATTGGAACACGATACCTTACCATACCGGACAGACGTACCGGCTAAGGGACAAGCTTGTTTCGCGTTTACAAAGTGTGCTGGCAGTATCCCATAAGGGATAGAAACGGCTTGTCGCCCGGGGGCGGAGATACTTTGTACTATTGATCATGTGATGGCAAGGGATTTCGGAAGTGGGGGAGGCAGGAGCGGGGAGGCGGCAGAGCAGTGGGGAACACCAGCTACACGATCGATTACCTGTTGAAGAATTCAAAATTACCGGGCCCACGCGGAAACCTGGAATTGTTGTATGACTTCGTGAAAACAACAGATCTTGAAACGGTTACTCTGTGTCTTGGCTTTATCAAAACAGACACAGGTAATTCCCCTGAAGAATTTGTTGGTATGTGCGGCGTGCTTGGGTATGCGGTTTATTTTCGCAATTCCAATAAGCACGTGGTCGAATTCTTGCGCAGGTATGCTTCTTTTCACAGCTGGAGAATACGGGAAGCAGTTGCCATGGGCATTCAGGAAATTTCCGGAAAAGACATTGAATTAACCCTGCAAAATATCAGGCCAATGATAAGTGGCAATTCTTATGAACAACGAGCTGTTGTGGCCGGCTTATGTGAGCCAAAATTGCTTAAGGACAGGAATATTAATATCAAAATACTGGAAATCCTGGAGGCCATTACCGCAAATCTGAACCATGATAACAAGCTGACTGATTCAGAAGTCTCTTTGCGAAAAGCGCTCGGATATGGATGGAGCGTGGTTATTGCAGCTTCACCTGAAGAGGGCAAACACTATTTTGAAAGATTATTTAACCTGCCAGGAAAGCATATTCAATGGATCATCAGGAATAATCTGAAAAAGAATCGATTGATCAAAACAGATAAGGAATGGGTTGAAGAATGCATGAAACGTCTGGCACTGAATTCAAGCTGACAAAATCACTGATCTGAATTACCGGATTGGAATCCTTGCCTGGCTGCTTATGTCGAAGGAACTGCGAATAAACTGAAATGAAAGCACTTTTTCTCCCTTTTGCTCCCTCCCTGGCACATGTAAGTCGCTGTTTAGCAGTGGCGGAGGCATGGCGTTCCAGAGGGCACACGGCTATTTTCGCCATCGGGGAAGAACGGCAGGAACTGGTTCAGCAAAAGGGCAATATTCCTGTGGTTCCTATAGCGCGGGAGCCGGATGGAACGGGCCGGGTTTTCCGCATCGGATATACAGGGATTTTAACGGGCCGAGCAGATAACAGGAATAAAGGTTTTTGGGGCCGGAAGATCCATTCGAGTGCAAACACCAGCTGGAATAGATGAATTTCTGTTGGCGGCGTCTGCATGGCGGAGGTACCCGGATATGGAAAAGAGAGGTGTTCTCAGTAAAACCCTGGCGGTTGTCAGGGCAGCATTGATCTGGTTTCCTGTTCTTGCGCCGATCTTGCTCACTGTGTTTTATTTTTTCACCCATCACGTATTCAGGTTCGACTACCTGATGCCGGCCGAATTGTTCCCCTTCGCTCTTGTTGGCGGTGGGCTGCTCGTGTGGGCGGCACTCCGTGTCCGTTCGTTTGTAAAGCTCATCGGATGGGGAATTGGTACTGCGACGGCCATGTTGTTTGGCGGACAGGGGCTGGCTGTTGTCACCGGACTGGCGTCTGGAGAGACGGAGCCCTCCGGGGTATGGTGGATTCTTGTACTCACAGTGATTAATCTCTATTCCGTCGCCCTGATCGTCACAGGTATCGGTGCTTACCTGTTACTGCGCGATCTGCTCGGGAGAAAAGAAAGTTGAAGAATTGAGCAGCGGCAGTATAATTATTTTTTGCAAACTACCAGGAATGGACGAACGTATAAAACAGGAGGGATTCATTCCATGAAAGCTGATTATGTGCATGTAATGACCATAGACGGCGAGGAGATAGACGGGGACTCAAAAACGGTCGATCTCCCGTTTAACCATGTCAGTGCCCGTGCGATTGTCGTACGAAGAGGGGATGGTTGCATTCTCGGGACGCTTCATCGACCCAATGGGAAATACGCGCTTCCCGGGGGCGCGCTGGAAGATGGCGAAAGCACGCTGCAGGCAGTCCAACGGGAACTTGAGGAAGAGAACTTTATCCTGATGAATCCTGATTGGGATGCAGGAATATCCGTCGATTATTATGATGGTTACAAGGAACTGAGCGTGTGGCACATTGTTCTTGTCGATAATGCGGAGATCGGGTATTCGGAAGAGAACATCGAATCAAAGTGGATCTCCCAGGATGAAGGCCTCTGGTACCCGTCCATGCAAGAGAAAATTATTATGACACTTAATCGTTATTTTCCGGAACTGGCCAGGGTGTCGGTTTCAGTTTCCTGAGTGTCGATGAAACTGTCCGGATTATGGCACGGTCAGAACACAGCTTATAAATGGAAGATATCGAAAGTATTGCCTGTCATGGGGTTTAATATCTTTCCTGACCCAGATGCTGGTATCCAGGAACGAGAAGCAGAAATATCCATATAGATGGGATAGATTCGCCGAGGAGCTCTATTTATGAAACAAAAGACGCTGGACCGTATTCGTGTTCTAAATAAGCGGTTTACCAATAAACTGCTGATCCATATAGCTGGAAAAAAGGCTACCACATTCGGTGTTCTGGGCCATACAGGCCGTAAAAGCGGCAGGCTCTATCGAATCCCGATTATTGCAAGGCCGTACGAGAACGGGTTCGTGATTGCAATGACATACGGGAAGAAAGTGGACTGGTACGAGAATGTTAAGGCCAGCGGCAGATGTACTCTTTTCTGGAAGGGAAAGGAGTACTCTCTGATTTACCCCGAGCTGATCAGTCCTGAGCATGGTGTAACGGCATTCCCGAAGCTGCTTCAAGGTATGCTGCGAAACCTCGGGATTGAGTACTTCCTGAAACTTGAAATCCAATCCTGAATCAGCCAACCATTTTCAGCAAGGTGGAGAAACAATGAAACCAGTTGTTTTGCGTTCCAATGCAGTTCCTGTATACAGATTTCTGAGTTACCTCATGTCCGCTGAGGTTCAGGGTCATGGGGAGAAACAAAGGAAAATCCTGGACTGCGGCGCGGGAGGCCCGGTCCCACCCCTGGCGTTGTTCCACCAGCACGGGTTTGAGATCTGGGGGATAGATGTCTCAACATGCCAGCTCGAAATGGCAGAAGCGTTCTGCAGGGAGCAAAATCATGATGCCCACCTCCATCAGGGTGATATGCGTAAAACCCCCTTTGAAGATGAGACATTTGATGCGGTTTACGAACACTACTCGATGTGCCACCTGAGCAAGGTGGATACAGCACTGGCTGTGAGTGAAATGGGTCGGGTGTTAAAACCAGGGGGCTCCTGTTTCCTCGGTTTCATCTCGACGGATACTTTTCCTGCGACCATGCTCGGGAAGGAACGGCTGCCGGGGGAGTATTGGGACGAGGAAGATGGAGAAGAAGCAGTGCTGCACAGCGTTTTCAGCGATCGGGAAGCCGAAAGCCTGGTTTCGGAATGGCAGGTTGAATCCAGCGAGAAACATGTCCGTTATCTTCGTGCAAGGGCACAGGAACTTTCGCTCGAAACATGGATGGACCTGTACGAAAAGAATGGCGAGGGGAGATCCCTAGAGGATTGGAAAGTACAGTATTTGAACCGTATCCACATGTTGAGGTATTCCCACCTGTACTACATTTTGAAAAAGTTCTAAGAAGTATCTCTTCATTTCTCCCGCAGTGCCGAATTGGAAGAGTTCTCACGAAATCATACCAACGCTGTTTTTTGATTTCCGTTTCTATACAAATTGGATATTGAAAAAGTTGATATCTGTGCTAGTCAGTAAAGCCATATTTCATAGAGTCCTACAGTAAACTGATTATGAGAGACTGTTGAGGATCTTTAATTAAAAAGTGAAGGAATGGTCCCCGTCGGATCTCAATCCAGCTTCTTTTGAAAGAGAACGATTATGAACAATGTAATGATTGCACTGGGCTTAACGTTGCTCGCCGGGATGGCTACCGGCCTGGGCAGCGTGATTGCATTTACCGTAAAGCGGACGAACTACAGATTTCTATCGGTCGCGACCGGTTTTTCTGCGGGTGTGATGTTGTATGTCTCCTTCGTGGAGATTTTCTACAAGGGGCTTGATGCGCTGACAATACGCTATGGCGAAACGCTGGGAAACTGGATTAATACAGCCTCGTTTTTCGGCGGGATTGTACTGATCGGAATCATCGATGCGTTGATCCCCTCTGAAACGAATCCACATGAACCGCATTCTGAAGAGGAAATCAATTCACTGCTTCGCGGGACCGTTCCAGATACTATGGAAAACAGAATAGAATCGGCCACTCCGGATCCGGCTGGAAGAGCGGCAGCAAAGAGTGTTGAGGAGCAAAAGCTGCTGCGTATGGGATTATTTACCGCGCTGGCTATTGCGATCCACAATTTCCCCGAAGGACTGGCGACATTTCTGGCAGCCTTGAATGACCCGGGCCTGGGAGTGGCGATCGCAGTGGCAATTGCGCTTCATAATATTCCTGAGGGGATCAGTGTAGCAATTCCGATTTTCTATGCAACGGGAAGCCGATCCAAAGCCTTTCTGCATTCCTTTTTGAGCGGGCTGGCGGAACCTGTGGGTGCCGGTGCAGCCTACCTGGCTTTGCGATTCTTCCTTGGTGGAACCAGCGGGGTTTTCCCACCGCAGGTGATGGGTATTCTCTTCGGTGGCGTGGCCGGAATCATGGTGTATATCAGCCTGGATGAACTGCTGCCTGCAAGCCGGGCCTATGGCAAGGGGCATGACAGCCTGCTGGGATTGCTGGCGGGCATGGTGGTGATGGCTGTATCTCTGCTGCTGTTGAAATAAGGACAGTGGGAAGATTCCTCCGCCGTTGTAATTAAGGCGGGTTCGCCTGACCGATCCATATTGGACCGCGAGGTAATCATGGGAAGAACTGGTAGGGATTTCGATTCTATAAATGAATATATTGCTCAATTTCCGGCTTCTGTACAGGAAAAACTGAAAGCCCTGCGGGCTGTGATCAGGGAAGCAGCACCGGATGCGGTGGAGAAAATCAGCTACCGCATGCCCACGTTTTACCTCAAGGGCAACCTGGTCCATTTTGCAGCATACAGGAATCATATCGGATTTTATCCCGCACCATCGGGCATAGAGAGGTACAGGGAAAAGCTCTCTGATTATCAGGGTGGCAAGGGATCAGTGCAGTTTCCATTAGACCAGCCCATACCATATGACCTTGTCAGTGAAATTGTTCGTTTCCGCGTACAGGAAAACCTCGAAAAGGCAGCGGCAAAAGAGAAAAACGCATGATCATGATGGTATTTTTCTCCAGGAGATTATGATTCCGTACTCAGGATCGATATGCCGGACATCTGCCTGGCGGCCGGATTGGCAAAGTTGCTGCTGGGTTCAGTCTGTATGGAATCAATCAATACTGGTTTGAATCGGGTGAAAAAATCCGTGAGTAGTTCTGGCAGTCGTCAAAGATGAAAGGGATATTTGGGATAAAAAGATACCCTCCCTCTTAATGAGACAGCATAACGGAATAAGCATGGACCGTTCGTTGTCCTGTTCCACTTTGAAGCGCTCTGCTGGCAAGAGGGTGTCACTCCCCGGCAGCCCTCACTGGATGGTTGGCGGGCGATCAGGCGCGAATATAGAAGGCCGGCGCCTGACCAGAAGATTTCACTTTTTTGCTGGAAGCGGCGTGTCTAATAGGAAGAAACCCAGACCTGGTCTTCTACTGTCGGTCGGTGCTCTTCTTCGAACACCAAAGCGCATTCACAGGGTTTCCCTTCAGCGCAGTCCATACAGCAGTATACCTGCCCGTTCAGTAAGACAGGAGCTCCAACAATTTCCGCTCCGCAGCCGCTGCAGTACAGTTCATCCCGTACTTTTTTCATGGCTCCTCCCGGAAAGTTCTTCGAGCATGGTGAGAAGGTCAATTATTTAACCGTTCTATTGAGGTATCTGTATCTTACATCAAAAAATGAAAAATGCCGGATAAAAAAACGGGAAAAGGTTATTCGGTACTATCAGAAGGAGGAGCGTTCAATTGATTGCTGGGACTTTTGAAAAAAAAGAAGAGCGACCGTGGTAACCTGCTTTTAACTCCAGGGCATGGATGGATCTCCTCTAAACGAGGAAAGGAGTATCAGGGCATACTGCTCAGCAGCCGCAATCGGGGGGATACAATTTGTGATTTTGATGTTTTGCTCACAGCGAATCCATCAGATCACCACAGCGAACTGAGGGTTGCCACGATTGCTTCTGTTTTGCCGTGTATTTTGCTCCGGGGCAACAACGCTCTTCGCAGTTTAAATGTGTATACCATGTCCCCGGCCTATGCAGGGAAGGGTTTTGAAACGCTGAAAATCAAAAAAAAGCCGCCCTGTACAGGACAGCTTCGTATTCTTTTTAATTAATTTGTGTTTTGATGGTTAAGTATTGGCCAATAATTGGTCAGATAATCAGGTCGATATCAGAATCATCGAGGAAATCGTCGAAAAAATCATCCTCATCGTCGCTGTCGTTTTCTTCATCCTCAAAACCGAAGTAGATCTCAATATCGAAGTCGTCAGGATTCAGCCGTACCCAAAGGCTCAAGAGATGCCCTTCCGGGAGTTCGGACCAGCGCGCTGCCAGGATGGGTGCCTGTTTGGTAAGCCCATCACTGGAGCGGTACTCCAGGTGAATAGTCTGGTGGGCGTGCCATGCGCGATAGCAGCGCTCAACAAGAGCAGGTCCGTTGAAGGTGCGTACCTGGCACATCGCAATCTGGGATGGGTTTGGGCTTTCGATCAGGCTCAGCAGGAGCGGATCCCCAGCAAACTCAAAGACTGGCGGTGGTCCTTCGATGATAGTTATTTTTTCCGGATCTTCCTTCATTTTCTAAAAAACCCTCTCTTGATCATCGGCGAAATCATACCATAAAAAGCTTTTTGAGAGTCTTAATATCATATTAAATCTGGGTTCGCACTCTCAATGGGTGTGATCTGCGTTGATTTGAGCGTGGACAGCAATGCAAAATTCGCAGTCGGGGTTGCTGCACAGCAGGGCCGCTGGTTCCACATGGATCCATCCAACTACTGCCTGGATTAAATCCCGGGCAGGGATAAGGGATACCATCGTACTGCCGAGGTTGGCGCTGCGGACTATGGCATCGAGTTGAGGACGCAGTGCGTTGAAACCTTCGGGGCAGCCGGGATATCCCGGGCAGGTGACAGCGCCGGCGTGGGTCAATGCCCAGCGCGTGAAAGAACGCCGCCCGGCAACCTGCTCAGCATAATGAATGGAGGTATTAGCGGTATGATCTGTTCCAATAAGCAGAATATCTCCATCGAGTTCTGCCAGGGTACGGATGGGTTCAAACGGTGACAGCACCGATTGAGACTCCAGCATTTTTTCTGCATGTATTCCGACGAAGGAGAGCAGTGGGTGGTCTGAGCGGACTGCCTGTGGATGACTGCGCACAATTGATACAAAAGGTTCCAGAAACGCCGTGGATGACAGGGCCGGGTTGAAAAAATCAGCCTGCCGGTTATGTTCATAGTGCTGCCCATACCGGATGGCATTATGATCAGGACCTACCTCCGGGATGATCATGGTCTGTGGTGTGAAAGCGGGGGTGATGAGGGATTCGCAGGATTCAAGCAGTGCAGCGAGCATTGTTTCAAACCCGCTGTGGAGCCCCGCGGGAGGAGATGGGCTGCAGTGGACAATGAGATGGTTCCGGCCTGTCAGGCCGATCTCGCGGAAGGTATGAATGCAATCACGGAATCGGGTCATGATTTTCTCCAGCGCTGCGATACGAAGATAACTGTGGGATCGGTATAGGACCGTTCACGCCAGTTATTCTCAGGCTCCCCGCCAGGAAGGGGGGCGTTTCTCCAGAAAGGCCTGCATACCCTCTTTCTGGTCAAGTGTGCTGAAGAGCAGGAAAAACAGGCGCCGTTCAGCGGCCAGCCCTTCAGGCAGCGTGGTATCAAAGGCAAGAGTGACCGCCTTTTTTTGAGAGTGGAGTGCCAACGGGGCCCTTGCTGCGATTTCTTTTGCTAGCGCAAGTGCCTCTTCGAAAAAAGTATCCACAGGGGTCAGCCGGTTTACCAATCCGTATCCCAGTGCTTCTTCTGCAGACAGGTGGCGGTTATTCAGTACCATTTCCATGGTGACGGCTTTACCGACTGTGCGGGCCAGTCGTTGTGATGCGCCTGCACCGGTCATGATGCCGAGTGTGATTTCCGGCTGACCGAATTTTGCACTTTCAGATGCCACGATCATATCGCAAGCGAGTGCCAGCTCGCATCCACCGCCCAGGCACCAGCCGGATACGGCGGCGATGATCGGTTTTGTTATTGCGGCCAGAGCATCCCACTGCTCGATGTATCCCATTTGAATCATCTCGAAGGGGGAGGCATCGGCCATTTCTTTAACATCAGCCCCGGCAGCAAAGGCGCGCTCACTCCCTGTCAGCACAATACAGCCGATCTCTGGATTTTTATCAAAATCCTGCAGCGCAGAAACGAGGGTATGCATCAGCTCCTGGTTGAGGGCATTCAGGACCTTCGGGCGGTTCAATCGAATAATGCCCACTCTTCCGATGATTTCTGTCAGGATCAGGGAATCAGTCATTTAACCCTCCTTGTACTGCTGCACAGGTAGATTCTCAATAATTCCAAACAACCCTACTTTACGCTAAGAAAGCCAGGAACGCCAGAGACTGGAAGGAGTATGACCGGCAAAGGGAAGAATCGGCGCCGCAGGCAGCGTTCAGGAATCTGTTGAGCAGACCGCAATCTGTTTCCCAATTCTGGTGCCATTCAGTTCTACGCCCAGGTATTCAGAGGGGTCGAGTGTGTTCTGGAATGCAAGCTCGTTGCGAAAGGTTCCGTTCTCATCGAGAACAATGGAAAAATGCAGGTGCATGCCGGTTGGATTCTGAGGATCAGCGGAGTAATTACCCTGGTAGCCCAGCAATGTACCGGCAGGAACAAACAACTCATGGGTTCCCTGCGGAAAGGCGGGATCGATAAAGGAGTTGCCATCCTGGTCAGCCATATGCGTGTAGTAAGTCCAGATCTGTCGGCCCGGCTGAAGAGGATCGGAAGGAATACGAATGATCACTGAGGATCGCCAGTCTGGCAAGCGGGTGAGGTAGCCGTCGTATGCCGCAACAACAGGTGTCTCTCCAAGGTGATCCGGGCCGGAAGCGCCGAAAATATCCACACCCTGGTGGTGCCGTCCATTCTGGTAAAAATCGGCGTAAAAGAAGGCGACAAAACCGCTCGTGGGCATTATGAATGGCGCATCACCGCACTGCTCTCCGGCGTGGAGTGCCCAGTCACTGTGAAGTTCCGGGTCCTGCCAGTAGGTACGCAGCTGGCGAAAATGCCAGGCAGTTGTATCGAGTTGGTGGTAGACCCAGTATCCGACAGCTGCCAGGACACCGAGCAGTACCAGCCCGATCCAGAAGTAGATGGAAGGCCGTTTGTTTCGTCGCAGAAATTGACCATAATGTGTGTTCATTTCCTATCCCAACTGGTGTAATTGTAACCGTGTTTGCCTGGGTAGAAGGGTGCTTACGCAGAGGCGTTTGGCCCGTTTGGCGCGAATCTGGCCTAAAAAGCCTTACAAACACCTTACAAATAGGCAAAGGAAGGCACATCAGCGGTCTTTCCTATTGAATCCGGCACCGGGAAACCCTATACTGAAAGTGGAATGGAAACCTTATGGATTTCCACAGGAGTCATTATGATTTATTATCCTGAAACAGGCCAAGGTTTGGTCGAATATGCCTTTCTGCTAGTCCTGATTGCCATTGTTGTTATTCTTGCCGTGGCAGCCTTTGGAATGGGTGTGGGAAATATGTTTAGTACGGTTATTGCGCAGTTCTGACCACTTATTCCTCGCCGGGTTTGAAAGGACGCCTTCTAAAAAGAGTAACACAGCTGCAGACCAGATAAACTCCTTTTAAATTGGAAATACTATTTGGGGGTTATTTTTGATTCCAGTATGTTGGGAATCGGATCTGGAACGAATTCTCCGGTGGTGCTGCCGGGACTTTTCACTCAGTGTCAGGTTTCGGCTGACTGGGACGATCCTCTTCTGTAAGGATCTTCTTCAGACGGCGGGCAAGTTCACGGCGAGGCAGCAGCAGATAGCGGCCGCAGCCCAGGCACTTGATCCCGATATCTGCGCCGATACGTGTGACAACCCAATCCGTGCTGCCGCATGGATGTGGCTTACGCAGCCGAAGCAAATCTCCAACCTGAAGCCCGATCAACATATCTACTGGATCCCTCAGGCAGGCATTATACCACTGCGGAGGGTGGTATAATCCGCGTATCATGTTTGATTTTTCGATCGCACAATTACTATCCCGCATAGTGATCCTGGTTGTTGCATTTACCATACACGAACTTTCTCATGCTGTGGTAGCTGACCGTCTGGGAGATGATACCGCCCGGCTGGCAGGCCGGATCACCTTGAACCCACTGAAACATCTGGATCCGCTGGGATCTTTACTTCTGCTTGTAGCAGGATTTGGATGGGCGAAACCCACACCGGTAAATCCCTACAAGCTGGGCCGTAACCCTGCTGCCGGCATGATGCTGGTATCAGCCGCAGGCCCGTTTTCGAATCTTATGCTGGCCGTGGCTGCCTCGATTCCTTTTCAGCTCGGCCTGATTGCAGTGAGTTTTGATAGTGGATTACTGCCGACACTATCAGGGTTTCTTATCGAGTTTATTTTCATTAACCTGCTGCTCTTCTTCTTCAACCTGATTCCCCTTGCGCCGCTTGATGGCGAGAAGATCCTGTTTTACTTTCTTCCAGCCGGTGGCCGTGAAGCGATGCGGCGGATTCAACCCTACAGCCAGTACCTTTTACTGTTGATTATTTTTATTGGACCGTATGTAGGACTGCCGATTTTTAACTGGCTGGTTGGTTGGCCCACCCAACAACTGCTTCGGATGCTGATCCTTTGATGAATGTGCAACAACGGGTTCGCCAGTTTTTCCATGCACTGGCTGCCCCGCTGGTCCCGACTGACTTCATACTGATTGAACAGGTTCTGAAACCGGAACTTCGAGAGCTGTTCTTGCGCATGGCGCCTGCCGAGCGTAATCACAGTATACAGGTTTATCAAACGCTGACAGAACAGGGGCATAGGGATAAAGATTTACTGGCAGCAGCACTTCTTCACGATGTTGGGAAAATCCAATTCCCTGTCCGTCTCTATGAGCGAGTCCTGATTGTCCTTCTAACCCCACTTATGCGAAAATTGGATAAAAAACCGGTGAAAGACCGGCAGAGTCGTTTGATGAATCTGATGCGGGCCGCAGCAGAACACCCGCAGTGGGGTGCAGATCTGGTGCAGCAGGCCGGCGGTTCAGAGGAACTGGCCTGGCTGGTTCGTTTGCATCATGACAAGCTGCAGCATCCACCACAGAATGAAAAAGAGCAGCAGCTGCTTGCACTGCAGGCTGCTGACAGAAAAAATTGAGGTGAATCAATGACTATCAACGTGTACATTGTGGGTTTGAATGAAGTGGGCGCGTCCGTGGCGTGTGTTCTTGATGCTCTCGGCGAAAATGTTGTCGTCACCGGCTTCGATCTCGATCCTTCATTGGGGAGGGCAGCGCGTAAAGCAGGAACTATTAAATCTGTATCGCTTGACATGGTCAAACCTGCGCGCCAGGCGGACCTTGTTTTTGTATCCTTGCCGGCTTCAGAAACACCTGGGGCAATCGGACGCATCGGACCGGTATTGAAAGAGGATGCGATCCTGTTTGACCTGGCCCCACTCAAGGGTGTCTACTTGAAAGATGCACTGGCCGCGATCCCGGAAGGCCGTACGTATGTGGGAGCCACACCGGCAATAAATCCGGAAGTATTGCTATCCGACCCTGCTGATCCCGGCACCGGGAACAAGGACCTGTTCAAGGATGGTGTGATGGCGCTGGTAATCTCTCCCCACATATCTGAGGAGAAAGTAGAAAGGATCATAAAGCTGATCCATCTGTTTGGTGCTGAACCATTCTTTGTTGATGCGGGAGAAGTAGATGGCATGATGGCTGTTGTGCGGGGGATTCCCATGGTTGCAAGTGCTGCCTATCTCAACAGTATAACCTCGGAGCCCGGCTGGAAGGAATCACAACGTCTGGCTGCTCGTGAATTTTACTCCTTTGGGAGAATTGCGACGCTGGCTGAACCGGATGAAATCAGTACTGAACTTCTGCAGAACAAAGATGTGGTTCTGCATCGTCTGAAAAATATGATAACCGGTCTGCAGGCTATGCAGACCATGCTGGAAAAGGAGCAGGAGGACGAACTGGAATCCGTATTTGAGCAAGCCGGAAATACTTTCAACAGCTGGTTAACCGCAAGAAAAACGTCCGACTGGAACAGCCGGTCACTTTCGCCGATTAAGCTTCCGGAGCAGAACCTGTTGGGATCCCTGCTGGGGATTCGCCCCCGGAAAAAAAAGTAAGGCTGTCCTGCTTTCCGATTTAATCGCAGGTAGTTACTGACTGGAACAGTGTCTGTCCTCATGATTGTGCCTTCGGGCACACTACACAAAGAAGGAGAAAATACTGTGCAGGATAAGTTGAAGTGGATCACTGATGAAATGGAAGCACTGAAGAACGCTGGACTGCTTGTTCACATCCGTACGATCTCTTCACCTCAGGGAGCATGGCTGACTGTTGATGGGAAAAAGGTGTTGAATTTCTCATCAAATAATTATCTCGGCCTGGCAAACCACCCACGGCTTGTCGAAGCAGCCGAACAAGCCATCAGGCAGTATGGCGTTGGCCCGGGAGCAGTGCGCTCGATAGCCGGGACGATGGATCTTCATGTTGAACTGGAAAAGAAGCTGGCTGTTTTCAAGGGTGTTGAATCTGCAGTTACCTTTCAATCTGGTTTTAATGCCAATACCGCGACAATTCCGGCTCTGGTAGGCAAAGAGGATGTCGTTTACTCCGATGAACTCAATCATGCCAGCATTATTGATGGCTGCCGGTTATCGGGAGCGACCGTTATCCGCTATGACCATTGTGATGCAGAGAGCCTGGAACAGAAGATCGCGGAGAACAAGGACAGGGGATTCGGGCACTCGTTGATTATCACAGATGGTGTTTTCAGCATGGATGGAGACGTGGCTCCTCTGGACGCCCTCTATGAGGTGGCGCAGCGCACCGGCTATTTGTTGATGGTGGATGATGCACATGGAGAAGGTGTGTTGGGGAAGGGTGGACGTGGCATCGTTGACCACTTCGGATTGCACGGTAAGGTCGATATTGAAGTAGGTACACTTTCGAAAGCGTTCGGTGTGGTGGGAGGACTGGTCGCAGGCCGGAAAGTGGTAACAGACTGGCTGCGTCAGCGAGGGCGGCCGTTTCTCTTTTCCTCGGCGATGTCAGTGCCAGACGTGGCTGCGTGTATCGCTGCTGTTGGCGTGCTGGAGGAATCCACAGAACTGGTGGACAGGTTGTGGGAGAACGCGGCATTCTTCAAAAAGGAAATGCGATCTTTGGGATTTGATACTGGTGTGAGTACCACACCAATCACACCGGTTATGCTGGGAAAAGCGCCTCTGGCGCAGGAGTTCAGCCGAAGGCTCTTCGAAAAGGGTGTATTTGCCATGGCACTTGGTTTCCCGACAGTGCCGCGCGGCAAAGCACGGATACGTGTGATGATATCCGCAGCACATTCGAAGGACGATCTGGATGTGGGCCTTGAATCCTTCCAGAAAATCGGCAAGGATCTTGGCGTGATTTGAAAATTTTTATGTGGAAGGATCTTTATGAAGTACTTCCACCGTATGTTGTCGACTTTCAACTATATAACACAACAGGCTGCCCGGAGAACGAGCAGCCTGATTTTGTTTATTAGTCCGGACAGGTAGAAAAGATCTTAGAAGGGATCGTAATCCGGCAGTGTCCCTGCCCAGCGGCAGGCGGGCTTGTTGAACTGGTTACACATCAATCCGTGAGAACATCGATGGCCGAGAATTCGCGGAGGTTCGGATGAAAGCATACCTTCAGGATAGACAACCTGTGCATCGAATGTGACATCCTCATCAATTCGATCACAGTGCATTTCTTTCAGGGTTTCCCATTCTATCTTTGCCATAGCTAAGCCTCCAAAAGACTGCCTGGCTGATATTGTACATTAAAATGTAGCAAGCTGGCGAAATTTAGATGTAAATTGCCGGTTGGGGTGATTAGAGAAACCCTGGCTTGGTAGGAAGTGAGGCTGTATCGATGAAAGTGCAGTGTGTCAAGAGCCAGGGTACATCTATTCTAATCGAGTTCTGCCAGGTGTCATATTAATTGTGTCATATATTTACAGTACCGTTTGTCGCTTTCGTGGGCTGATTGTAAGCTATCTGGTGATTCAGTGTGGATTATGTTGGGTCTTCTCTGATGGAACTTAAAAAGCAGACTGTCCGGCTCAATGAGGGGAAGGGAAGTCACTGCTGAGTTGGAATGGCTTACAGGATGCCTTTGTGTAAACAACACGGTATTTAGCAGGACGTAGTGGATAGTTTTCCATTTTCCTTTACAATTAGGGGCGAAGGCGTTTGCTGCTGTCAGACGCCGGGTTATCCCATTCAATGGAGAGGATATCGATGGAACTGTTCCTCAAAAACCGTACAATTTTGCTCGGAGTCACCGGTTCAATCGCTGCCTATAAGGCGGCGGATCTCGCCTCGCGTCTCACAAAAGCGGGGGCCAGTGTGGATGTAGTGTTGACGGAGGCCGCACTAAAGTTCATTTCGCCGCTGACATTTTCTTCACTGACCGGACGAAAAGCTTACACCACGCAGGATGTGTGGGGAGATGGGGAACACGTTCTCCATATTGCACTGGCCAGAAGGGCTGATCTTCTGCTGATTGCGCCCGCCACCGCCAACACCCTGTCGGCACTGGCGGCCGGTCAGGCGGATACACTGCTGACGATGGCTGCACTGGCGGCGACCTGCCCGCTCGTTTTCGCACCTGCGATGGATGCCGGCATGTATGAGCACGCGGCCACACAGGCCAATGTGGATACCCTGGTTTCCCGTGGTGCATACCTGATAGAGCCTGCTGAAGGCCGCATGGCTTCAGGTTTGATTGGCAGGGGACGGATGGTGGAACCAGAAGAAATTGTTGGCCATGTGCGGCTGGTTCTTGGCAGGGATGGAGACCTGGCGGGCCGGTCTGTACTCGTGACGGCAGGCGGAACACGGGAACCGATTGATCCGGTGCGGGCTGTCACCAATCGATCCAGCGGCAAACAGGGTTATGCGCTTGCACAGGCAGCGCTCGATCGCGGAGCGACGGTAACGCTGATTACTGCGCCGACATCGCTTACACCGCCGATTGGCGCGCGTGTATTACACGTGGAACGGGCTGCAGAGATGCAGGTTGCTGTCCTTGAAGAGGCAAAATCCGCCGACGTGCTGGTGATGGCAGCAGCCGTTTCGGATTTCCGCCCGGCTTCTTCTGCAGAACAAAAGATCAAGAAAAATGGTTCGAGCCTTCAGATCGACTTGAAGCCGACAGAGGATATTCTGAAAGCGGTCGCTGCTTTACGGAAGAACACGGGCTTTCCTGCTGTCGTTGTGGGTTTTGCTGCTGAAAGCCAAGACCTCCTCAAGAATGCAAGGGTGAAACTGGAGGAGAAAGAACTCGACCTGATTGCTGCCAACGATATCTCCCGCACGGATGCGGGTTTTGCAGTCGATACGAACCAGGTTACATTGTTGAATAATAAAGGTGCAGAGGAACTGCCCCTGCAAACCAAAGCAGAAGCGGCGAGCGATATTCTGGACCGCGTTGTCGAATTGCTGCCAGGCAGTAAAACCGACGAGTTGTAACAGCACGTTGAGAGAAACCGGTATGAACGATTCTGTAAAGAAAGGAGAGCTCCTGCTGGGCACGCAGGGATTCTCCTTCGATGACTGGGTGGGGCCATTCTATCCTGATGGGACTCCCAAGCGTGAATATTTGGAAGTGTACAGCAAACATTTTCGCACTGTTGAGATCGACTCCACTTTTTACGGCGTGCCTCGTCTTACCACCGTCGAGGGTTGGCGAAAGCGCACACCGCCTGAGTTCCGCTTTGCAGCAAAATTCCCGCGGGCTATTACGCACGAAAAAATGCTGGTGGATGCAGAAAGAGAAACCGAGACATTTATCAGAGTGATGGAGGAATTGGAGGAGAAGCTGGGGGTGCTCACATTACAGTTCAGTTATGAATTCGAGTCGAAGTTTTTTGATCGTTTAGATGCATATCTCGGCAGTCTCCCACCTGAGCACCGTTATGCGGTGGAAGTGCGCAACAGAGACTGGATGAATCCCGAATTCGGTTTGATGCTGCGTGAGCATAACATTGGATTGGTGCTGCAGGATCTGTATTACATGCCGCGCCTGGATTGGATCACCGCGGATTTTACGGTGATCCGCTGGCTTGGCAGGCGGAAGGATATTGAAGTGTTTGACCGTATACAGATTGACCGAACTGAGCGCCTGAAAGAGTGGACGGATCGGGTCTGGCTGTTTATCAATGAGGGTATAGATATCTACGGCTATTTCAACAATCATTTTGCCGGCCACAGTCCGGCGAGTGTACGCCAGTTTGCTGAGATGATCGGCGAACCCATTCCCTGGCCTTCTGAAACCACCGCGGATGGCAGCGCGGCAGATTCGGCAGCCGGAGGGGCACAATTGGAGATGGATATTGACAAAGAGGATTGAGGAACTGCTTGAGTCGCTGCCAAAAAGACCGGAAGAAGACTCCCTGCTAAAGTTCCTGGACGCAGCATTTAATCATCTCGGTGATAAGGACTATCGGGAGATGATACAGACCGCAGTTCCCGGGATGGAAGAGGGATCCTATGGCGTCCGCGTACCGGAACTGCGTACACTTACGAAAAAACTGGTGAACGCCTATAAAGATCAGTTCGAGATACTGCGAAGCCTGATAGAACCCATATGGAGTCAGCCTACCCGGGAGCACAAGCAGGTTGCTTTATTTATTTCGTTCTACGGAAAAATACCTGCGGATGAGGGTTGGGAGCTGGCTTTGCGGCTGATTCCGGATATCCAGAACTGGGAAGTGTGCGACCAGCTCTGTCTTTCTCTGACAACGCCGGCACTGGCACAGGACCCGAGGCTGTTTGATACCCTGGAGGAATGGGTTGGCAGCGCATCCTACTGGCGCCGGCGGGTGGCGCTTGTGACAGCTGCAATTCTTCGCAAGCCGATATTCCCCGCAAAGGAGGCAGCAGCGCTGGACCAGCGTGTCTTGCAGATGTGCCTGGGCTTGCTCGATGATCCTGAGCCGTATGTAGCTAAAGCGGTTGATTGGACGATTCGTGAGATACTCAAGCGGCGATATGATATGGCGCGGGTATGGATGTTTACCCGGCTGCAGGAAGATCTGTCACGAACAGCCCGAAGTACACTTAGAAAAGCATCGGCGAAACTGACCGATACTGACCGTAGATATTTCCTCGAACAGTTTAAACTCATCCGGTAAAAATACCCCCTGCTGGAAAACACTCCTTTAATTATGCCCCTGAAGAATGCCCTGAGAGGGGCAGGTTCCAAAGAATCTCTCGAAAACAGGGCGTTAATAAAAACAAACGAACCAAGCAGTAAAAGGATCCCTGGAACCTGCCCGTACAAACCCCAAAGAATCTCTCGAAAACCGGGTGTTAATGGAAACAAACGAACCATGCAGTAAAAGGATCCCTGGAAGCTGCCCGTACAGACCCCGGGAGGAATGCCCTGAGAGGGGCAGGTTCCATAGAATCTGTCGAAAACAGGGCGTTAATTAAAACAAACGAACCAAGCAGTAAACGAGGTTCTGGAACCTGCCCGTACAGACCCCAAAGAATCTCTCGAAAACAGGGCGTTAATGGAAACAAACGAACCATGCAGTAAAAGGATCCCTGGAAGCTGCCCGTACAGACCCCGGGAAGATGTCCCCGGGGCAGGATCAGGAAATAAGGGCTTCAGCCAGGATCTGTATCGGGTGCAGCGCAGTGCGGCCGGTGGTGTGCTGGATCTGCTCACGGCAGGAGGTGCCGATGGCACAGATGATCGTGTCGGTTGGGGCGGCACGAACGGCGGGCGCCAGGGCCATCTCCGCGATCTGGATCGACAGATCGTAGTGCTCTTTCTCATAGCCGAAGGAACCTGCCATGCCGCAGCATCCGGCCTGAACCTCTTCCACTTCGCAATTCGGGATCAGTTTCAACATACGGTGTGTGTATTCCGTTCCGAAGGTTGATTTCTGCTGGCAGTGGCCATGGAAAAGGATTTTACGAGGATGGTTTTGTAAAGCGAGTTTCAATCGCCCGGCTTCGACTTCTTCCACAATAAAACGATCAATCATCATGCTATGTCTGGCTATTACCTGGCTGTCCGGACCCGGAACCAGGTCTTCATATTCATCGACCAGCATGGCCATACAGCTTGGTTCGCAGCCTACAATTGGAATCCCGCGGTACGCATACGGTGCCAGAAGGTGGATATTGTGTACTGCCAGCTTTTTCGCTTCGTCCAGCAGGCCTTTGGAGACAGCAGGCCTGCCGCAGCATTTTCGCTCCTTTAATATGATCGGCTGGTAGCCGGCAGATTCCAGGATTCGGATTGCTGCTTTGCCTACATCAGGGTCATTGTGTTCCATGAATGTGTCGTGGAAGAAAATCAACTTTTTTTCCGGTTCGGAATCTTTCCTGGATTGCGGGCTTTGATTGCGAAACCAGCGGCTGAAAGACTGCTTTGCCAGCACAGGCATGGAACGCGCTGGATGTACACCTATAAGCTGCATGGCTGCCCGCACAGGCCCACGCAGGATCAGGTTGGTGAGTGGGGCAAAGGGTTGGCCAAGCCGATTGAATATCGCGATGTTTGCGAATAACCGGGAACGCAGTGGAACACCGTGTTCCTGGTAGTAGTTGTGCAGGAACTCAGCTTTGACTTTAGCCATATCCACGGATGAAGGGCACTCACTCTTGCAGGCATGGCACGAAAGGCATAGATCCATCACTTTAAATAACTCTCTGGAGGTCATTGCCTCAGGGCCGAGGAGGCCCATCATGGCAGCGCGCAGCGCATTGGCACGGCCGCGGGTACTGTGCGTTTCATCACGGGTTGCCTGAAACGAGGGGCACATGGTACCCAGATCCAGCTGGCGGCAAACGCCGGCTCCGTTGCACATTTCCACCGCACCAGCAAACCCGAAATTGTCACTGAAGTCGAAGATGGTATTTGTGATTTCATAAGGCACAGCGTAATCCGGACCATAGCGCAGCGATTCGGCGTCATCCATTGGCGGTGCGTTGACAACCTTGCCGGGGTTGAACACCGTTTCCGGGTCGAAAGCGTTTTTGAGTTCTTTATACGCACGGGACAGTTCCGGCCCGAAGAGCTTCTCAGAGAATTCTCCGCGCGATTGGCCCTCTCCGTGTTCCCCACTGGTCGTACCCCCAAAGGAGGATACCAGTTCAACCGATTTCTCGGCGATCTGGCGCATCTGGCGCAGCCCATCCACAGTTTTCAGATTGATCATCGGGCGTACGTGCAGGCAGCCTGCACTGGCGTGTGCATACACGGCTATCGTGTTTACACCAACGGAATGGGCAAATCCTGTAAGTTCTGAGATGTAGTTGGACAGGTGCTCTACCGGTACAGCAGCATCCTCGATGAATGGGATTGGTTTGCTGTCGCCGCGAACACTCATAATGATTCCAAGACCGGCTGTGCGGACCGCCCATACTTCAGCCTGTTGGGCAGGGTTATCAAGCACGATAACCGGTTCTGTCTGTCGGTGAGCCTGAAGCAGCGAGAAAACACGTGCCTGTGCTGCGTCCAGCTCCAGATTCGATTCTCCGGCCAGCTCCAGGATAAGCACGGCTTCCGGATCTCCCTGAATAAATCCCATTCTGTGGGCAAAATCCGGATTGCCGCGGGCAAGGTCGAGCAGCATTTTATCGATAAGTTCTACAGCTGCCGGACCGGTTTCCAGCAGGGCAGGAACACTCTCAAGTGCACTGTGCAGGGAACTGTAGTGGATCAACAGCAGTCGCTTCACAGCAGGAACAGGTACAAGAGAGAGGGTTATCTCGGTCGCGATGCCGAGCGTTCCTTCCGAACCTGCAAGGAGCAGCGCCAGGTTCGGCCTGTCGGTTTCGACCAGTCTGTGCAGGTTGTATCCTGCAACATGGCGGAAGGTCCTGGGAGTGTGCTGTTTGATGGCCTGGTTGGAATCCGTGAGGATGCGCCGTACAGAGGTATAGATACTCCCTTCCAGCCCGGGGCGCTGCATCCGCTGTGTCCAATCACCGGGAGAGAAACTATCAAAAACAACTGTGCTGCCATCTGAGAGAAGGGCTTTGACAGCGATAACATGATCGCTGGTGAGGCCGTAGCGGATCGAGTGTGAGCCGGTGGCGTTGTTGCCGAGGATTCCACCCATGGTTGCCCGATCACCGCTGGCAGGATCTGGACCATACATCAGTCCGTAGGGTTTTAATGACTGATTGAGACTGGTGAGTGTGATACCAGGCTGAACGCGCACCGTGCGCTGCTCGGGATTAATCTCGAGTATCTGATCCATATAGCGGGAAAAATCGAGGATCAGGGCATGCCCGACAGCCTGGCCGGCGAGGCTGCTGCCGCCGCCGCGCGCCAGAACTGGTGCCGTATGAGAAATGGCGGTTTTCAACGCAGCTTCAACCTCGGCCGTATTGAGCGGCAGGGCCACACCGAGCGGCATTTTCTGGTAAATGCTCGCATCGGTGCTGTACAGCAGGCGCGTCATGTTATCGAAGTGCACATCAGAAAGCGCACGCTGCAGGTCTTCCTGAAAAGCCTTGCTGGGTTGTGAGAGAAGCGTCTTGCGCATCAAAACAATTGTATTCCTTCCCGGTGGAGCCTTATCAACAGATTGCAGCTGCAACCGGTGCACAGTTCCTGGCTCTGCTGTACCAGCTGTACAGAGTGCAGTCGTGGTAGGGTTATAGCTTAAAAAACCGGTTGAGAGAAGTGAAGATCGATTTTTCTTGTAATTTATCATTTGTAAACATATGCGGGTGGATAAAGATCCTGTAAATTCCCTCCTGATCGCCCGAATTTATGAGTCGTTACTGGTAACATATTAATAGACTCGATTGTTTTCCAGCCGGCTGCTGTCTCTTTCATTCAATCGCCACTCTCATTTGTTTCTGCCATAGTCCCGCGGTACGGGTTTCCAGCAGCTCCATCCACAGTTAGACTACATAGTACCAGGGTCAGGTAATTATTCTTAATATGAGTTATGCAGAGGAGGTATTTATAGTGAATCATACAAGGAAGGTTTTACTTTTTATCGGACTGGTTTTATTGCTATTATTGAGTGCCTGTGAATATCCGCCAGCGGCTATGGCTGATGAGGGTTCTGAAAATCCACTCCCAGAGCCAACAGCTACCTTTACTATCGCTGCACCAGAGGAGGCGGGCACACAGGATACTCCCAATCCTCAGGATGAAGAGGATCAGGAGCCGTCCCAGACGCCGACCCCAACATTCACACCGGAGCCCGAAGTGATCGGCCCGGATTATCAGGATGGCTACAATCCACTCACCGGTATGCTTGAGGACAACCCGCTTGTTTTGTTTATGAAGCCATTAATGGTGGCGATCTCCAATTTCCCGCCTTCAGCCCGCCCGCAGTTCGGCTTATCAGTGGCATCACAGGTATGGGAAACCTATATCGGTGAAGGTGCAACGCGCTTTCTCGTTATTTTCTATGGAGACTATGTAACCCAGCTGCAGGGGATCATGCAGAATCGCCTGGATGAAACTTTTGACCAGCTGATCAAGCCAATTCGCTCGGGAAGGGTGGTGTTCGAAGATATCAAAACCATGTATCCTGGCGCATTACTGATCACTGCAGGTGCATCTCCGGAAGTCAGCCAACAGCTTTCGAATCAGCAGAATTATTTCGGCAGTAATCCTGATGATATCAACGGTGCAGGTCTCGGTGGAGATGATCTTTCAAACCTATCCGGTGCGACCGGGAATCCAGTTGATTATGCCAGCCTGATGTTTGGGCCTGCCACCGGCGGAAGCCCGGCAGACTTCTTACGCATCATCTATAATGTAAATAACCATGTAGGCTGGGAATACGATCCGGAAAGCGGAGCCTATCTGCGATATCAGGACATAGCAGATGGAACTGGTGATTTGTATCCAGCCACAGATGGCCTCACCGGCGAACAGTTGGCTTTTGAAAATGTGGTGGTAATGTGGGCACAGCACAACTACGTAAAGCCAACCTTGATCGAAATTGAACTTCTATATGTGAAGGATCGGAAAGGCCTGCTCTTCCGTGACGGTGAAGTGTACGAGATTCTCTGGTCTTCCATGAGTGGGGAGTTAAAGATATACGATGCAAATGGTAATGTTGTTCCACTCAAGCCAGGGGATACGTTCTTTGAAGTTGTGAGTTATGCTTCCACATGGAAGCCGGAAGAAATGCTGATTCGCTTCCATTAGAAGTAACAGGCTGATTACACCCGCCCCGGCATGCTCGGAAAATGGTTAATCCATTTTCCGAGCAAACCGCGAAAGCAGGGAAGTGCTATGTCTGGAAAGCCACAGAAAATCACCCTGGTAATAGTAGTCCTCGCTGTAATTCTTATCCTCTCTGCATGTACATTGCCTGCATTTGATACGCCCGCCAGTATCGGAGGCTTGTCGAGTGAGAACAATGACCAGGATAACAGCGGACAAAGTGGTGACGCGCAGCCTTCACTGACTTTTACTACAGAACCAACATGGACCTGGACACCTGAACCGACCGCGACGTTCACACCAACAAGCACTGCTACCCCATCCTGGGTCGGCCCTGAATCTTTCGGTGATGGGATCAACCCTCTCACCGGCGAAATGGTTTCTGATCCAACACTTCTGAACCGTATACCGCTGGCATTAAAAGTATCAAATTTCCCGGCAGCAGGCCGTCCGCATTTTGGACTTTCCTTTGCCGACCTGGTATTTGAGTATTACATCGGCGAAGGGATGACACGATTCCTGGTGTTTTTCTATGGCCAGGATGCTGAAAAAGTCGGGCCGATTCGCTCCGGACGTTTAATTGATGGTCAGTTGGTGCGGATGTACGGTGGTGTACTGGGGATGAAAGGGGCTGATATCGGGACAACGGCAAATCTGAATCAAAAACTTCCGGGGCGGGTGTTCAATGCAGTGCCTGCTGCCTGTCCGGCGTTGTGCCCGTATACCATCAGCCATACCTACGGCACTTTTTCAGATACCGCAGCCTTCAGTGAATATATTGAAACCAGGGGACTTGTCAACAGCCGCCCGGAACTGGAAGGGATGCGGTTTGATTCCAACCCTCCGGAAGGTGGACAGCAGGCAGAGTTCCTCCATATTTATTACAACTGGAACGACCAGGTTGGCTGGGAATATGACGCCGAACGCGGTGTGTATCTGCGTTCGCAGGATCCCGCCGACGGTACAGGAGAGCTGTATCCCATGCCGGACGCGCTCACCGGGGAGCAGTTGGCGTTTGAGAACGTGGTGGTTCTTTATGCACTGCATACTTTCCATAATCCAACCACAATTGAGATTGAAATGTGGTATGCAAATGGGCGAAGAGCGCTCTTCCTGCGCGATGGGGTTATGGTTGAAGGAACCTTCAGCGCAGTCGATGAAGATCATCCGCTGCGATTTGAAACAGTTGACGGAGAGTCATACAGTTTCAAACCCGGTTCGACATGGTTCCAGATTGTTGGCCTGGGTTCCATGCTGAACGCACAGGAAGAACCCGGCAGCTGGTACCTTCAATTTATCCCGTAGTATCCGGGACATGCTCGATGATTATTGGATCTGTAGCTTCTTCATTTGATCCAGCAGGCTGATTCCAGCCTGGAAATCCCGTCCCGTACCCTTGGTTAATTCCCCTCTTTTATTACAATAGATTGTGCCAGCGATAACCCGCCTGGAAAAGGGAAGCAGCTCTCTTCAAGGCTGGTTGCAGAAAAGGAATGGGAGGAGGAACGATGGATCTGCAAAAACAGTTGTTTACTATCCGTATTGAAAACCCAAACGAGCTTAATCTCATCCTCGGTCACAGCCACTTTATCAAAACCGTGGAAGATTTGCACGAAGCCCTGGTCGGTGCTGTTCCGGGGATAGAATTCGGCCTGGCATTCTGTGAAGCATCCGGTCCGGCATTGGTGCGCACGAGCGGCACAAAGGAAGAACTTGTGGAGCTGGCGGCGCGCAATGCAATGGCGCTTGCAGCCGGGCATACCTTCATCATCTTCCTGGGTAATGTATTTCCCATCAATGTTCTCAACGCGGTAAAAATGGTCCCTGAAGTAGCCCGGATTTACTGTGCCACGGCCAATCCTGTGGATGTTGTCCTGGCTGAGACCGAACTCGGCCGCGGGATCCTGGGTGTTGTGGATGGGGTCGCCAGTAAGGGTATTGAGAGTGACGCTGATAAAACGGAGCGGCTGGAAATGATGCGTCGTTTCGGTTATAAGCTGGGTTCGTAAACTGGATCAATGGACTACGCGCTGTCCGATGGATCAGGGACAGCGGCCTGCGAACAGGATCGCTGGAGGAAGGAAATTGTTGTGCCGGATCTTACAATAACTTCTGTCCCCGGGATAAAGTTGGGGCATGCGCAAGATGAAGAGGCGCTGACAGGATGCACGGTTGTATTATGTGAAAATGGAGCTGTCGCTGGCGTGGATCAACGCGGCGGCGCACCAGGGACCCGTGAGACAGATCTGCTGCGACCGATGCACATGGTGGAAAAAGTGCATGCCCTGGTGCTTTCCGGTGGGTCTGCGTATGGACTGGACGCAGCCAGTGGTGTGATGCGTTATCTTGAAGAGCAGAAAATCGGTTTTCATGTGCAGGTAGCAAAGGTGCCGATCGTTCCGGCGGCGGTGCTGTTTGATCTTGCGTTGGGCAAGGCGGATGTGCGGCCGGATGCGGAGATGGGTTACACGGCCTGCCTTTGTGCTTCCAACGATCGGGCTGCGGAAGGAAATGTGGGTGCGGGCATGGGGGCCAGTGTGGGCAAGATTTTTGGCATGGCTGGCGCTATGAAAGCCGGTATCGGCAGTGCTGCCGTTGACCTTGGAGGCGGTGTGGTTGTTGGTGCGGTCATTGCTGTGAATGCGTTCGGCGATGTATTTGACCCACAAACAGGGAGGATCCTGGCAGGCGCTCGACCGGCAAGGATAGGGCCGTTAAAATTCGGCGGGGATGGTGCCTTTGCAGATACATTGGCGACGATGAAATCAACGGCTGGAAAAACAACGTTGAAATTAGCCATGAAGGCAAACACCGTCATCGGAGTTGTAGCGACCAATGCTGCACTGACAAAGGAAGAGGCGAATAAAGTCGCTCAGATGAGCCAGGATGGCCTTGCACGCGTTATTCGCCCGGCCCATACCATGCTTGATGGTGATACAATTTTTGCCTGTTCGACTGGCTCGAAAAAAGCGGATGTTAATATTATTGGGGCTTATGCAGCAGAGGTTGTGGCTGAATCGATTATCAGAGCTGTACAGCAGGCAGTTTCCCTGGGAAACCTTCCTGCAGCAGCGGATTATCAGCCCTGACGACGGTAACAGATACAGAGTAAGTTCTTACAAAAATAGCCGGGCCAGAGAAGGAAAACCAGGAGGCTGCCATGTTTCGCAGGACTGAACCAAAACCTATTCTTGAAGATGAGGCCGTAGAGCGCGTAGATTCAGTTCTTGGTACCGGCCTGACTTTTCAAGGGACTTTGAATGGGGTCGGTGGCGTTCGGATCGAAGGTGCATTCGATGGCGACCTTGAAGTGAAAGGCCTCGTGGTGATTGCGGAAGAGGGACGTGTTGTGTGTGAACAAATCCGCGCACTGGCTGTTATTGTCGCTGGTTCTGTTCGCGGCAATATTGAGGCAAATCGCGTTGAAATTGCAGCTACCGGCAGGGTCTGGGGTGATGTGACGACAACTACGTTCTCCACCCAGGAAGGCGCTTTTCTGCGCGGCCAGATTCGTATGGAGGAGGAGATGGATCTCGGGTTTCCGGAGGCTCCAGCAGCGGCAGACGAAGAGGGTGTGGATGAGTCTCCAGAAAAAGATGGATCAAAGGACGAGAATAATTAGAACTGAACTCCCAAAAAAAGGATGGCCGGCTCAGGGGGATTGCCGGAGGAGAAGCATCCAGGAGCTTCCATAGCGCTGTCCCTTTTCTGTAAAGCAGTCTTCCACCTGTAGATCGGTAATCTGCCCAGGCATTCCAGCTACCCGAACAGAATAGGTATACCCATCATCCATCGAAAAGTCTGCATAACCAGAACCGGGCGCGGGTTTGAGCCCGGTATAGAAACGGTTGTAGCCATTTTCCCAGAGAACCTGTATAAGGATACCGGGCAGGGGGGCGCCGGATTGGTCCTGGATGTGGAACAGGATCATGGGCGAGCGCAGTTCCGGGTCGCAAACTCGCTGCATTTCCACAAGGTTGAGTGAATTACCCATTACTTCAGGTGCTGTTGTTGCGGGTATCGGTTGATAACCAGCCCCAGATGGAAGCTCGGTGGGTTGAGCTTCAGGTGTGAGTAAGGCTGGCTGCAGGGCTGAAGCCAGTTGCTGCAGTGCCTGCTGTTCAAAAGAGGTTTTATCGTATTTTGCCTGCAGGCTGAATTGATCCAGTGCAGTGCTGGTATCTTTAAGGTCGAGCAGTGCAAGGCGCAGACTGGCGCGGGACAGATCTCCAGTGGCTGCATACGCGGAAGCGATAAGTGAGACGTACTGCTGCTGGTACTCTTCAGGAAGGCAGCCGGGTACGGTGCGGGAGTACTGCACCGGGTTGATCATCCAGGCATATGCCAGGCCTGCAAGCAGGCCGAAAATGAGTCCGGCGGCCAGAGCCAGACGCTGGTTTTTCATGGCTGCTCTCCGGCAAGCTGTGTCGGTTTGGTGTTCTGGCTGGTGAGGGCGTTAAGCAGCCTTTCAAGCAGCTCAAGATCTTCTTCGGGGAACCGGTTATCGTGTGCATAATTCAAGGCGCTCTGTACGCTGTTTGCCGGATCCCGAGGAGAGAGCAGGGCCAGCCGATCGCGTGCAAGTGTGAGATCCTGATCGCCGGCGAAACTTTCAGCGGTCATAAGTATATAGTCAGTCTGATAGTTGCTGCGAAAGGTGTCCGGTGTGCAGCTGGCTGACTGTATCGGGTTGATCACCCAGCCATACAATAAGCCGATCGCAACGCCAATCAGGATGCTGATCAGGAGCAGGGGAAAAGTCTGTTTATTTTCCATTATTCTGTGTTCAGATTGTGCCACAGACGGATAGGGGGGACAAGCTGCCATGCTGAAGTATTCAAACCGGGAGTATAGGAAGGGAAACCAGATCCATTGTGCATTGTATACTCTGTGGGGGATCAGTTTGTCTGTTGGGTGGGAGACGAAAAGAACCCCTGCCGACGACAGGGGCCGTGTGCTATAATCTTCTGGTGCCGAAGGTGGGAATCGAACCCACACTCCCAAGGGAACACGAGTTTGAGTCGTGCGCGTCTGCCAGTTCCGCCACTTCGGCGCAACGGTAGTATAGCCTATGGCTGGCGGTACGGTCAAGATGAATTTTCGAAGAAGGGCATACACCCCGGGTTATCACAACCAGCAGGGTGTACGGTTAAGATCCCAATGAAATTAGGAATATTCGGTTTACCTGCAAGCGGCAAGACCACAGTGTTTAACGCACTGACCGGGGAGAACCTCACGACAGGGACCATGTCTTCAGGCGGCAGGCTGGAAGTTCACACAGCAGTTGTGGATGTGCCCGATCTGCGGGTTGAAAAACTCTCAGCGTTCTACAAACCCAAGAAGACAACACACGCCAAAGTTACCTACGCCGACATCGGCGGCCTGGAAACAAAAACCGGTTCGGAAGGTATTCCCGGACCACTACTCAACCAGCTGTCCCAGATGGATGGTCTTGTTCATGTTGTGCGGGTGTTTGATAACCCTGCCATTCCTCATTCAGCAGGTTCGATAGACCCCCGGAGGGATATCGAAACGCTGGAGACAGAATTCATCCTGAATGACATGCTCGTTGTTGAACGACGGCTGGCCAAACTGGCAGAGGAACGTCAGAAAGGCGGAGGCCGCGACAAGGGTGTGGTCGAACGCGAAATCCAGCTATTTGAACGGCTGCAGGAACGGCTTGGTGATGAGCGACCGCTGCGCGGCATGGAATGTACAGAAGAAGAAAATCTTGTCCTTTCCGGATTCGGCCTTTTGACAAAAAAACCACAGCTGATCCTGCTCAATATGGATGAAAACGATACGCGCTCTGCTGAAGAGCTCGCTGGAAGTATGCAGCAAGGTGTTCAGGCACTCACGCTGCAAGGCGCACTCGAAATGGAAATTGCCCAGCTCTCCGGTGAGGAAGCAGCTGAGTTCCTGGCTGAATACGGAATCGAGCAGCCCGGACGCGAACGTGTGATCCAGGCTTCCTACGATCTGCTGCAGCTGCAGTCGTTTTTCACAGTCGGCGAGGATGAGGTTCGAGCCTGGACGATCACACGAACAGCCACTGCACTGGACGCAGCCGGCACTATTCACTCTGACCTGGCGCGCGGCTTTATCCGGGCTGAGGTTATCGACTACCAGGAATTACTGGATCTTGACGGTCTGGCAGAGGCTCGTAAACAGGGCCGCCTGCGAACCGAGGGAAAGACCTACACTGTTCAGGATGGCGAAGTTGTCCATATCCGGTTTAATATTTAATCTGAAGGAGCAGCGAATGACTGAGACATATAAGCAGGATCGATGGCAGTTGGATGATCTATTCTCCGGTTTTGAGACGGAAAAAGTAACGGAGACTCTGAACGAGATTGAAAAACGTCTTTCAGTATTCGAGAGTATAAAATCCACACTTTCTGCGGATATGGATGCTGAAGACTTTGTAAAGGTTCTGGACCAGTATGACAGCCTGATCAGGCTGCTCTCCCGATTGGTGGGCTACAGCCATTTGCGCTTTGCAGAGGACACCCAGGATCAGGAAGCACAGATGTATCTGGCCGGGTTCCAGCAAAAAATCGCCGAATCCGACAATCGTTCACTGTTCTTTAAGCTCTGGTGGAAGGATCTGGATGAGCAGAATGCCAATCGTCTGATGGATGCGTCAGGTGATTATCGCTACTTCCTCGAGTATCTGCGGGTTCAGAAACCCTATACCCTCAGTGAAGCTGAGGAAAAAGTTATTAACCTTAAAGATGTCAATGGTGCCCACGCGCTCACACGCCTGTATGATTCGATTACCAATCGTTATGTCTATAAGATGGTTGTGGATGGTGAGGAACAGGAGCTGACACGCGGAGAGTTGGCAGTATATGCCCGCAGTTCAGATCCGGACCTGCGCGCAGCGTCCTACAAAGAGCTGTTCAGGGTATATGAGAACGATCTGCCCATTCTCGGCCAGATCTACATGGCGCTGGTCAGCGACTGGCACAGTGAAAATGTCGATTTACGAGGTTTTTCCTGTCCGATCTCCGTCCGAAACCTGGGGAACGATGTTCCTGATGAAGTGGTCAATACCCTTCTTGAAGTTTCGGAGAAAAATGCCGTAATATTCCAGGATTATTTCCGCCTCAAGGCTCAATGGCTGGGGGTGGATAAACTCCGACGCTATGATGTGTATGCCCCGGTGGTTCAATCTGATAAACGCTACAGCTATCAGGAAGCGATCGATCTGGTAAAAACCAGCTACAGCAGGTTTGACTCTGAATATGCCGAACTGGCTGAAAAGATATTTGCTTCCAGGCATATTGATTCCGAGGTACGGAAAGGTAAACGCAGCGGTGCGTTCTGTGCCACGATTGAGCCCGATCTGCTGCCCTGGGTGCTGACCTCATACCAGGGGCGGGCGGACGACGTCGCTACACTTGCACATGAGCTCGGCCATGCTGTTCATTCCATGCTTGCAGCAGACCACACCGCTCTGACCCAGGATCCATCACTGCCGCTGGCTGAAACGGCCTCAACCTTTGGAGAGATGCTGGTTGTCGACTATCTTCTGTCGCAGGATTCTGATCCGGAAGTGCGGCGGGATCTGCTCTTCCGCCAGATGGACGACAATTACGCTACCATCATGCGCCAGGCGTACTTCGCTATTTTCGAACGGGACGCACATGCTTTGATCAAGAAGGGCGCTTCGATTATCGATCTTAACGAAGCCTATCAGAAGAATCTGCAGACCCAATTTGGTGATTCACTGGAACTCAATGAAGAGTTCAAACTTGAATGGGCTGTAATTCCGCATATTTTCCATACACCGTTCTATGTGTATGCCTACGCTTTTGGTCAGTTGTTGGTGCTTTCTCTGTATCAGCAGTATCGCAGGGAAGGAGAAACTTTCAAACCGATCTACCGCAAGATCCTGGCTGCCGGCGGTTCTGCTTCTCCGGCTCAGATCCTCACAGATGCCGGGATTGATATGGCATCCCCGGCGTTCTGGCAGGGTGGATTTGATGTGATGAAGGAATCCCTCGAAGAGCTAAAACAGATCCCTGTTTCCAGGTAAGTACAGAACTGCCGGTGGCGGCAGGTTAAAATTACCGCAAAAATGAATACAGAAAAAGCTGCCGATTTCCGGCAGCTTTCCTATTTTCGTTTAGAATCAGGTACAGGAACTGAAGATCTGCCTGTAAGCTGCCTATAAGCAGCAAATAAAACGGAAAAAGGATGGAAAAGTATATGTTTACTAAACAGCTTCCATCGGATGTGGATACCGTCAGGGTCTGGTCCTGGGAACAGTATGAACCATTTTTTTCTGAGCTGGAGCAGGCACCGCTGACTGAAGCCACTCTCGAAGACTGGCTCAGCCGCTGGACGGCGTTGATGTGCTTGATTGTCGAGCTTGAGTCATCGCTGCAGATCGCTACCTCGGTCAACACCGCAGACAAAGAGGCGGATGCAGACCTTGAACGTTTTCTGGATGAGATCTTTCCTGGTACCAGGGAAGCAGAGCAGCGTCTGATTAAGCGTTTCCTCGAATCCGGCCTGGGTTTCCCTGAATTCGAGATTCCCCGCAAAAAAATGGAAGCGGATGACCGAATCTTCTGCCAGGAAAATATTCCACTGATCGCGCAGGAAAGGAAGCTGGTCAATCAGTACGACAAGCTTGTCGGTGACCAGGCTGTAACGTGGGAGGATGAAGAGCTCACGCTTATCCAGCTTCGAACGAAGATGCTTCACGCACCTCGTGAAACCAGTGAAAAACAGTGGCGTGCGATGGCAAACCGCTGGCTGCAGGACAGGGAGTCTTTTAATGCTCTCTGGGGCAAGCTGCTCGGCTTACGCAGGAAGCTGGCAGCAAATGCTGGTTTTCCCGATTACCGCAGCTACCGCTGGCTTGAAAGATATCGTTTTGATTATTCCCCTGAAAACAGCAAGGCATTCCAGCAGGCGATCCTTGAGGCAGTTGTTCCGGCTGCGTCACAGATCTATGCACAGCACGCTGCCGCAGCGGGTGTGGAAAGCATGCGACCCTGGGATCTTGATGAAGATCTCTATCCAGTGCAGCTTCCTCTGCTCAAACCATTCTCTTCGGTATCCGAAATGGAAGAAAAAGCAGCCGGGATGTTCAACCGTATTGACCCGGTCCTTGGAGGATATTTCGAGCGTATGCGCCGTGAAAACCTTCTGGATCTGGACAACCGGAAGAACAAAGCACCAGGCGGCTATACCGAGATGCTGATGAACCGGCGCCTGCCCTTTGTGTTTATGAATGCAACCGGGCTGCACGATAATATCGATACGCTGCATCATGAAGCCGGACATGCTTTTCATGTTTTTGAAGTTGCCGGGCTGCCATATTACCAGCAGATGGACGTGCCGCTGGAGTTTGCAGAGGTGGCTTCCATGTCTATGGAATTGATCGCCATGGATTATTACGGCGCGGATCGAGGGGGTTATTACAGCCAGGAAGATGCCCGCCGTGCTTTCCGTGAGCATCTTGAAAAAATCGTTGTGTTCTGGCCTTACATGGCTGTAGTGGACGCCTTCCAGCACTGGGTGTATGAACATGAAGAGCGGGCAATGGATGCTGAAGCCTGTGACGGTGTGTGGCTGGGGCTGGTCCAGAAGTATATCCCAGGCGTGAACTGGGATGGGCTGCAGGATTCTGCCGAAACCGGATGGCATCGCAAGCTGCACATCTTCGCTGCACCGTTCTACTATATAGAATATGGGCTTGCCCAGATGGGCGCAGTCCAACTGTGGCGGAATTCCCTTCAGGATCCAGTGAAGGCGCTGCAGCAGTACCGGTCATCGCTGGCTCTGGGCGGTACTGCCGGGCTGCCGGACCTGTATGCTGCAGCAGGGGTAAAGCTTGCTTTCGATCGTGAGACAATGGCGGAACTGGTAAAGTTTGTTCAGTCACGGATGGACTGAAAACCGGGTTGGTATTATGCAAATCCGTGTGTTCCGGTTGACACGGATTTTCATGCGAACAGGTGCAGGGAACGGTCGCGACCATTCCCTGCATCAGACCTTATTGAGGACTATTCTTCATTGTCGCAATTGTTTCCCTGACGGTCGCATAAGCATTCCTTACCTTCGCAAATGTTTCCCTGATTGCCGTAATGGCATTCCATACCGTCGTAATTGGTTTTCTCACAATCCCTTCAGCACTACTCAATCAAACAATTCACTCCCCCAAAACTCCCGGTTATGTGGTTTAACCCTATTATGACAACCGGAATGGCTTATAATCTTTCGAAGTTATTCTTCTGGAACAGTTACAAACCGCATATCCACTCAGAACAGGAGATGTGGGGGACGGGCTGTCCCGTGGGTAAGTGAAGGTATCTATGCGACTTGATTCATTACTGAACCTGGAAAAAGATAACTGGAAGCGCACACTGGTAATTATCTTCTTTGCACAACTCACGTCAGCCGTCGGGTTCTCGACCATTTTTCCGTTTCTACCGCTGTATGTGGCTGAACTCGGTTCCACAACCGGATTGAAACTTGAGTTCCTGGCGGGTGCAGTGTTCTCCGCTCAGGCACTGACCATGATGCTGACATCCCCGTTCTGGGGCGTCCTGGCCGATAGGTATGGTCGAAAGGTCATGGTTGTGCGGGCAAATGCGGGTGGGGCAATAAGCATCCTGCTGATGGCTTTTGCCCAATCGGCTGAACAGCTTGTACTGCTGCGGGCGTTACAGGGGATGCTCAGCGGTGTGATATCAGCTAACAATGCGCTGGTTGCTTCTGTGGCACCGCGACGCCACACAGGCCTGGCCATGGGGCTGCTGCAGGTGGGTTCTGGAGTGGGTTTTGCATTGGGGCCATTACTCGGAGGAATGATCGCCGATTGGTATGGATATCGCACGGTATTCTACGTCACGGCAGGGTTGCTGCTTTTCAGTGTATTGCTGGTGCTTGTGGGGGTCTACGAGGAGAAGGACCCGGAGGAGAAAAGCAGCCAGCGCGTCCATTTTTTACAGGTCTGGAAACAGGCGTTCAATCGCACCGGTGTGCCTGCTGCCTACACACTGCGGTTTCTGGCATCGCTGGGGCGCATGCTCCTTGTACCGATTATTCCCCTGTTCATTGTATCCCTTTCGGCGTTGTCCATGAGTGAGAACACATTTACCGGGCTGGTGGTTGGTGTCTCGTCAGCGACTACAACTGTGAGCGCCATTTTTCTCGGGCGGTTGGCAGATCGTGTAGGCAGCCGGAAAGTTGTCCTGGTATGTGCAATGCTGACATCACTGTTGTTCATTCCGCAGTTTTTTATTACAGAGGGCTGGCAGATTCTGCTTCTGCAGGCACTGGTCGGAATCGGGGTTGGCGGAATCACACCAGGAATCAGTGCCTTACTGGCAGGCCTATCCTTGCATGGTGAGGAAGGGGCTGCGTTCGGATTGGACAATGCGATCGACGCAGGTGGAAGAATGGTCGCGCCATT
This sequence comes from Anaerolineales bacterium, assembly GCA_016927115.1. GTDB lineage: Bacteria > Chloroflexota > Anaerolineae > Anaerolineales > E44-bin32 > JAFGNH01. Next base: position 6,172 of record JAFGNH010000075.1, on the reverse strand, counting down.
GGTTGGTTCAGCGGTAGCGGTTTGGTTCAGCTTGCGGGCGGTGTTTCTGGCAAACGGTGTGATCTATCTGCTGGCAGGAGTGCTCACAGGTTGGCTGTTGCTGAAGCAGAAAGGCAATGGAAGCCGGCGGCGCGTTTCGGCTCCGCAGGGTTGATCTGCCAGGAATACAAAATCTTACAGAAAAGCGGAAGCTGCCCTTTTTATCAGATGAAGAGCCGCAGCGGGATTGATCTGCTTCCAACGGGCAGGGTTTCCCCATGCTCGATCATCTGGATCAGTCGATCCAGGGTGGGAGCAGCTATGCCGCTTTGATCAACAAGACGCTGGAATTCCTGTTGCAGGTGCAGGATTTCACTCTCTGCGGCATCTGCATGTCTGTCCATCGCGGTTTCCATCAGCTCATTTGAGAAGATCTTTTTAAAAATCCACAACAGCAGTGGTTCCGGCAGCCATGAAATATAGCGGAATTTCTTCGGCAGGATGGGATACCCCAGCGCTTTAAGTACAGACAGGCACTCGCGCAGAGAGCGGATGTACAACAACAGCCCGTCCCTGGTTTGAAGCAGCCGGAGTCGGCTGTGCCCGCACACGGTTATGGCTCGTGACAGGGTGGGGAAAAGCAGGGCGACGTGCGTTCTTAACCAGGCATCCATGTTCGTGTAGATTTCAGCTGTATAACCTGGCGCACTGGCAAGGATGCCGGCAACCATATGTGTCCGTGGTTTTACAGTTCCATCTGATTCTCCAAAGGGAATAGCTGCAGTATCGTTCTCCTGGCCGGCGATGCAGTGGATAACATTTCCCTCAAGATACCCGGCAGCGTTGGGGAACCCGATCAACACACGTTCGGTACCCAGCTGTGTTGTGAGTTCTTCAGGGCCGGCGGCATTGTTTCCCAGGAAAAGGAAAGATTTTACATGCTGGTTTTTTTCGAGAGTGGGCAGCAGGGCAAGGGCGTGGTTCTTCCTCATTACAATCACCACAAGGTCGTATTGATCTTCCGGAGTGAACATTTCCACCACCGGTACAGGATCGGTACTGGTTTCATCAGTGACAACGTCATGCAGGATGATACCGAACTCCTGGATCTGCTTGAGTCGTTCACCCCGGGCGAGAATCGATACATTTTGTCCACCCTGGTACAGGCGGGCAGCCAGAACACTGCCCAGCGGTCCTGCACCGATAACAAGGATACGTTTTTTCTCCATTGGACACCTCTTCTTAATGGCAACCTGATTCATGGGGTTGAGTGGTAGAGTGCCTCAGGTTGCAAACCATTTATTTTTCCCTATCTTACACCGGTTGAAAAAGCCCCACTATGCTATGGTGTTTTAACCGTTCAAAAGTCCCTGGTATTTAAGTCCAATGAATCTGATATTATCAACATAATAGGAGATGCAGACTTTCAAAAAAAGGTGTACAAAATAGGTGAATAGCACAGAAAACGTATATGATTTGTACATAGCTGTAGTGCAAAAGAACGACACAGATCGGAATGAGTTTTGAGGAACGGAGAGGCGGTGAGTTGTATACAGAACGATAAAGCAGGAATATGCGGTCAAATGAAAACATACTGCTGAAGAGTTTTTACGGGAGTTCCTGGAAATCTCGCAGTAATGTTACAGTTAAAGGGTCATGGAAACAGTGAGCGAAAACGATATGCGTGCAACCGGCTTTGTGCTTCCTGTTGGCAACGGAGGTGTGGGAAAAACCAGCCTGGCCCGGGTGTTGCTGGAATTCAGCCGGGATCAGGATAGATATGAAGCATTGATTGAAACAAAAGTAACAAAAAATCTGGAATTCGAGTTTGTTCCCATCCCCTGGGAAGAAAACGGGAAGCATTTCCGTGTTATGGCACAGATTCTGGTTCCGCCCGGCCAGAAAATAATGAAAAAAAAGCAGCAGGGACGGTCGTATGAGCAGGTAATTGATATTTACCGCTTCCATATACGTCGGGTGGACGTGGTGCTGCTGGTATACAGCATCTTGCAGGAAGACAGCTGGAGGGATATTCATTACTGGGTGAAAGAGGTATCCGATCTGGTCCATGACCATACGCAGTACATCCTGCTGGGCACACATCTGGATTCCGTAGAGCAGCGAACAGTCATTTGGGAGGATATTGCCAGGGAACGCAGGGAATTGATGACGCTGCTCAGAGAGGTAGAACCTTCCTGGGAGGGTTCGTGCGAGCTGCTGGAAGTCTCCAATCGAACCGGACAAAACATTGACCGGCTGAGGGAGCTGCTCGCTGAAGGGATTCTGAAGGCAGGACAGTATATCTGACGGGTTTGATACCTCCATGAAGGTCTGGAAGAGATAAAGAATGCTGCTGCCCGGAGTATCTTTTTTTAGTCCGGGCAGTACAGAAAGATTTACGTGGTTTTGAAGGCTGGTCCAGTATTATCAACGCAGGCCGTGGATGTATTTCTCCATTTGCTCGATTGTAAATTCCAATTCCTCAATGACATCCTTAACAATATCGCCGATGGAAATCATACCGACCAGGTTCCCATCTTCTACAACGGGAAGATGGCGAATGTGGTTATCTGTCATGATATTCATACATTGATTGACAGTGTGGCCAGGTGTGATGGTTATAAGATCTCTTGTCATCACATCCTTAATGGAGATATTGTTGCAGTTGATGTCCAGCATGCTTACACGCAGTGCGTTATCGCGCTCGGTAAAAATACCGACTGGTTTTTCATTCTCAACTACGACAAGAGATCCAATATTGTTCTCCCCCATTTTTCTTAGGGCATCAAGTACAGTTGCATCTTTGTTGATAGTGTGGACAATAGATCCCTTCTTCCGTAATACTTTGCTTACTGGGTTCATGATTAATCCTTTCTTATCTTATTGTTGGCATCAACCACCCGATGTTAATAAGGTCGGTACTCATAACGAGAGTATGGTGATAGCCATAGTGAAGGTGCTGCTCTGCACGAGAGCAAACAGGAGTGCAATCAATAGGATCAGGGCGGACATAATAACGACGACTGCCCTTGTTAAATTCTGGTGCATGCTTTTCCTCCTCTTACCCCAGACTGAATCGTTCAGTACGAATCATAGCTGGGGGCAGGTGCAGCTGCTGGAGCGCATTTTCAACAGCATCCATCATCGGTTCCGGTCCACAAATAAAATACTGGAGTGTACCGCGGTCAACCGGGAGATACTTATCCAGGATCTCCGGGGTAATATATCCGATTTCTTCCTTCCAGTTCTCAGGAGGATTTTCAAGTACATGGACCATGGTCAGGTTGAGTTTCTTTTCCAGGGAGGATATTTCTTCCCGGAAGATAACGGACTCCCAGTCCCTGTTGGCGTAGAAGAAGAGGACAGGACGCTGGTCGTCGCGATCGGCCATCGTTCGGAGCATACTTATCATGGGAGTGACACCTACACCGCCGGCGATAAAAACAAACCCCTTGAGGTCCGGATAGCGGTCTATTGTAAGGGCTCCGTGCGGACCATCCACGTAGACTTTTTCCCCTTCTTTCAGATTCTTGATTGTGGACGTGAAATCCCCAAGTTCCTTGATGGTAAAACTCAGAGTCTCATGATTTTCTGCACTGGAGGTGATTGAAAAAGGGTGTTCCACATGTTGGAAAGGATTCATGTGGACTGAGATCCAGGCAAATTGTCCGGGTTGAAACTTCAAGTTCGAATATCCATCCGGTTTAAGCACTACGCTCCAGGCACCGCCGCGCTCTTTGATCACTTCTTTGATGCGGTATGATCTGCGCAGTTCCATCCAGGGTTTGTACACTCTGGTGTAGGCAAGAAGGCTGACCCAGAACACTCCATAGACAATCCACAGGACACGCTTCAAAGGAATACTGGTGTAATGATTGACAAGGAGTATATGACCAAATGCCGTACCCACTGCCAGTGTTGCCAGGAAACCGTGACTCAGGCGCCACGTGTCATACTCGATTTTTAATTCCCGGCGCCAGAGTGCGGTAACACCAAGAAGGGTAACTGCGATAACGGAGGTCACAGCTAGTCGTGCCCGCCATGGTGCATTGATCAAATTCAAAAGCTGCAGTGTGGCTGGATCCGTGAAAAAAAGGATCAATGGGTGGGCAATAATAAACAGGAAAGAAGCGATCGATATCTGACGGTGGAAAAGGTAGATGATATCACTGCCAAAGGGTTCCTTGACCGGTTGGAAGCGTGCGGTAATCACAAACTGGAGAGTCATTAATGCCAACCCCGAAAAGCCGAGTGCAACAGAAAACTCCCGCCAGAATTCACGCCCGGGGAGCGTAGGTCCTATGAACATGGTCGTCAACAGCGGTCCTACTGTAAGAAGGATGTAGAGTAAAGCCCACAGGGATCCCCGTATCGTTCGTTTTGTCTTTTCCTTGAGCGGTCGAATTAATTTCATCATTTCAATCTCTATTCAATACCATGATTGGCTGAGTTGTTTTTATTTGAGTGGACGTCGGCAAGCATTCGAATGAAATCACGCCGCCGTAATACGCCAAGCGGTTTTCCGCCTTGCTGCGGTGCAGAAGCGAGCACGGGAAGTTGATTCAACTGTAGTTTGAGCATCAGTTCAAGAACATACTCAAGCGGTTCATGCTCCTCTACCCAGGTAAAGGGTGACTGCATAATGGTGTCGATTGTTGTTTTCCTGCCATATTCGACATACATCTCGGGCAGCCGGGCCGGGATAACAGGTATGTTGAAAAGAGCAAGGTAAGTGTAGGCACTTTGTGGAAGATGGTCTTCTTTGATGAATAGATCCTTCTCGGAAAGAATTCCGATGATTGTGTGATTCGTGTCTTCCACAAAAACCAGGCTTGCATTCTCCTGAAGCATTCGATAGGCGGCCTCGGCAGCTGTACTTTCTCCTGGAAGGGTTATGAATGCAGACTGCATAAAATCACGCACTGGTGGTGACTGCTCATCAGCCGCACCAGCGGGAATAGATACTTCCGCCAGCCAGCCGCGAAGCTGTAAGATTGGATTGACCAGGTTTTGTGAAAGAAAGGTAAGGATGGCGGCACTGAGCAGTGCAAAACCAAGCCGTACCGGATCCAACTGGACCTCCCGGGGCCAGAGAAGCAGAGCGGGCAGGATGAGAAAAATAGTGCGACCGATACTCTGCAGCAACCCATGACGAAAAGCTGTAGCATTGCTATAAAACCGGCGTTTTAGAATCACAATCAATAACGTGACAGCCAGGCCTGCCAGAGTCTCGAGGATGAGCGGTATTGTGAGTGGAACATGAAGCTGCCATCCGAAAAGAAGTAAAACGAGAACAGAGACAAGATACACTTCGCGACTGTCATCCATTGGATCCGGTTTAATATCTCCCTGCCAGAGTTCGCGTCTGACACCATAAGAGATATATACGGCGACTGCCAGCGCAGCAGCAGCGACACTGGATATTCCCGGCAGCCAACCTGTTGCATAAGCAATGTATCCGATACCGATACTGAGCACACTTCGAGGCCAGCCTGAAGGAAGCTGGAGCGCTGTCAGGACTGCAAACCAGCCGAGAATCGCACCGATACCGGCACCGTATAGCAAGGAAAGCAGATTGCCGTCAGGCTGCTCAATACTGGGAGCTAACTCTACAAGCACGATTGCAAGTGCCAGAGCTCCAAACTGACCCAGGTGGCTGGGATCAAGCTCTTCTTCACTTGCCCGCCATATCATGCTGGCAACCAGTAAACCCAGCAGGATTGCTTCCGTCAGAGGTGTGTTGCCAATAAAAACCAATCCGGCGGCAATCCCTGCGGCAGCAGAAACCCAGAGCAACAACTCCCTGATATTTGGACGCCAACTGGCTACAACCAACCTGCGCATTACCTGCCAGAATAGGATAGGAATAACCAGAAACCCTACCAGATCCCACGGGAGGTCCAATGGCGTGGCAGGAGCGATGAAGCTGAGCAGGATACCAGCACCCAGAATGTACCAGACCCATGCAGGCAGCTTTGGCCGGGCTTTTAATATCGCTACCAGCAGCAGCAGGATAATAAGCGTATGTTCCAGTACCATCATCCTTAACTCCTTTCCACCTCTTCCATTTTTCTGTTTTAATCATACATTACAATTCTTTTCCTTGAGGTTATGTCTTTGTCAATGGTGTAAATCAAACCATCCTATACTTCCAATGCTATGATTGGCTCCACAAACCATGGAACCATTGGTG
>JAFGNH010000074.1 GCA_016927115.1 Anaerolineales bacterium | reverse complement strand
TCCGCCTGGACAATTCAGATTATCCGCTCAAGTGTTCGCGAGATCGTGAATAAGCCGTATATCACGGTTGCCAGGGCCAAAGGTCTGGCTCCGCTGCGTGTGGTCTTTATCCACATCCTTAAACCTGCCATGCTGCCGATTGCTACAGCCCTGCTGCTGCAGCTCGGCAACCTTGTCAGCGGATCGTTTATTATCGAAACCCTGTTCGCCTGGAATGGTATCGGGCGTCTGCTGATCGAATCCATCCTCGCCCGTGATTTTCCGGTAATCCAGGGAGTGCTGTTGTACGTAGGGAGCATCTTTGCCGGATTGAATATCATGATTGACCTTCTCTATCTGGTTCTCCATCCTGGAACAACCACACGACTGCAGCAGAAAAGATCAACGAGGACACAGCTGTGAGAGTGCGGCGAGCCACCGGGCTTATGTTCCTGCTGCTGCTGGGCGTGATCCTGCTCGCCTGTTCCTTTCCTTCACTGCTGACATCATACGAACCCAATGCCATCAACTTCCCGGATAAATTCCAGCAGCCCGGGAGCCTTCATTGGATGGGGACCGATGATTTCGGGCGGGATGTGTTTACCCGGGTTCTGTACGGCGGGCGCGTGACCATCTGGTCTGCACTGATCATCGCTGCCGGGTCTACGCTGATCGCAACACTTTGGGCGGCTGTATCGAGCTTTAGCGGCGGGCTTTTTGACGAACTGATGACACGCTTCGTAGATATCCTGCTGGTATTCCCCACACTGCTTTTCGCCCTGCTGCTGGTCAGCGTACTGGAGCCGGGGATGCCGAGCCTGGCACTTGCGCTGGTCCTTGTGAGATGGCCGGGTTATGCCCGTATCCTGCGCGGCCAGATCTACACCATCCTTGATGCGGAATACCTGGTCGCTGCGGAAGCGCTGGGTGCGACTCCGCTGCACACCATCCGCCGTCACATCATCCCAAACTCGATGTTCCTGATCCTGACCCTTTTCGGATTGAACTTCGGCAGCAGCATCCTGAGCATCTCCACCCTCAGCTTTCTTGGTTTTGGTGTGCAGCTGCCTCAGGCGGAATGGGGTGCAATGATCCAGGCCGCCCGCCCCTTCCTGCAGACACATCCGTACCTGATGCTGTTTCCCGGCCTGGCAGTGATGGTCACCATCCTGACGGTGAACCTCGGCATTCGTCTTCTGGAACCCTCAAACGTTGAAGGGAACGCACACATCTGATCCCGGGGGAAGTTGAAAAGGATTCCTGATAAATCGTCCCCATCAATTGCACAGGATTGAGGCACGGATGGATTCACCGGAATCTGCCCGTACCCCTGTCAGATCGGGCAAGGTCGGGTCAGACACGATTAGACACAAAAGCGTTGTGCGTGCTGTTACGGCTGTACTTGCTGTCCTGCTGCCAATTCTTCCAGATGCCGCAATTTAGCTGAATCCGGATAACACAAGGTGTTGCACCTGAACCATCGCTGAAGTATGATGGCAGTGAAAATCAACCATCCCGATAAGGTGGATCTTTAATCAACAGATATTTCTCTACTGTCTGTCAGGAGAAAACCTCAAGCCATTGGATACAGTCCGTCTCAACGATAGTCGAAAGCTGCCGGTGTACTAATGATACCTCCAGGACGGTCACTCAAGGATGTTATCCTCGGGCATCCCCTGCCCACGCAGCTGGAAAAGAGCCAGCGCCTGGACACACTCCGCGCATTGGCTACACTTTCCCCGGATGCACTCTCCTCTATTGCCTACGCGAACCAGGAAATCTACCTCGGATTGGCTTCAGCGGGTGCAGCTGCCCTGGTCTACTCCGTGCCCATTGCGGGGGTGATAGTACTTCTGCTGATCATCCTCACTCTTTCCTATTCACAAACAATTTCAGCTTATCCACGCGGCGGTGGTTCGTATACAGTGGCCCGGGAGAATATCGGGACAAATGCAGGCCTGATCGCGGCATCCGCGCTGCTCGTGGACTATATCCTGGTGGCAGCAGTAAGTCTGACCGCCGGGGTTGCAGAACTTGTTTCCGCTTTTCCGGTGCTGGCGTCCTGGCGGGTGGAGCTCGCACTGCTCTTCCTGATTATCATCACCTGGATCAACCTGCGAGGTTTACAGGAAACCGGGTCCCTTATTTCAATCCCTGTGTACCTGTTCATCATCAGTATGCTGATGATGCTGACCTATGCAGGGATCCGGTTCTTCAATGGATCGCTGCTCCCCGCTGCATCTACGTTCAAACCAGAGCATTCTGCCGCAGCTGTTGGTATCGGGCTGCTGCTGCATACCTTTGCGTCCGGCTGCACCGCTCTTACCGGTATTGAAGCTATCAGTAACGGGATCGGTATTTTCAAACCACCGGAAGTCAAACACGCACGTCAGGCGATGGTAGGGGTTGCCACCTTGATGACGATCCTTTTCCTGGGAACAATCGCTGTCGGTCAGCTGCTTGGTATTACACCAGTACCGGGGGAGACAGTGCTCTCCGCTCTTTCCCGCCAGATTCTGGGTGATGGTTTTTTCTACATTCTTGTCCAGGTTTCATTGCTCGCTATCCTGATCGTTGCAGCCAACACCAGCTTTGCCGGTTTTCCACGGGTTGCATCTATCCTCGCCCGTGATGGATTCCTGCCTCACCAGTTTGCTAATCTGGGAGACAGGCTTGTGTACAGCAACGGCCTGCTCTTCCTTTCCGGTATTGCTGCGGTGCTGATTGTCGCCTTCCATGGCGATTCCCATTCGTTGATCCCCCTCTTCGCTGTTGGTGTGTTCCTGGCATTTACTCTTTCACAGGCAGGGATGATCGTCCACTGGTACCATGACCGAAACAGTGGGTGGTGGCTGAAAGCGGCGGTAAACGGTACCGGTGCAATCATGACTGCTGCCGCATTTGTCATCATCGCTGTCAGCAAATTCCTTGATGGCGCCTGGATCGTCGGATTACTGATTCCCCTGACTGCGTTGAGCTTCCGAAGGGTTCACCGACATTATGAAACTCTCGACCAGGAGCTTGCAGTATTTGAGCAGCCCGCAGCACCAGCCCCGATGTCAACACCACGTGTTGTACTTCCCATTGCCGGTGTACACCGCGGAGTGCAAACAGCGCTGCAGTATGCGCTTTCGATCAGCTGCCAGGTGACCGCTGTCTATGTGGAAATTGACCCTGAACAGACAGAAAAAGTCCTGCAGTTATGGCAACGCTGGGGATCCGGGGTGCCGCTTGAGGTGGTACCCTCGCCTTACCGATCACTGGTCGGCCCGTTCCTGGCCTTCCTTGACCAGTTTGATGAATCGCACGACGACGGCCAGCTGGCTACCGTGATCCTGCCCGAAGTGATCCCTGCCCGCTGGTGGGAAAACCTGCTGCACAACCAGGCAGCCTGGATGCTCAAACTTGCTCTTCTGTACCGGCGCCGCCGTTACGGAAAAGTCCGGGCAATCATCGACATGCCGGTCTACCTGCAGGGCTCCGGGCATAAGCATAAATTATAAATCTGCACTACGGCAGAGCCTGTCGATGGAACGCCTGAGGAAGGTGCTCTGTCCGAACACATCACCCCGGTGTAATCGGGGTATTTCCAGATATATGATGTCTCGCGTCTCAAGCAGAATGGAACGATTCGGGCATGTATCACCTTGTCGAACCCGGTGAGACCGGGCGAAGCCGGGGCAAGCAGGATTGTCCTCAAACCGGCCCATGCAATCCAGCCTGCGTACACCGCAGGTGAATTACAGGACTGTACAGATTCGTACAGCTGAATAATGTTCCCCCTCTTGTGAACGCCTTTCCTTCCTTATAAACATGATTATGGAATACAGGGAAAAAATCAGAAAAAAGCCCTTCTGCGATCGTGGAAAGATTTATTGCATCTGGAGCAGGCTCCCGTTTCGGCCCTGGCAACGACCCGTTTCAGCCCTGGCAACGACCCGTTTCAGCCTTGACAACGACCCGTTTCAGCCTTGACAACGACCCGTTTCAGCCTTGGCAACGACCCGTTTCAGCCCTGGCAACGACCCGTTTTAACCCTGGCAGCAGCCTGATCCAAATTTGTCCGAAGGTCGTTGGTAACTTGCCGGCGACCCGTTGGTATCCTGCCAACGACCTGGTGATAAGATCCCGGTGAAAGGATGAGAAGTAAACAACAGCATAAATCCGTAAAAATAGCACTCATCGCCGAATGAGCCATACTCTCTCCCGCATGTTCGGCAGCCCTTGAGGATCAGTGAATGGTTTCCCCCTGCTGGTCCCCAGAAACAGGTCCGGTCTTTCCATTCAAACGGACACTGAACACAGCACCTGCAGCCATCACCACACCCCCTGCCCAGAAAGGAATCGCAAAATGCAGATCAAAAAGGAATCCGCCTGACAGAGGGCCGACAATACGCCCGAGGCTCACAAAGGAATTGCTCAATCCCATGGTCACCCCCTGGCTGATCTGGCTGTACTTTGACGTAAGTGCAGTAATGGACGGAATCAGCACCGCATTCACCAGGCTGAAAAGCCCGATCAGCACCAGGAGTTCCAAATAACTTCCAGCCAGCAGAATCAGGGGCAGGCAGACAGCAGAGAGTATAAAGCCAAATCGTATCACAGCCAGATCCCCGAATTTCCGGGTCAGCGGACCGATCAGCAGGCCCTGTCCCACAACCGTTACCAGCCCCAGGACGGTGAAGATCCAGCCGACTTCCTCAGTGCCGCTGTTAAAAACCTCCAGGGCATACAAGCCCAGGATCCCGTACAGGATCATAATGCCGCCGGTAGCCAGAAAGACGAGCCCCAGCAGCGGCCCCATCGGGCTGAACAACGCCTGCCACCAGGCCCTAAGGTCAAATACCGGCTCCTGTGTATTGCTGTCAGATCGCTCTGCGGCAGGGAGTGATTCCGGCAGCAGAAGAAGAATCAACAGCAGCGCCAGCAGTGAAAACCCGGCTGCAGCAAAAAAGGGTGTTGCCAGCGAGTGCTTAGCCAGCAGACCGCCCAGCGCCGGGCCGAATATCGCTCCGATCCCTCCGGCGGCACCCAGCATTCCAAGCCCCCGGCTGCGGTCCTCTTCGGCAGTGCTGTCGGTGATGTACGCCATCGTAGTGGGCGAAGTTGCAGAGGAAAGCACGCCCGACAGGATCCGGGCGGCAAACAGCATCCACAGCCTGGTTGCCAATCCGAATCCTGCCATCGCAATCCCATACCCCAGTACACCGATCAGCAGAACGGGCTTGCGCCCGACCCTGTCTGAAAGTCCTCCCCAGATGGGCCCGAAGATCAACCGCATGACTGCATACGATGCCATGAGAAACCCGAGCTCCATACCCCCTGCCCCAAAATGCTCCATGTAGAACGGCAGGATCGGCATCGCCAGCCCGAAACCAAGCGTGACGATAACGAGAGTAAATGAAAGTATGATCAGATTCTTGTTCCCGGCTTTATCCATGTCCAGGCTCCACAGGAACTGCAGGCAGCGAAGATCAGCTGCCTGCAGTTGTATTCAGCTTTCCTATGCCTTTACTGTCAGTGTTACCAGCCCGGCATCGCCATCCACCTGGATAACCTGGCCGTTCTGTATCACCCGGGTCGCCGCAACCGTGCCCATCACAGCCGGTATGCCGTACTCCCGGGCAACGATCGAGCCGTGACTCAGCGGTCCGCCGATATCTGTCACCACGGCTGAAGCCATGGTAAACAGCGGCGTCCACGCCGGTGTGGTCAGCTTGGCTACCAGGATATCGCCCTGGCGCATCTGATCGAAGTCTTCCGGGCCGTGAAGGACCCGGGCTGTCCCGGTCACCCGCCCAGTGCTGGCTCCGACACCCTTCAACTGGTTACCCTCTTGCCCACCCTCACCCGGCACAAATACTTCAAGCGGGATACCCATATAGGTTTTAGAATACGGGATCTGCGTCGGCGGCAGGTGTTTTTTCGCAGCTCTGATAATCTCTTTCCGGTGACTGATCTGGTCTTCCATAGAATCCATCAGCCTGCCGGCGTTTAGGTTTTCGAGCCTTTTTTCGATTTCAGCTTCCTCCAGCCAGTAAATATCATCGGGCTCCATCAGCACACCAGCGGCATTCAGCCTGCGGCCAAGTTCTCTCAGTAATATCCGTATTCGCGGATAAGCAATTCCAATGGAAGCGATGCTGTCCTCGCGAACTGCCGACGTGTTGGTCACCCATTTCAGTGCCTTGCGAACTGCCCAGCCGCGCAGGCCGCGCATCTCCGCTTTAAGATTTGCTACTGCTTCCAGCCGTTGGCGTTCGAGCTTTTCCTGGCGCTCATATGGATTCGCTCCCTCTCCGCGCAAATGGATCTTCAACACTTCCAATGCGGGGCCCGGATCTTCTGCCGGGATTGACCGGGCGAAATCGAGATCATACAGGATGTATCCGAATTCGCGCCGGTAGTCCATCATCTTCTGTACCCACTCCTGCCATATTTCATGAGTAATCCCTGCAGGAAGCTGTGTACCGGCAAGATCCGCTGTTATCCGTCCGGTTTTCTGCGACAACAAGTATTCTCGCAGAGTTTCATGGTCCTTTGCCCACATCGCCATATCCCAGACGGCTTTATCCGCCTGCATTGGTATGGTGTTATGCCCCATCAGAAATGCGCTGGCGTCCGGTTTTTCTTCATCGTTGTAGAAACGGTTATAAAGGGCAGAAAAAAGGCCTTCACTCCCGGCAGCTGCCCCGAGTGTGTACACCTGAAGCAGTGCCAGGAAGTACAACGCTGCGTACGTCAGTTCACGTGCGTCGGACCAGAGTTCGTGCCCGGACATTTCTTTTACATCCTTCTGTTCAAGGCACTGTACAACTTCCTTATACCGGGGCAGTGCTTCCTCCCGGAAATTCCTGGGACCTACCTGGATCAACTTTTTCAGCTTTGGCCCCAATATGAACAGCATGTCCCACCACTCACCTGCTGAATAATTCACCTTCATATACGCATATGTCTGGATAGTAGTGACGATATCAGCCGGGAATTTTCCACTGTTCGCCCCCGTCACATCCCTCATCATCTGTTCCATAGCCGCGTTGTACGCATTTAATCCCATGGCAGCGAACAGCGGCGAAAGTGGTTCCGGCATCATGTCGATAATACTGCCACGCATATAGCGGCCTTTTCCTTCCGGCAGCTCCCACTCATCCGGCGGTGGGACGATCATATCCGGCAGCGCTGTAATCGGCCTTGCCTGAAGAATGTAGAACCTGCTGTCCGCCATTGCCCACTCAATATCAACCGGCATACCAAACAGTTCTTCGATTTTCACACCGAGCCCGGTAAGTTCCTTGAGGTTTTCATCTGTCAGCACCGGAACATTCCGCAGATTTTCCGGCACGGGCTGATCTTCCGAACCACCATCAACCCTTACTGTCATCACCTCTTTCTCGGCTGCCGTTCGTTGGAGCACTTTCCTCGAGGTTTTTTCCACCAGGTAATCATCCGGGGTCACCCGGCCGCCCACAACCGCATCCCCCAATCCCCAGGCTGCACTGATCTGCATCTGTTTCCGGCTTCCGCTGATTACGTTCATGGTAAACATCACACCGGCAGCCTCGGCTGGAACAAGAAGCTGAACAACAACCGCCAGCGCAGCGCCATCTGTGTCGATATCCTGCTGTGCCCGGTAGCGGATCGCCCGTGCTGTCCACAAACTGGCCCAGCAGCGCCTCACTCCGTCCAGCACAGCTCCCGCACCACTTACGTTAAGATAGGTTTCCTGCTGTCCAGCGAACGAGGCTTCAGGAAGGTCCTCTGCTGTTGCCGAAGAACGTACGGCTACAGAAGGATCTGCTCCCTGCAGATCAGCATAGGCGCTTGCGATCTCTGCAGCAATCTGCTGGGGAATCGCAGCTTCAACAAAAGCCTGCTGGATCCTGCTGGATGCAGTTTCCAGGGAAGACGGCACGTCCAGATCCACTTGATCCAGCACTGATTCAATAACTGGCTGCAGCTGGTTGGTTTTTACAAACATGCGATACGCATCTGTAGAGATATGGAAGCCATCCGGCACAGGCAGGCCCGCGTTCTTCAGCCTGGCAAGGGATGCCCCTTTCCCTCCAACCATTTCCAGTGTTGCCTCTTTATCCTCAAGAGGAAGAATAAATCTTTTCATCACAACCCTCCATTTTACGCAGCAGGTTCTTTATTCTGCTGGAAAGGATCAGGCCTCAGCTCCGGGGTCTGTTGTTGGCTGCACAGAGACCAGCTTGAGATTCAGATCCCAGATTGCATTCAGGATACCACGCAGCTGCGGTTGGTCTACGCCGGTACAGAGAAGTATGGTCCTGATATCTCCACAATCGTCTGTCACAGACTCAATTTTTACACCGTGGAACCATTCCATCCAGCGCGGATCCAGCACTCCTTCCAACTGGATTGTATAGCAGGTTCCACCGGGCTTCGTGGCTGTGGCCTGATTTTCCTTGCGTTTCATGTTCCCACTATAGAGAACCTTTTGGATAGTGTCATCACATAACTATGTGGTTGGCGGAAAATCACCAGGTTGGTGAGAGGGAAAATATTTTATATCAAATCAAGTTCTGTCGCCTTAACCACTGCTTCGTGGCGGCTGTGTACCCCCAGTTTGCTATAGATATTCTTCATATGGCTGCGCAGCGTGTTCACTGAAATGACCAGTTCCCCAGCCAGCGCTTCAGCTGTCAGACTGGAAGGCAGCATACGAAGGACCTCCAGCTCACGGGCACTGAGGCCTTCCACCAGCCCTTCACCCTGATGCTCGGAAGCAGGAGACAGCAGTTCATGTGCTTCCGCTGTTTTCAGCAGCTGACCGGCAAATTCCCTTAACGCCGGATCCAGCCACTGTTTCCGGCCTTGCTGCAGCAGTTCCAGGATATCCGCCCCCTCTGTCAGGAACTGGCGTTTTGCCAGAGCAGGTTGTGCCAGCGAAATGGCCTTCTGCAGAGACTGAAGCGCTGTTTCCTGATCAGCCTGCTGCAAATAGATTTTTGACCGCAGAAGATTCGCTTCTATGATCAGATGTGGGCGGTCAGTCTGCACCGCCAGGTCCTCCATCTCCTGCAGTGCCTGCAGTGCCTGTTCCAGGCGACCTTTTCCAATCATCCACCGGACAGCAATCGGAAGTTCATACTTATAGATCCTGGCAGCCAGGATTTTTTCGTAAAAACGAGCCGGTTTCTTTGCAGGCACATCGTTGAGCTCACGCTCGAGCACCCACTGCTCCAGCGGCTGCTGCCGGCCGAAGCGTGCATTGGTTCTTGCCCGAAGCGAATCCACAACTACATCATCCACATCGGTGGCATCGAAACGCCGGGAGAGATTTTCGAGCGTATCCAGGGTTTCCTGCAGCCTGGAGTTATCTCCCTTCAGCATGTACAACAACCCCAGTGTAAAGTGCCCGTCCAGAGTGCCGATCAGACTCCAGCGTTTGGAAAGTGCGATCCCCTCCAGCAGCAGCGTTTCAGCTTTCTCGAGTTCGAAACGTTCAAGTGCCACTGCTCCCAGCCCCATTTTTGGTTGACCCGCCATGGGAAGCAGTTCACCGTCAGGTGATGTGCCTAACTCCAATGCCCGCAGGTAGAGCTTCTCTGCCTCATCCAGATGCATCTTCTTCATTCGCAGTTCCGCCGTTTCACACAGAATCATCAGGGCAGAGGTACGGTTACCGGACCGTTGATGCTGCTCGGCTGCATGGTCCAGCAGCTTCATTCCTTCGTCGACATCCCCCAGCGAAATACGGCCGCTGGCTGCACAGATAGTGGCCACATTCCGCAGGTAGATTTCATCTTCTGGCAGCAGCGCCAGAGCTTCCTCTGCACGCTCTACGCCCTCCATGATTTTGCCCTGCGACATCAGAATAAAGGATTCCAATGCATAAAAATTGGCGGAAAAGTCTTCCGTACACGGGCTCTCCTCCATCAAAACTTCCACAACAGCAAGTGGTGAACCCTGCAGCAGGAGTGACCATGCCCTGTATACCGCTAACTGCGGGCGCTGCCGGATCTGATCAGCAGGCAGCCCCTGCACCCACCTCAAATAAGTCGTTGTTTCACTCCGCAGCAGGATTGTCTGTGCATACTTTTCGATAAGATCAGCGGCGAAGTCTCCATCCTCAGAAGCAAGGGCATGCTGTACCGCCTCGTCGATCAGATCATGCTTCTCAAACCACACACTGGCACGGCGGTGCAGATGCGGAATGCGGGCCGCATTCTGGCGTAAAAGCTGTGCCTGAAGCAGATCACTAAACAGGCGGTGGTAGCGATACCACTCACGGCGATCATCTAGAGGAATGATGAACATGTTCGCCTGCTCCAACTCCCGCAGGATTCGTTCACCAGTTTTCGATACTGGATCCCCATTTCCCCGCAGAGCATCACACAGGGATCCTGTCATACGCTCCAGGATGGAAGTATCAAGCAGAAAACGATAAGTATCTGAAGGAACTCGTTTCAGGACTTCATCCTGCAGATAATCCATAATGTAATGGTGGCTGCCGGAAAAGCTGCGGAGAAAATCCTGGACATCTTCCCTGCCCCGCAGAATAACTGAAATCATCTGCAGGCCTGAAATCCACCCCTCCGTACGCCGCTGTAGTATCTGTATCTGGTCATGGTTAAGATGCAGTTCAGGCAGGCTTGTGAAGAACGCTCCTGCTTCATCTACGCCGAAGCGCAGATCCTCCATCCGCAGATCATTCACCTGACCACGCCCGCGCAGACGCGCCAGCGGCAGGGCAGGATCCGCCCTCGTTGCCAGATAAAAGTGAACATGGGGAGGTGCATTTTCCAGTAAATAGGACATAATTTCCTGGACCGCCTGATTCTGGATAAGGTAGTAATCATCCAGAACAAACACCAGCGGTTCGTGCTGCCTGCTGAGCTGATTGAGCAGTGGAACAAGGTAATCTACGCGGACTTCATCTGATGTCAGCACTCCATCACCGGGATGGGGCAGTTGCATACCCTTCAAGGCAGTGCAAACAGAAAAAATCAGGTAGCTCAGGAACCGGGCCGGATCATTATCCCCTTCATTGATTGAAAACCATGCGGTGTTCACACCTCTGCTGCGGATCCAGCTGCTCAGCAGTGTTGTCTTGCCGTAACCGGCAGGCGCGGAAATGAGTGTTACCCGAATTGTCTCCTGCAAGCCGCGGTCAAGCGCTGCCAGTAATCGGTCTCTTTGAACCACATGCGCCGGCAGAGGCGGGATCTGCAGTTTGGTTCTCAGCAGATGCTCGTTCAATCGAATATCTTCTTTCATGAAGGCCCTTCCTCAATCCGAACAGGGTTGGTTGATTAACGAAAAGGGAATCCGATTCGGATAAGAACCCTTGTCAGGATTGTAGAATGGGCTTTGTCAGAATACAAGACATGCACAATTCCCTAAAAACCCCGACTAAATATCCTATTCTTATTTCGCCTGCAGGAGGAAACACATAATTAATGGTACATTCAATATCGTGATTACTCCATTCCCGGTTGATATAATAACCTTGTGGAGAAGTTAGACCTGAATTGAGTCAATAACACCCCGGAGTGGTACACGCGAGCAAAGTGTTCAAAACACACCCGCCGAAACCCTCCCATCCCTCAGGGAAATGGAAATACTTCCAGGGTGTTTTCTCAAATAAAGGAAAGCGAAAAAGGACTACCGGCCAATCTCATTGCGGCCTGATTCTTTGCCATAGAGAAATGGGCAAAGAACACCATCCTTAACAAAAATGCGGCCTTTACAAATGCACTTAACCTCCTGAAAATCCTTTCAATGGAGGCAAGTAGTCGCGCGCAGCAGTTGGTCGCGCCGGCCTGAACCCTTTGAGCGAGGTGCTTGAATGTTGCACATACTTGTCAGTATTAAACAGGTTCCGGATACCACGAATATACGCATCGACCCTGAAACAGGGAGCCTTATCCGAACAGGTGTACCTGCCATCCTGAACCCTTATGACGCTCATGCTGTGGCTGTGGCTGCGGAATGGAAGCACAAAATGGGCGGGCATATTACCACTCTTACCATGGGCCCTCCAGCCGCAGAAGCAGCTCTGCAGGAATGCGTTGAAATGGGTGCTGATAGGGGTATCCTGCTGTCTGACCGTAAATTCGCCGGAGCGGATACCCTGGCAACTTCCTACGTTCTTGCGGAAGCAATCCGGGAGATCCATAACAATAACCCTCTCGATTTGATCCTTTTTGGTAAACAGGCTATCGATGGCGATACCGCCCAGGTTGGACCTGGCGTGGCAATGCGGTTGGGATTTCCACTGATCACCTATGTAGTGGGTATCCGGGAGATTAATCTCGAAGAGCACTACGTAATTGTGGAACGCAAAACAGAAGCCAGTATCGAAATCATCAAATCAAAACTGCCCGCTGTACTGACCGCAGAAAAAGAAATCGCTGATATTCCCTATGCCTCCCTGCCGGACCTGATCAAATCCCTTCGTTATCAACCGGAAGTGTGGAGTGCACAAGAGCCTGTACAGTTTGACGATACCCGGCTGGGATTAAAAGGCTCCCCCACCCAGGTTGCAAAAACCGGGACGCCTGAATTACACCATCCCGGAAAAACGATCAACACCACGGATAAAGATATTCAGGAAGCGGTTAACGAAGTCTGGGATGAGATATTTTCCAGTCCCAAACTCGCTTTAGTAAAGGGATAGAATAATGACACGACGATTTTGGGTATTCCTTGAACAGAAAAATGGAGTCCTTCACCCGGTAGCTGGAGAGCTGCTTGGCGTTACACGACGCCTGGCTTCTGAAATCCAGGATGAATTAGACAGAGATAACGAACAGGCTGTTGTCGAAGGTATTCTGGCCGGACACAACGTCACACATCTGGCGAAAGAAGCTATACAGCTCGGCGCTGATTTTGTCTATACTGTCAACGATCCCAATCTGCAGCATTATCTCAACCGCCCCTACACAGAAACGATGGTTACGCTCGTCAGAAAATATGACCCTGAAGTTTTCCTGATCGGCGCTACAACCATGGGTAGAGACCTCGCCGGTTCGGTTGCCACTTCATTGGAAACGGGGCTGACTGCGGACTGCACCCGCCTGGATATGGGTCCAACCCGGCGAAGCCCCAGGAAGAAACTGAATGCAACACGCCCGGCTTTCGGCGGGAATGTAATCGCAACAATCATCTGCGAAAACCATCGCCCCCAAATGGCAACAGTCCGGCCGCGTGTGTTTGAGACTCCTGAAGTGAATCCCGATGCTGCAGGTGAGATTATTGAAGAGCATGTGTCCATCACGCCGGAAATGATGGCAGCAGAAGTCGTAGAAATCCTCACCAACGAGAACGGTCCTGTTAATCTCGAATACGCAGATGTGATTGTCACTGGCGGTAAAGGCCTCGGCAAGCCGGAGGGCTTTTCCCTGCTCCAGGAACTGGCCGACGAACTCGGCGGTGTTGTCGGCGCAAGCCGTGCCTGCGTGGACGGCGGATGGATATCCTATGACCACCAGGTCGGCCAGACCGGGAAGACAGTACGGCCAAAATTGTATATCGCAGCCGGCGTTTCCGGTGCCATCCAGCACAAAGTGGGAATGCAGGATTCAGACTTTATAGTAGCTATCAACAGCGATCCTGATGCACCGATTTTTGAGGTAGCTACTGTAGGCCTCATCGGAGATCTGTATCAGGTTATTCCAGCAATGATTTCAACTCTCCGGGCTCGCAAAGGAGAACAGGCATGACGAGTACGAAAATCGAATTTGATGTCATTATCATCGGAGCAGGTATGGCCGGGTCAACTGCCGGAGCGATCGCAGCCCGTAATGGACAAAAAACCGCCATTATCGAGCGCGCCCAAACCCCCGGCGGAAAGAACTACTTCGGTGGAGCGCTCTACACTCATGCTTTGCAGGAAATTTATCCGGACTTCTGGGATCGCAAACCGCCGCTGGAACGTCCGATTACCGAAACAGGATTCTGGTTCCTTTCTGAGGACGGCGTGGTCAAAGCAACGGTTCAGGGCGGCAAAATCAACAATAACCCCATCGATGCATTTGTAGCCCAGCGGGCAGAATTCGATGCCTGGTGGGCAGCACAGGCCGAGGCGGAAGGCGCGTTTATCATTCCCAAAACCCTGGTTACAGATTTCCTGTATGAAAATGGCCGGGTTGTTGGTGTACAGACAGACCGCCCTGAGGGAGAGGTGTACGCCCCTGTCGTAATCATCACAGAGGGTGTAAACAACCTGCTCACTCAGAAGCTGGGATTGATCGATCACGACCTCAAACCTGAACGGACTGCGTTGGCTGTAAAACAACTGATTTCTCTCAAACCAGACCTGATCAACAGCCGGCTTGGCCTTGTGGATATCGATCACGGGGCTGCTCTCTCCGTTGTCGGTGATGTCTCAATGGGGCTGCCAGGGCTAGGATTCCTCTACACAGGCAAACGCTCGATCTCACTCGGTGTGGGTGTAACACTCGATGCGCTCCGCGAAGCAAGGATCAAACCCTATGAACTGCTGCAGCGCTACCTTGAACATCCCGCCATTGCTCCAATTATTGCCGACGGCCAGCTGATGGAATACGGTGCCCACCTCATTCCTGAGGGTGGCTGGAACGACATGCCCACCCTGTTTACAGACGGTGTGCTGGTTGCAGGCGACGCAGCTGCCATGGTCAATGCCATCCACTGGGAAGGCACCAACATGGCCATCATCGCCGGCAAGGAAGCAGCTCTGACTGCTGTCGAAGCACACAAAAAGGGCGATTTCTCCGCCCGCACTCTGTCCGGATACAGGACTCGTCTTAAAGACCGCTTTATCCTCAAGGATCTGCGCCAGTACCGCAAGATGTCTGCTTTTCTGCACAAGAATCCTGATTTTATGGACATCTATCCATCCTTTCTCAACGATGCCATGGGACAGTTCTTCACTGGTTTCGGCAAGCCAAAACGGGAAGTCTACCGTGATATCCTGCGATCACTGACCGGAAGGCGTTCACTTTTCCGTGCAGCGGGTGATATCATTTCCCTCGGCCGGGCAGTATTGGGTATATAGAGGAATGAAATGAAAAATCCAGAAAACAAAACTAAGGAACGAGAGCTGCCGGAAGTCTATATCGATGATATTCTGATGACTCTTAAATATTTCACGGATGAGAAAGAACTTCATCTTTCAATCATTGATGAGCAGGTTTGTTTAAAGTGTGAAAACAAGCCATGCATCAATTTCTGCCCGGTCGGAGCATACCGGCTTGAGGATGACGGCACTGTGCAGATTGCCGTACAGAGTTGTATAGAGTGCGGTACATGCCGGGTGTTGTGCCCGTACAACAATATTTCCTGGAAGAACCCGCGTGGCGGATTTGGAGTCGCTTATAAATTCGGGTGATCGTTCAGCAGGGCTGGCCTCTCCACTGGAGTCCGTCGTGTACCCAGTACGGACAGGTTCCCCGTCTCCATAGGATAAAACGCATACATTGTTTGTATGCGTTTTCTTATCAAACTCACGGGCATATAAAACACCCACACCCCGTCCACGGGTCGATTTGTCCTTCACACGGGCGGGTTTTACAGGGCCGCCTCAATGAACCCTTCTTCCGGAAACAAGCAGCCCGTTTCCCGCATCCTTCCATGGAATTCCCTCCTTCCCTCCCTTCCGCGTTTTTCCCTTTAAACCTGCCCTTCTGCGCCCCCTGCGCATACCCTGCGCCGCCCCATACAGGCCATTTATAATAAATTTTTAACCTTCCACTAACACACCTCATACTTTCGACTCCTATACTGATTCTGTAGTTCAAAAAAATCTATATTTGTGTTGGAGGTGAAAAAATGGCCAATCTGACACCCTGGGAACCGTTCCGTGATGTGCGCCGGATGCATGACTCACTTGATCGTATGTTCGATCGTGCACTGATGGGAACATCGTTATCCGAAAACCTTTCCTTCGGCAGTATGCCTATCGATCTGTATGAAACTGACAATGATGTTATCGTAAAGGCAGCCGCTCCCGGAATAAAACCGGAAGAGTTGAACATAACCATCACTGGTGGGCGTCTCAACATACGCGGTGAGATATCCGAAGAACACGAGGATCAGCAAGCAACGTATCATCTTCGTGAAAGAAGGTTCGGCAGCTTCAACCGTTCGATCAGTCTTCCCGCTTCTGTAGATGGCGACAAGGCAAAAGCCGATTTTGAAAACGGCATCCTTACACTGACCATCCCTAAAAAGGAAGAAGCCAAACCGAAGACCATCACCATCAAAACGAAATAAGGTTCCAAACAGAAAGCTGGCAGCTTTCTAAGAGCTGCCAGCTTTCTTCATATCATAATCCAGCACTCCGCGTAATTTTACCCTGCCTGCTGCAAGCCCCGCCGGGAATCAATCAAACCTTTCTGCGCCTGAGAATACTACTGCACCCCGAGCCATACTTCAACATGCTGCCTGTCACCGTTTAGATCCGGCGGGATACACTGACCGTTGATCAACTCCCCATCTACTGCTATCCGTACAACACCCCTGCAAACACCCTCAGGATTGTGGACCTCGATATGATACTGCTTTCCCCTGAAGAGACGGTCAACTGAATACGATTCCCATACTGCCGGGATACAGGGGTCAATCCGCAATCCACCATAATCCGGACGCACACCAAGTATCCACTGTATGGCTGCCTGATAACACCAGGAAGCAGTCCCGGAAAGCCACGAATTCCGTCCCAGGCCATACTGTGGATGCTCCGGGCCCAGAATGTTCTGGGCATACACATACGGCTCACATTCGTACACCTCGATTATGTTGTTCTTGCTCACGGGGTTAATCTGAGCATAGTACTGATAGGCGCGATCCCCATTCCCCAGGATCGTTTCCGCCATCATTGCCCAGGGATTGGGATGCAGAAAGATACCGCCATTTTCCTTGGCTCCAGGTGGATAGGTGGTTACGCCGCCATACACCGGATCATACCCATCAAAACCCGGCGTACTCAGCCGCAGTCCATAGTCTGTATTCAGATATTCGTAAACCGCCTCCATGGCTGTGCAGGCATACTCAGGTATTGCGAACCCGGAGATAACTGCCCAGGATTGTGCATTCAGATAGATCTGTCCGTATTGGTTCTGATGCGATCCAGAGGGGTTTCCAAGTTTTTCAAAGTAGCGCACAAACCAGGCACCATCCCAGGCAGAGTCCTGGAAGCGGGTTCTCATCTCATTGTAGGCTTTCGTAAAAATCTCAACGGACTTCTTCTCACGAAGCGAACGAAGCAGTTCGATCATCTCCAGCAGTGCTTTGCCATACAGGTTGGCTGTAAAGAGTGATTCAGCTCCTGCAGGCAGGTTTACGGTATCATTCCAATCCGCAAAACCGAGGAGCGGCAAGCCATGTCTGCCGACATCCTGCCGGGTGAACTGAAGTGCAATCTCCAGATGAGAGCGGACGGTTCCCCCTTCCAAGGTTGGTGTCCTTCGAGAGTCATCATAGAAAGGAACGATCTCATCAAGAAATGAGTAATCCCCGGTCTCCTTGATATAGGCCAGCGCGGCCAGGACACCCCAGAGATGATCATCGCTGTAATAATGCGGCCTGTCCTCCATCTCCATTGAATCGCCGGCGCTGCCTTCCAGGGTCAGCGGATTGAACTGGTGCACAGCTGATCCATCAGGGCGCTGAAACGAAAGCAGTGTTTTCAGAAAGCCGCGAGCTTCTTCAGCTGCGAACGGCAGGGCGCCCATAACATCCTGCATGGAATCACGATAACCAATGCCACGCGCACCCAATCCGGTCTGATACATCGAGAGGTAGCGTGACCATTTGAATGTCGTGCAGCATTGAATCGGATTATGGACATTCAACATGACATTCATGTCCGGGTCCGGTGTGTCCACCTGCACTGTACGGAAAACCTGTTCCCATCTACTGTTGAGAGCTTCGAATGCAGCAGAGACATGCAGAGGTTCGCGATATTTACGGATGGTCTCTTTTGCTTCCTCCAGGTCGTCAGCCTGTCCGAGCTGGATGATCAAACTTCGCGATTCACCCGGATCCATTGTGCCCAATGCGTGAAGCAGTGCTCCGATATTATCACCCCGGTTCGCCTGGCTGCAGTTCAATTGTTCCTGGTGCAGTGAACCCGGATCTTTAAACGTCCCGTAGCCGCCTCTGCCAAGGAACTCCTTCCTGTCTGTTTCAAACGAGTTGGCCGGTATATTCGAGGTCAGATAATTAACCTGGGAATCACGATACATGAATGGAAATTGCAAAAGGATAAGGTATTCTTCTTCCACCACGACACGGCTCTGCATCGTCTGCGGCACCCAATCCGCATTGGTGAATTGCTGCAGTGCATCCGGATGAGAATACTCAACCAGTGGTATAACGTCCAGTGAAATGGGTCGATCCGAGCAATTGGTGATCCTGACATCACGAATTTCACATTTCGCATCAAGGGGAACAAAAATCGTACTTTCCACCCGGATCCCGAGATATTCCGAGGAAATCCGGGTATATCCCGGGCCGATTGTACACTCATATTTTTCCAGCGGATCGAGAGTTGGGACAAAATAAGGCGAAAAAATCCTGTAGCCGGATTCATCATGGAGGCGCAGGTACAGCGTTGTGCCTTTAAAATCCGACGGGGGCATTTGCTGAATATATTTCGTAATTCGATTCCGGGACGGGTCCTCACAGCATAACAAAGCTCCCCCTGTATGGTCGACAAAGCCGCCAAAAGAACGACTGCCAATATAGTTTATCCAGGGCACCGGTGTTTCAGGCGTTGTGATGACATACGTTTTGTTTTCCGGATCAAAATACCCTGCTTTCATTTCAGCACCTTCTTCTGTGAATTATTAAAAAGAAGAATAGAAAGGCTTGCCAGACATTTTGAATCTACCGGCCTCTTTAAAAATGACAAATCAGGAAATTTCCGGATACCACGCAGCTCTTCCACGGAATTCCGCCATTATTATCTTCGGAGCAGGCAGATGTATCTATTCCTCAGATTCTCCAAGGAGACATTCGACTTCTACTTCTGCAGTTCCCTCTGCAGGAAGGGGCAGTAAAACGCCTTCAACCTGAACACCATCAAGGAAAAGCTGTACAGAATTGCCCGGGCCAATTCGCTTGACGTTGATTTGGTATATTACATCCCGGTACTTTCTGCGCGCAGTGAAGCCATCCCAGTGCGAAGGAAGAACTGGAGTGATCTGTAAGCCGTGCAGTGAGGGTTGAATGCCCAATATCCACTGGGTTAATGCAACGTAGTTCCAGGCTGCGGTTCCTGTCAGCCATGAATTTTTCGCTTCTCCGGGACAGTCTGAGTCACGGCCGGCAATGGTCTGAGCGTAAACGTAGGGTTCACAGCCGTGGATATCACTGATCTCTTCCCGGCCAGAGGGATTGATCCTCGAGTAGTAATCAAAAGCTCGATCACCATGACCAAGCATGGATTCCGCGATCATAACCCAGGGATTGGTGTGACAGAAAACACTCCCGTTTTCCTTCAACCCCGGTGGATAAGAAGTGATTTCACCTAATGCCGGGTCATAATGAGAATAAGGAGGCTGCAGCAGCATGATTCCATGCGGAGTCGCCAGGCGTTCTGCGACTGCATTAAGGGCTTGCTCTGCTCTGCCGTTCTGCAGTCCCAACCCGGCAAGAACACACATTCCCTGCGGTTCAATAAAAAGCTGCCCTTCACTGCAGCGGTGTGAGCCAATGGGATTACCACTGTCATCATATGCTCTGAGAAACCACTCTCCATCCCAGCCAGACCGCCATACCGCCGTTTCAAAATCCTCACATGCTTTCTCCAGCTGTGAGATATCCTCAGTATGGCCAAGATGGTCCGCTATCCCGATCATCTCATGTGCAGCATACAGGAACAGGCCTGCAATAAATACGCTTTCAGCTACAAGGCCTTCCTTATTCATCACGCTTTGGAAAGATTGCCCGGGTGATAGCGAATAGCAATTCAGATTCAGACAATCGTTCCAATCTGCTCTGCCGATCAGCGGAAGCCCGTGGGGGCCGATACGGTCCAGTGTGTACTGCATCGCTTTACGCAGATGCTGGTACAGTGGTGCTTCAGTGCCCGGTTTACGGTCATATGGAACGGGTTCGTCCAGGATATCCCAAAGACCGGTTTCTTTCAGATAGGCAGAGACAGCGAGGACAAGCCACAGCGGATCGTCATTAAAGTTGCTGCCGATATCGTTGTTGCCCTTTTTTGTAAGCGGTTGGAACTGGTGGTATGCCCCACCATTCTCAAGCTGTGTGGCCGCCAGATCGATCAGACGCCCCCTCGCCCGCTCCGGATCCAGCTGTACAAATCCGAGCAAATCCTGATTGGAATCTCTGAAGCCGATCCCCCGTCCCACTCCTGATTCAAAGTAGGAAGCAGACCGGGATAAATTGAAGGTCGCCATCACCTGGTAAATATTCCAGGTATTGACCATCCTGTTTGTGTGCACATCGGGCGTATTTACCGTAAGTATGCCCAGTAAATCTTCCCAGTAGGCCCCCATTTCTTTAAAGGCAGCCTGAACGTTCTCTTGATTCAGGTAATGGGAAATGGTAGATCGAACACCGGTTTTATTGATGGTTTGTGATTCCGGGGGATCGAATTTATCCGCTGCCGGATTCTCAAAATAGCCGAGGAGGAACAGAATGTGCCGCTCTTCCCCGGGCTCAAGACTTATATTGATCTCCTGGGCACCGATTGGCTGCCAGCCTGCAGCAGCTGAATTGGACATACAACCCATTTCAACAGCCCTTGGGCGATCCCATCCACACTGCGATCCGAGAAAAGCCTTCCTCTGTGTGTCATACCCACTAACCGGCTCAGAACAGGCAAAATAAGCAAAGTGATTACGCCGTTCGCGGTACTCGCTTTTGTGGTAAATCACTGATCCATCAACTTCCACCTCTCCAATGTTGAGATTTCGCTGGAAGTTTGTTGAATCATCCCATGCATCCCAAAGGCAGAACTCCACTGCCCCATACAGGGAAAGCGATGCCCTGCTGCTGCGGCGGTTGGTCAGAGTCACATCCCAGATTTCCAGATTTTCATGGAGTGGAACAAAGTACAGCACGCTGCAATCAATACTTTCCTTCTCCGACTGGATTCTTGTATATCCCAGTCCATGACGGCACTCATAGCTGTCCAGGTCCTCCTGCACAGGTTGGCCGGTTGGCGACCAGAATAATGCCGGGTTTGTGGTGCTCCCGGATTGATCGTCCCGCAGATAGAGGAATCTGCCGCCGATATCCAGCGGTGCATTGTTATAACGATATCGAAGCAGACGCCGTAAACGCGCGTCCCGATAAAAACAATATCCCCCGGCCGTATTGGAAATAAGGCTGAAAAACTGGTGGCACCCAAGATAATTTATCCAGGGCAGCGGTGTATCCGGCCGTGTAATCACATATTCCTTGTTAACATCATCATACATACCAAAGCGCATATCTGCTCCAATAAACCCTGACCGCCTTTGTGGTCGTTCCAGGCTGATCTGAAAATTTAATTCCCTGAGCTACCGGTCCTTGTATAAAAAGCAGGCTACATGATGATCTTCAGCGACCCGATACAAAGGTGGTCTTTCCCTGGCACACATCGGCATCGCTGATTCACAGCGGCCGTAGTACACACATCCCTGGTTCAAAGGAAGCTGCTTTGATTTCAGTTCAACACTGCCCGCAGACCATTTTGAATCCAATCGGGGAACAGAAGCCATCAGCATCCGTGTATATGGATGCAGAGGGGTTTCAAAGATACTTTCAGTTTGTCCGATCTCGGCGATACACCCTCTGTACAGAATGAGTGCCTGCTCACTGATATAGTTTGCCAGCGACAGATCATGGGTGATAAACAGGATCGCCAATCCACTTTCCTTGAGGTCTGCCAGCAGATTGAGCACATCGATCCGGGTGGAGGCATCCAGCATGCTGATAATTTCATCTGCAACCAGGAACTGAATATCCAGCAGAAGGGCTCGGGCAATCAGGAACCGCTGCAGCTGCCCGCCGCTGAGCTGGTGCGGATATTTCCCCAGTACATGAACTGGATTCAATCCGACGGCGGTAAGTGCCTGATCGATTTTATCCGTCCAGATTTTGTCGGAAACATCCGGAAAAAACGCATGGCGAACATTCTGGAAAACGCGGTCTGCCTTGAAAATCGGATTATAAGAACAGAAAGGATCCTGAAACACCCCCTGCACCTGTCGGTAATACTCTTTTAAAGCTGGGCCTTTATAGTCGACGATATCTTCACCCAGAAACTTAATTTGTCCGGAAGATATATTAATCAGACGCAGGATCATACGGCCGATCGTACTCTTACCAGAACCGCTTTCACCGATTAATGCGACAACTTTTCCCTTGCACACGGAAAAACTTACATCGGATACGGCATGCAGCTCCTTTGAACCGAACGTACCAACCCTGTAGATCTTGGAAACCTGATCCAGCTCAAGCACCATCAGCAGTCTCCCTCCAACAAGCAACAGAATGCCCGGGTTCTACTTCAATAAAAGGAGGCACCTGTAAACATTTCTCAAAGGCAACAGGACAGCGTTCTCTGAAGCGGCAGCCCTGTGGTGGATGAAGCAGAAGAGGCGGTGTGCCAGGAATCCCTTTTAACCTTCCCTCGCTGTACTTCACACCAACCTTCGGTAGAGATGAGATCAGCTGGCGGGTATAAGGATGGCGAGGTGATTTGATAATGACATCTGTTGATGCCTTTTCAGCCAGCTGTCCTGCATACATAATCAAAATAGAATCTGTAATCTGGTACAGGATCGACATGTCATGCGAAATAACAATCAGCCCCCGTACAATCTCACGGTTGCGAAATTCAACCAGCATATTCGCCACCGCCCTCTGTGTCGATACATCCAGCGCCGATGTCACTTCATCTGCTATCAGCAGTGATGGGTTCAATAACGTTGACAGCACCATAACCATTCGCTGCTTCATACCCCCGGAAAGTTCAAAGGGATACATATCCAGAACATCCTGTGTAAGCTCAACAAGATCGAGCCTGCGTTTGAGTTCAGGCATCAGCGCATCTGCATCCACCTTGCGGGATTGGAGCAGCTCCCGTATCATCAGGCCTATCTTCCGCGTCGGGTTCATCGCATTCATCGCATACTGCGGAATGGAAGAAATCTTACGGAACCGGAATGCATCCATTGCCTTCTGGTCTTCCAGGGGTAAACACTCACCGTCAAGAAGGACCTTTCCTCCGACATAGCGCATAGGCGGTACAAGGAGAATCAGGCTGTTGCACAGAGTCGACTTACCGCAGCCGGATTCGCCAGCCAGACCCATGATTTCGCCATCCGCTAATGAGAAGGTCGCGTTTTCCAGGGCGTGCACGTCACCATGCAATGTCTGATATACAATGGTAAGATTTTCAACCTGTAGACTCACGTGCTACATCTCCCTTAATCTCGGATTGAAGACTTCATCCAGTCCTACATTCATAATGTACATGGCCCCCACAATAGCCGTAATTGCCAGACCCGGCGGGATAAACCACCACCAGTGCCCCAGCTGCAGAGCACCCCATAAGACCGAATACTGCATCATCAATCCTAATGAGATCCCCTCGGTCGGCCCCAACCCGATAAAATCCAGCGTTGCCGCATTCAGGATGGAACCTCCAAACTGGAGAATAAAAGTAAGCACCAGATAAGACATCATGTTGGGAGCAATTTCTGTGAAGATGATGCGGCTGTTCTTCATACCGCACAAACGGGCCAGATCGATAAACTCGCGCGTGCGCAGTGAAAAGGTCTGTGCCCGGATGGCACGCGCCACCCATGGCCAGGACGTAAGCCCGATAAAAATGCTCTCGACAAGAACGCCGCGCACTTTAAGGTATGCGGCAATAATTAAAAGAACTGCCAGAGTAGGAATAACCAGTACAATATTTGTCAGAGTATTCAGCAGCTCATCTATCCAGCCGCCATTGTATCCGGCGGCAAATCCGATCACAACGCCCAGCAGTGTGCCCAGGCCGCCGCCCACCAACCCCACCAGAAATGTGGATGCAAGTCCCTGAACAAAACGAGTAAATACATCCTGCCCGAAGGTTGTTGTACCAAACCAGTGTTCGGATGACGGCGGTTGTGGCCCGACGGTAACATATGCATCCGGGTCATAGGACGTCAGGAATGGACCGATAATCGTGAGCAGAAGGAAGAACAAGACAATTCCAAGCCCGATCCGCATACGACGGTTTTTCAGAGCAAAATAGAGGAACTCACTCTTGACTTTCTTCTTCATTCTGCACCGCCTTGCATTCCCAACCGGGTGCGTGGATCGATTATGATATAAACAATGTCAATAATAAAATTTGCCAATAATACGCCGATAATAATAAAGAGGAAACATCCCTGGATCAGGAAATAATCCTGGTTCTGTATAGCTGCCAGCAGAAGGTACCCGATGCCTGGGTAAGAGAAAACCACCTCCGTTACCAGTGCCCCTGCGACAATCACTCCCAGTTGAAGCGCCAATCCGGTCAATTGCGGCAGCAGTGCATTTCGGTACGCATACTTCCGAATTAATGATTGAGGAGCTCCCAGCGCCTCAAGATAGCGAGAGTGTTCCGCTTCCAGTTCATAAATAATCATGTTTCGCATGCCAATCGCCCACCCGCCGAACTGCACCAGGAATAGCGACAGGAACGGCAGGAACCAGTGTTTTATTATGTCAAAAATAAACAACCATGAAAGGTGTGGTTGCATGGTATAGCTGTATGCACCTGAAATCGGAAAGATATCAAAAACAATTCCAAGAACCCACGCAAGCAGAATGGCCAGCCACATATAGGGGGTGGCAGTAAGGATATAGCCTATCGGCAGGATGGTGTTATCCAGACCTTTAGTACGCGCAGCATAAGCACCGAATTTGTTTCCGGCAATCCAGCTTAACAGGATGGCGGGAAGAAGGAGAATAGCGTCATAAGGAACGGCCCTCATGAGGACTGTTGTTACCGGTTTAGGAAAGAGGTAAGTACTGATTCCAAGGTCTCCTTTTAATAAGGATCCCCAGAAATTCAAGTACTGCTGCCAGACGGGCAGATCAAAGCCAAAAATCCGGGTGAAGTAATCGTACATAGCCCGTGCAGCGTCTGCATTGGTCGATGACCGTGACAGCATATTCAATACCGGGTCACCGGGCATAAAGCGCGGGATCAACCAATCGATCGTTACCGCCAGGAAGAAAGTTAATCCATATATCAGAAGTTTACGCTGCAAATAGCGTCGCATATGGCCTCGTCTGTTTGGGTTCGATATTAATAATTATTAATCGGTACAGTAGTGCTACCCCTCCTCACGGAGGTGAAAGAGGGGTAGCATCACATTTTCAGTGCATTTACTCAACCGGGACAGGTTCCAGATTAATCAAAGTCTGAAGTCCGCCTAGCTGCCAGTAGCCTGACCAGGTTGTCGGCAGGGTCTGGTTTTCTGTAGATTCGGTCGGCCAGTTCATCCAGACTGAGCTGTTGAACTGCGCCCACATACCGTTGTACCAGAGGGGGATCATCGGTACATCTGTAAGCATCTTTTCCTGGATTGCAGAGCAAGCAGCCTGCATACCAGCCTCATCCGACATGGGCACACGGGCCAGTGCATCGACGAGGTCGAACATTTCCTGATCGTCATAGTGCCCGAAGTTACCACTCTGCATCACGTCCTGGATTGGATGTCTGAAGAGGAGGTTGTAAAGCGTCCATGGAGTGTTGCTCAGGTTGGCCCAGTTGTTGAGGGTCATATCGAAGGTTGCGGTTTGCATCGCGTCATTCCAGGCACCATAATCCGGTGTGGCAGCTACAACATTGATGCCGGCTTCCTGTGCACTGGCTGAAATGACATTAATAGCCTCCATCCAGTCTGTCCAGCCGAATGGGCAGGTCACCTCAAGTTCGATATCAGAGCCATCTGGTGCATTGAAGAGACCATCATCACCAAGCGTATAGCCGGCAGCGGTCAGGATTGCTTTGGCCTCATCGGGATCATAGGTATAGCCGAGTTGGTCAACAATATCCTGGTCCACAAATTTATCCAGTGTCGGCAGCAGGCCTGTAGGATTGGCAGCCTTTACCAGATTGGCATAGGCTACATTAACAATGTCATCGATATTGATGGAGAACGCAAGAGCGCGGCGGAAAGCAGGGTCGTCCATCGGCGGCTTGGTATTGTTGAGGAACAGAACTGCAGTATTTGCCGAGAGCATGTACGGTGCACCTGCATAGTAGGTGTCAACATAGCCCTTCTCAGCCAGTTCAGCAACACCGGGCAGGAAGTTATTACTCAGATCAATTTCACCCTTGAGTACCATACCGAGTGCAACATTGTTGCTGGAAGTGCGAATATCGACGATGCGACGAGGTGCGGGCGCACCAAAGATATCGATGCCCCACCAATTATCATTGCGGAGCCAGACATTGCGGTCTTCGCTGTGGGATTCGTAGAGGTAAGCGCCGGAACCGATCGGATTTTCATTTGCGCCGACAGTAATCTCTTCTTCGGAGCGACCTTCCCAGAGATGTTTCGGAACTATGGGGATATTATAGAGATTGTTCTCGAATTCCTGGTATAGAGGATCTGTGAAAGTCAATTCCAGATTCAGGTCGTCAACGACAGTGATCGCATCCAGGTAGTTCCACATGGGGGCGAACCACATTGTTTCATACATCTGTCCGAGTTCATAGGTGAAGGCCACATCCTCAGCAGTCAGAGGTTCGCCGTCGGACCAGGTCAACCCATCGCGCATTGTAACGGCAAAGGTTGTATCGTCAACCCACTCACCGGCTTCAGCAAGCCATGGTGTCATGACACCCTGCAGGGGGTCATAGGCAAAGAGAAATTCATAAACGTAGCCAATGGTTCCGGTGGTGTTGGCGAGGCTGCCGGGTTGGAATGGATTCCAGGTGGACGGTGGGCCCCAGGCTGCGCCGCTGACGTACAGCGTTTCACTGCGATCAAAAACTACTTCTGTTTCATCTGCTGGTTGGGGAGTGGCTGTTACGACTATAGTCTCTCCTTCTGATTCGACAACGACTGTCTCAACAATCGTCTCGGGCCCACAAGCAGTAAGCAGCAGGCTCATAGTTACAAGCAGGGAAACAACGAGCATCAAGCGTTTCATCTTCATTCTCTCCTCTAGTGTACCGGTAATCCGGTACATATACGAAACATGAATATTCGGAAAACCACACATGCAGAATTCAAATACAAGCCACCTCCTTCCACATTATCAGGTTTGTTTTAATGTTTGGGAGCGCTCCCGTACTTTTCAAAAAAAATGGGCCATAGATTACCTGACCGTTCGTTCTTTCAGCGCTCCACAAGATTCTCGGATAACAAGCTCCGTTTTCATGATCACCCGTTGGGGTTCACTGATGCGATTGTTGATCTGATCCATCAACGTATCCACTGCTGACACTCCAAAACGGTAGATCGGCTGCCGGATAGTGGTCAGGAAAGGGTTGATAGGAATATTCATGGGCAGGTCGTCAAAACCCACGATCGCGATATCCTCCGGTACTTTTAATCCGCTTTCCCGGATGGCGCGGATGGCACCTGCAGCCATCATATCTGAAGCTGCAAAGACAGCATCAGGATGGGACGGGAAAAGGCGCTTCATCGCCTGGTACCCACTCTCCTCTGAAAAATCTCCCTCGGTTATCAAATCTTCATTAACCGGGATGGATCGTTCTTTCATTGCGTTCAAATATCCCTGCTTGCGATCAATACCTACTGTACTTTCTCTTGGGCCGGCAATGGTAGCCACTCTCTGCCTTCCCAGATTCAACAAATGCGATACTGCGGTATAGGATCCCTCGACATTTTCGATATCAAGATAGCTGACGGTATCAGAGTGGAACGGGCGTCCTACAAAAACCAGCGGGATTTCCGATTTCATCAACCGATCCATCAGCGGGTCGCCATGGTGGCCCGCCTGAACGATAATGCCATCCAGCATTCCGCTGCGGCTTACCCGCGGGAATATTTTCTCCTCATCTTCCTTGGTTTCAACAAGGAAGAGGCCGAGTGTATTGTCGTAATAATTACAGCGTTGGGCGATTCCCTGGACCAGACGGGGGAAGTATGGATCGGTAAAGAAGGAGCTGACACTTCGGAGAAGGACCAGCCCAATCATGGAAGATCGTTGTGAAGCCAGGGAACGGGCTGCGAGATTTGGATGGTATCCAGTGGATTCGATAACTTCCAGCACACGGAGGCGGACATCCTCGCGTACATTGGGCTGGTTATTAACCACCCTGGAAACCGTAGAACGGGAGACACCTGTTTTTTTGGCGATATCTTCAAGCGTAAGATTAGCCATGTGTCCGATCCGGCGCAGTTGGGAGCGCTCTCATAATGTTGTAAAATTTTTTTCTTGAATTGGCTTCCATTTTCCTGCTTTTTCGTCTATAAATAAGGTTAAAGGTATGGGAGCGCTCTCAAGAACTGTCTTTACTATACAGGTTTTTATTTCGCCTGTCAATAACAATTTTTCAAAACGAACCTTTCCGACCGGGACAACTTCACAACGACCAACCAGACGCCTGCCCCGCTCCCAATTCCATGGTCCCTCAGCAACTATTCGAAGGAGCAGTCCGATGACAAAACTGCATATTCCCTGGGAAGACCGGCCCGCAGACTCTACTGAGGTGGTCTGGCGCTGCAGCCGTAATCCGGTCATCCCCCGTAATTTAATTCCAACCGCCAACTCTATCTTCAACAGCGCCGCCGTCCCGTTCCAGAATGGATTCGCCGGCGTGTTCCGCGTCGATAACCGTAAACGAGAGATGAGCCTGCACCGCGGATTCAGTACCGATGGTTACTCCTGGCAAATCGACCACGATCCGATCAACTGGTCTTTTCCATCTCAGGAGCTGTCTGCCTTCTCTTACCGGTATGACCCGCGCGTAACCTGGATCGAAGACCGCTACTACATCTCCTGGTGCAACGGTTACCACGGCCCTACTATCGGTCTGGGCTGGACAGCAGATTTCCAGACATTTCACTTCCTCGAAAATGCACTGCTTCCTTTCAACCGCAACGGTGTCCTTTTTCCGCGCAGAATCAAGAACCGGTACGTTCTGCTGAATCGCCCAAGCGATAACGGCCATACACCTTTCGGTGATATCTTCCTCAGCCAGAGCCCCGACATGATCCACTGGGGTGAACACCGCTTTGTAATGGGGGCAACACGGGGCTGGGAGAGCACAAAAATCGGTGCCGGCCCAACGCCCATCGAAACGAAAGAGGGCTGGCTTCTGTTCTATCACGGCGTCCTCACCTCCTGCAACGGCTTCGTCTACAGCTTCGGCGCAGCTCTGCTCGATCTCGACGAGCCCTGGAAAGTGATCGCCCGCGGCGAACCATACCTGCTCTCACCACAGGAAAACTACGAATGTGTCGGCGATGTGCCCAATGTTGTCTTCCCCTGCTCAGCACTGCATGAACCCGACACCGGCAGAATCGCCCTGTACTACGGCGCTGCGGATACCGTTACCGCACTCGCTTTTACAACAGAACAATTTGTGCTCGACTTTCTCAGAGAATATTAGACCCTGTAAGCCGGAGGATCTACACAAGATGAACACAACACTGAACACACCTTTTACCTATACTTTTCCCCCTGATTTTATCTGGGGCACCGCCACCTCGTCTTACCAGATCGAAGGTGCCTGGCAGGAAGACGGCAAGGGAGAAAGTATCTGGGACCGGTTTGCCCATACTCCAGGCAAGATCGAAAACGGCGACAACGGCGATACTGCCTGCGATCACTATCATCGCTGGGCAGAGGATATCCGCCTGATGCAGGCCATAGGCCTTCGGGCATACCGCCTCTCGGTCTCCTGGCCCCGCATCTTCCCGGAAGGCTCGGGGGCGGTCAATCAACGCGGCCTGGACTTTTACAGCAACCTTGTTGACCACCTGCTGGAAGCCGGGATCGAGCCCCATGTCAATCTCTACCATTGGGAGCTTCCCCAGGTTCTGCAGGACCAGGGCGGCTGGCCGGCACGCCAGACAGCCCACGCTTTTGCGAAATTTGCCGATACGGTCAGCAGTTCCCTCGGAGATCGTGTAAAACACTGGATCACTCTCAATGAGCCGTTCGTAAGCGCCTATCTCGGTTATTATGAGGGCAGCCACGCCCCCGGGCACCACAACATGGACGAAATGGTTGCAGCTGCACACCACCTGCTTTTAGGGCATGGCTGGGCTGTTAATACTATCCGGGACAATGTTCCTGATGCCGGTGTCGCCATCGTGCTCAACCACCACCCTTTCTATCCGGCATCCAACAGCGCTGCCGACATCAAAGAAGCAAAGCTCTGGGATGGCACAAACAACCGATGGTATCTTGATGCACTTTCCGGGCGTGGTTATCCGCAGGATGTCGTTCAGCAGTACGGAAAACCACTGGACTTTATCCAGATTGGAGACATGGACACGATCGCTGTACCGCTGGATTACCTCGGTATCAATTACTACACCCGGCTCATTGTGCGCAGCCAGGAAATACCCGATCACCAGAATGAACCCGTCTCAACCTTCCCCGGAGAGGAACATACCGAAATGGGCTGGGAAGTGTACCCCTCAGGTCTTTTTGAGTTCCTGGACAGGGTGAATCGTGAGTATTCTTTCCCGGCGCTGATGATCACAGAGAATGGTGCAGCGTATCCTGACAGTGTGGAAAACAATAAGGTGCATGATCACAACCGGATCCGCTACATTGCCGCCCACCTGCGCGAGGCGGCGCGCGCCATAGAAGCCGGTATCCCGCTGCGCGGCTATTTCTATTGGTCACTGATGGATAACTTCGAGTGGGCTTTTGGATACAGCAAACGCTTCGGCCTGATCCATGTCGATTTCGAGACACAGGAACGTATACTGAAGGACAGCGCCCACTGGTATCGAAATGTCATCCTTACCAATCAACTCACTCTGCCGCCTGAAAAGCCGGAATAGAGGAAAGTGGATCTTTATCTCACAGCCTGGATATCTTTTATTTCCAGGCTGTAAAAATCCTCTGATCGACTATCCCTCACTATCCAGAATCTCTCTGACTTTAAGACTGAGATCCTTCATCAGAAATGGTTTTTGCAGAAAATGGATGCCCTCATCCAGTACACCGCGATGGGCGATTACATTGGCTGTATAGCCGGACATGAACAGGATCTTTATTTCGGGATGGATTTCCCGAATCTTTTCCGCCAGGTCTTTCCCATTCATTTCCGGCATGATTACATCGGTGATCAGCAGGCTGATGTCCTTTTCAAACTGTCTTGCTATCGTAACTGCTTCACCAGGCGAACCGGTCGCCAGGACCCGGTATCCCAGGGTTTCCAGCATGACCTTTCCAAACTCAATGATCGTCGGTTCATCCTCCACAAGAAGCACCGTCTCACCAAGTCCTGCCGAAACCAGCACATCCTGTCTCTGTATGTGCTTCACATCTCCTTTGTGACATGGCAGGTAGACCCTGAAGGTGGTTCCTTCTCCGGGTTCGCTGTACACATTGATAAAACCCTCGTTCTGCTTGACGATTCCATATACAGTCGACAATCCGAGGCCGGTTTTCAACCCTGTGGTTTTCGTTGTAAAGAATGGTTCGAAGATTCTCTTGATCGTTTCTTGATCGATCCCCCTGCCATTATCACTGACAGCGAGTACTGTAAAATCACCCGGGATGAAACCGGTATTCACATGACAGTACTCCTGATTTATTGAAACAGTGCTCGTCTCAATTGTGATCCTTCCAACGCCTTCAATCGCATCCCGTGCATTAACACAAAGATTGGAAAGAATCTGGTTCAACTGAACTGGGTCCATCATTACCGGGCAGACATCCTTTCCCGGCAGCCAGTTAAGTTCGATATCCTCACCTATCAGACGGCGCAGCATGGTCAGAGTTTCTTCCATGGCTGCATTCAGATCCAGCACAATCGGTGCAATCGTTTGTTTTCGGGCAAAACCCAGCAGCTGCCGGGTCAAATCAGCAGAACTCTCAGCTGCTTTGCGAATTTCAAGCAAAGGAGAATACAGGAGATCATTCGGGTCAATATCCATCATCGCCAGTTCAGCCTGGCCGAGAATCACACTCAACATGTTGTTAAAATCATGGGCAACACCACCAGCCAGCTGTCCCACTGTCTCTATTTTCTGAGCCTGCCGGAGCCGGTCTTCGATTTCCTTCCGTGTTTCTTCAGCTTCGATCTGCTCCGATATATCCCGGGTAAATCCTATATACCCCCGGGGGGTGCCCTCAGCATCATGCAGATAATATATATTTATTTCACCGGTAAAAACCTCACCGGATTTCTTCCTGAATTGAAGTGTATAGATAATCTTAGGATCATCGACGTTGTCTTCCAGCATCTTCCCAAGGTGGTCATAATCATCCACCCTGTCGTGAATAATCAGCACCTTTTTACCTATGATTTCCTTACGGGGATACCCGAAAAGGTCCATAAATGCCTGGTTGCAGTCGATAATGGTCCGGTCCATATCTGCAACAAGAATGGCATCCCTGATACTCTCGAACAGGCTGTGGTATCTGGCTTCACTTTCTTTTAGAGCCTGTTCCGTTGTTTTTCGCTCGGTAATATCTTCCAACGTTAAATAGACCTGGAATGGTTTTTTATCCCCGGGACGGAATAGAGGCACTGCACTGACATCAATCCAGACATAATCCTTCTTAAGTGCGTTCTTCACGCCCATGATGACATTTTCAATTGCGCGGCCGGTTTTTAGAGCACGCGAAATGGGGTTTTCATGACCCTGCACAATGCTGCCGTCTTCCCGGAAAGCTTGCCAATCCTCATTATGAAAATCTGCGCCAAGCAGTTGTTCGAGTGTCCTGCCCAGAATGCGCAGCGCAGCCGGATTTGCCGAGAAGATTTTTCCATCCACGTCACAATATATAACCCCCTGAATCATCGTCTCGTATAATTGCTGGTAAATGATTTCATTTTTCTGCAGATCTTCGGTAATAAACATCTTATGTAGAGCATAGGACAGATCACCAGCCAGTTCTTCAAAAAGGCTGCCCTCTTCCGGATCAAATGCATACTGTGCCGGGACCGACACAGCCAGTGCGCCATAAAGTTGTTTTCTGTGAGTCAGCCGCCGCATCAGGTAAACACGATTCTTTAGATCTTCGGCGAGCAGACAGCCCGCGCATTCAGTTCCCGGATCTTTGATCGATATGATTCTATCCTGCTGCAATGCGGCTTTTATGCAGTCCGGGAATGTACCATTCTCTGTCTCGGTACCGATCTGTGAAAAACAGGTCGAAAAGCCGGAAGCTGCTGTCTGAATAATGTGCTTTCCATCCCGGTCTATCAATAGAATCCAGGCGCTGTAATACCCAAGTGTTTCCACCAGACTCGAGCATGCTTTATTAATCAGACCTTGCTGATTAGCTTCACTTACGATCAGTTGATTTACATTTCGGATGGCCTGCAGTATCCGATTGATATGATCCAATCGATCCTTGCTCTGCAGTAACCTGACGTGTGTGCGTCTTGCGACCAGAATTGAAGCCGAGATAATCCCTACCAGGATCATTTCGGTCAGAAACGGCTGAATACGCCACCCTTCCAGAAACGATGGGAAGATCGGCTGGCTGGAAATTGCAGCAAGAACCGCCCATACAACTGGTGTAGTAAATGCCTGGTAACAGACAACCACAAGCAGGAACCATCCAACACCATATTGCCAGTCTGCTCTCAGACGTACCAGGAAACGACTGTGAATGTACCGGATTAGCACCATTGCCGGGACTGCGTACAACAGATTGCCGAAAACACCGGTGAAAAAGGGGATATTTGTACCTACAGGCAGAGATAGGACTACCATCAGCAGCAACGCCAACCACCAGCGATGCAATAATACGAAGCCCATAAAACCAACTACCCAACGGCCTTCAATGAATGCATCTGTTGGCGGGATTTGCACAGCAAAATATTTCACAATTGTTCCTGCAATTGCCAGAACAAGAAAATTTATCAGTTCACGGTTGAGATTCCTATAAGGGAAATCTACAGGAACAGAGAAAATCCCCCCCTTCCGGTTTCGATCAGGATCTGTCATTCCAGTTCTGTCCTCTCCAGCCATTTGGACTTAAAAATAATACCGGAACCAATCATCAGCTGACAGTATTAATGCTGCATTCGAATGAAATCCCTGAAATCCATCTGTTGAATCTGTAAATTTATTCAAACCAGGACCGGA
The DNA here is from genome assembly GCA_016927115.1 of Anaerolineales bacterium. GTDB lineage: Bacteria > Chloroflexota > Anaerolineae > Anaerolineales > E44-bin32 > JAFGNH01. The sequence continues at coordinate 41,240 of JAFGNH010000074.1, read as the reverse complement.
TAGTAAATGTGTTTATATGAAAATAATGATGATTTGGATGCAGCCTTGAATCCCGGATACTTCATAACCCGAGAGTCTATATGTATCCTGCATCTCACTCAACTATACTGAAACATATTATAAATAACAATTCAAGCATGGACCATGACCGGAAAGCGTTCTGCTATTAGCTCATCCTTCTGATCCCGATAACATCCGTATCTCTCCAGACAGGAAGCAGGCAGATACCGATTCTTCAGTATCACATTAACTATAATGAACCCGGCGACACTTTCTTAGGGAGCCGGCTCCGGTCCAGGCGACAACTCCTGGCCGAAATCCGGAATGCCTTACGTACGGCAGCTTGCTGGTTGAGAATGAAATGTACAGCGGTTGCGTTAAGAATCAATTCAGCGTGCACTCTCTTCAGGAAAAGTGATAATCAGAACAGCCTCAAATTTCCCCGATTCCCCCACCTGTCCCGGATTCATCCATAACAAACAGGGTTGCTCCGAAACGCCGCTGCCAGAGATATGGCTGCAACAGATTTTAACAAAACAGCTGGCGCTACTCTTTTCCGTTAAACAGCAGGCACACCCCCATGACCAAGCTGACCACACCGAAAGCCACAGACTTTAATGCCAGGCTCCCTGCTGTTCCAGCCAGGGTGATCTTCCCCAGATATATCCCTGATGCCCATGCACAGCCGATCGCCAGAATCATAAATAACCACACTGGGGGGGGTGATGAGTTATTCTTTTTCATCCTTTTCACCTTCCTTTGTTTCAATTGGGCAATTGATCAGTACAACTACAATTACCAGAACGAACCACCAGGGGATAACCCGTGTAGTCCAGTACACTCTCTTTTCTACTACTCATATCAGATAGTTCAGCATTATTCTGACTGCCGGACACTTCACGCTCGTCAGGTATAGACTACCGAAAAAATTGATGAAGAAACCCTCTTCGCATTCCGGTTGTGCTTGATGCAGCTGTCGAATTTCCAAGGCTGGATATTTTATCAGCAGTTCGGCTGCAAGTAACCTCGAGAAGGTCAGTATCATAAACACCGTCGGATTCCTACCGGGCTTCCGCCGGAAGAACACATCGAAAACCCAGGTCATCGAAACGCATCCACCCCGGGGTTGAATGACGGACGGTCGTCCGTACCCAGGATCCATTGTCATACCAGGCACCACCGCGCTGTACCCTCTCCGTACCAAAGGATGGCCCTGTTGGGTTTTCATACGCAGATTCAGTATAGCTGTCCTCATCGTACCAATCAGCAGTCCACTCCCACACATTACCTGCCATATCAAATGCCCCGTATGTGCTTGCTCCAGTTGGAAAACTCCCCACCGGTGCGGTCAATGCATAACCATCGTCCGAACCATGGTCATTCTGGCGATCGACAGGGCAATTTTCATCACAAAAGTTCCCCATTCCGCTGTCAAATACATTTCCCCACGGCCACCAGCGGCCGTCGGTGCCGCGAGCCGCTTTCTCCCACTGCGCCTCCGTAGGGAGGGAACCACCGGCCCAGGCACAGTATGCAGCAGCATCATCCCATGTCACCTGGACTACAGGATGACCCGCTTGTCCAGCTGAGTCTGGCCCGTGCGGATGCCTCCAATCTGTGCCGGGTACATGAGGCCATTCGTCCTCCTGGGGATTATTTGTCCAGGGTGCGCCCCAGCCCTCTCGCTCAGCGGTGGTGATAAAACCGGTCTCCTCGACAAAGGCCCGGAACATAGCCACGGTTACTTCAGTCCGGTCAATCCAGTAAGCATCCAGGTAGATATCGTGTGCAGGGCTCTCATCAGTATAGACCTGCAGCCCGAGATCCCCAACCGCCATACTGCCATTCCACACCCACTGAGTGCCATCACTGCCCATCGTGAAACGTCCTTCCGGTACATACACCAACTCCATACCGTCAGCTTGTCTGGTTCTGGTATCTACTGGAGGAGCACTTTCAGCTTCTGTGGCGGGATCAATCGCAATGGAAAACTCATTCAATGCTGCGGGCTGAGCAGCTACACTCCTGAGTACGGGTATCAACACATTCTGGCGGAGATCTGATTCCTTATCAACGGATGTAATCAGAGATATGAGATAGGCACTATGCTCAGATTCGGCCAGTGAAAAAACAAAAGTCAAGCTGCCTGCATCTGGAATATCTACTTCGCCCTTATAAATTTCCCATCGAAGCTCTCCGGCATCCAGCGTTTCAGACAGATCCGGCGGCTGCCAGGTTTCTTTCACTTGCTCCAGTGTAACCCCTGGAAAAGCTGCAAGGTCCAGCAGTGTGGGATCGCTGCCGGGGTCTGGCTGGAATTGGCCCGGGGAATATTCCACCCAGTCTGCCGGCACCTGGCATGTCAGCCCTGTACCAGCCTGTCGGTATTGTGTGAACCCACCAGGCTCTGCTGCTCCCCCAATCATTCGTGTATTGCCGACCGACTGCAAATTACAGCCCGAAGAAACCGCCATGAATAATAGAAAAGTCAATATCAGTTCCAGTTTACGAATACTCATCCGCCCAGCTCCTTCACCGATCTGTGTCCCTTTACTCTGGACCACGATCCAAACTGTGATCCCAGCATAATCCACACCGCTTTTCTGGTCTCCCTCCTTCAGAAACCATTTCACCCTGCCTGCAGATACGTTTTCTTCAACAGCCGCAGACCAGCTGGAACCCTGATTTCATTTCAAACAAAAAAAGCGCCCCGAAATATCGGAGCGCATTAAGGCCGGGGAGAACCGGTTATCAATCTCGCTGGATCAACCCTTCCTGCCAGGCGTAAACAGCTGCCTGGGTTCGGTCCGCCAGATGCAGTTTCCCCAGAATATTACTCACATGGCCTTTTACTGTTCCAACTGTGATCACCAGATGATCCGCAATTTTCTGATTCGTAAATCCACGAGCGATCAGTTTGAGAATTTCCATCTCGCGTTCCGTAAGTTCGAGGAAGAACCCTCTGTTCCGGGAAGATCCCCCCTGGAACTCCCGGATCACCCGTTCCGCGATGCGCGGATGAAGCACTGCTTCCCCGCGCGCCGCCAGCTGGATTGCCTCCACCAGTGCTGCAGCTTTTACATCCTTGAGCAGATAGGAAATTGCACCCGCCTGGAGCGCAGGAAAGATATGTTCATCTTCATGGAAGGATGTAAGGATAATAACTTGTGTTCGCGGGCTGAGATCCTTGAGTTTCCGGGTTGTTTCAACACCATCGATCCCCGGCAGCACCAGGTCCATTAAAACCACATCCGGTACTGCCTCAACAGCCAGTATGAGTGCGTCCTCACCGGATTCCGCCTCCCCGACAACCTGGATATACTGTTGTGCTGCAAGGTAACTCGCAGCCCCACGCCGCACCATCTCATGGTCATCCACAATCATTACCGTTATTGTTTCATTCATAAGAGCACCTGTCTTCCCGGCGTATCAAACGAAACTTCGATCCTGGTTCCAGATTCAGGTGCTGAGTGTACAGTAAACACACCTCCCAGCGCCTCAGCCCGTTCGCGCATAGAGAGTAATCCCAGCCCGACGATCTCCCTTCCGGAATCAAAACCACAGCCATTATCTGTGATGGCCAGGTGCACACCGTTCTCCATATCAAGCGCGATCGCCACTCTGCTGGCATGGCTGTGGCGGCTTATATTGGAAAGGGCCTCCTGCACAATACGGTACATCATCTGTTTCTGTTCCAATGAGAGCCCTGCCGGTTCCTGAACATCAACGACTACATCAATCCCGTTCTGATGCGCCCATCCTGCTGCCGCCTCCTGAAGCACCTCTGCAAGGTCACGGCCATCCCATACATGCGGGCGGAGCTCATGGATGAGGTCGGTCAGCTCGGTGCGCACTGAGTCTACCAACCGTTCCGCCTGCTCCAGATGTCCTCTGGCTGCCAGGGGGTCACGCTCGAAGAGCGTTAATGCCGTCCCTATCTGAAAGGACGCGGCCAGTGCCTGCTGCTTGGCACTGTCATGCAGCTCACGTGCAAGGCGGTCACGCTCTTCCGAAACTGCATGCTCCTGTCGTTCGGTAAGCAGTGCCTTAAGCTGTTGAGCCATCCTGTTCAGGCGTTCACCCAGCATGCTGATTTCATCGCCCTTTTTATCATCTACTGTTTGAGTAAGCTCGCCGCGGCTCCATGCATCTGTTACTGCTGACAGTGACCTGAAGCGGGTAACCATGCCGCGGGCGGTCAGCGAACCGAATACGCCGCCGATAAGCCCGGCCGCCAGCAGGAACAGAGCCACCCCGATTCCAACCGCACCGAGTGTGTGTGAGGGAATGACCCGTGTTGTCGGCATGGATTCAACCCGGTATGCGGCAACACCCAGCAGGTATGAGGAGTCATCTTTCGTTGCGTACACCGGCACAGCAACTGCCACCCCCTGTCCGCCCACCTCAAAAGCGACCAGTTTTTCCGAATCGGTCTCACCAGCATAAACCGCCTCCAGCACCTGACTGAGGTGCGGATAGGTAAAACCATCGAATTCGGCACCCCCTTCCGGCAGGGCCGGGCTGCCGGTACGGCCAAGCAGCCGGCCTTCACGGTCCAGGATCAGCATATCGAGCGGTGAAGTGGCGCGAACAAAGACTGTCACACTCCCTATCCGTAGTAAATCAATGCCGTTCAACTTGGCACTATCCGAGTAGTTCACAAACTCTGCGATCCTGTTCATATCAGGGGGTGTCTGGCTGAGGAGAATACGGGCAATGGGAATCGTTTGAGTCTGTACCGCCTGCACCCACACATCAGGATCAAACTGGTCATAGGGAATAAAAATGGTCGCAAACAGCAGCGCGGCCGCAGCCAGTACGATCAAGGATAATGCACCGACCGTTACAGCAGTGTAACTCCATGTCAGGCGCCAGCGCAGGGATCGGAAAGGATGCCTTTTCTGGTTCAAAGCTGCCTTATCTCCTCCATAAAACATTTCGAAAGCCTTTCTGAGCATACATCAAACTGACCTGAAAAGCACCTGTCCCGGGTAAGGTATACTGCATATCCCGGGTTAAAGGGGATCAGCAGGTAATTTTGGGTTTTCTCCATGAACAGGGGCCGAAAAGACAGTCTATCGAAGCGCAACTCGCTACTATCTATATGCATGGTGATTTTCTATCCTTCTCCCGGTTAACCTTGGAATACAGACCATTACAGGAAGGGAATATTAAATATCCGTTTCTTTTCATAAGTCGGGGAGTTCAACTTTGCCAATGATCCGACAGCTCCCTCGGTCGTGCTCCATTCACATGTTCGAAAAACGGTAATCACAATGGATGTATGCTCCCGGGCAGTTTCCACCGGCGGCCACCCGGGAGAACCTGCCCAATCCGATACTGCACTTGCCAGATACCCCACAGAAATCATGCCTGCCTGTGTCTTATTCCATATCTTCGGTAGGATCCTTATGGGTATACGGCATCACAACTGGCGTTTTGGATACGCAATCCACTTTTAGGATAGTTCCAATGCTGCTTGTCCGGCTTCAACAGATCTGTTCGGCACCAGGATATCTCCACCTTCATCATACCGGCTAAATTAATAATTCACACTCAATGAAAGACGGAAAGGGTTAACATCGGATCCTTTCGCATGGCACTCTTGAATTACTGTGCGATAATAAACGGGTTCAATAATTTTCGATACCTGGTTCTCCGGAATATTCTAAAAACTGACAGAAGGCGGTTGATATGCAAAACCAATCCTCCAAACCGATAACCTCCCGCACATGGATCGTGATGGCGGCGCTGGCACTGACCGGCCAGATCGCCTGGGCGGTCGAAAACTCATGGTTTAACACTTTCGTCTTCGATACCATCACAACCGACCCCCGCCCGGTATCCTGGATGGTGGCTGCAAGCGCCATCACCGCCACACTCACCACCCTGCTTATGGGTACACTCAGCGACCGCACCCGCTCCCGTTGGGGACGCCGCAAACCGTTCATCCTGATCGGCTATGTGCTCTGGGGGCTCTCCACCATCCTGTTCCCGATGGTTGCGTACATCAAGACCGTAAGCATGGCTGTGCTGATGGTTGTGCTGGCCGACTCGATCATGACTTTCTTCGGCTCCACAGCCAACGACGCCGCCTTCAGCGCATGGACGGCTGATATCGCCACCACCAGCACCCGCGGCAAGGTGGAAGGCGTGCTCAACCTGAGCCTGTTCCTCGCCCAGATTGTCTCCATGGTTGCCGCCGGCATCCTGATTGACACCTTCGGCTACTTCATCTTCTTCTACAGTCTGGGCGGGATCGTTTTGCTGGTAGGGTTCATTGCAGGTCTCCTGCTCCGGGATCCTCCACCACCCGAAACGGAACAGGAGCGCGGCTCCTTCTGGGAAGAGTTTGGTGAACTTTTCAATCCACAGCTGCTGAAGAACAACCGTAACCTGTTCATCCTGCTGCTGTTTATCATGATCAGCAGCATCGGCATGCAGGTCTCGTTTCCCTACATGATTGTCTACCTGGAAAATTTTGTCGGTGTGACCAAGACCGAGTTCAGCATTATCGGCGGAGCAGTCATGCTCGGCAGTGCTCTGTTCTCTATCCCCTTCGGTATCCTGGCTGACCGCTGGAACAAACGCAGTATGATTGCCATCGCTATCGTTGTCAGCAGCCTGGGAGGAATAATGCTGTCCCTGGTATTTTCACTTCCTCTCCTCGCTCTGAGCGGGTTGCTCTGGCAGGCGTTCTCGATGGCCAGCAGTATCGCATCAGTCGCCTGGCTCAAAGATCTGCTGCCCGAACAGCAGCGCGGTAAATTCCTCGGTGTCCGCATGATCTTCTGGATTGCACTCCCGATGGTGATCGGCCCATGGATCGGTTCCACATTGATCCAGCAGTTCGGCATCCCTACCTCCAGCGGCATTACTGACGGGTTCATACCGGTTCCCATTATTTTCCAGGTAGGCTCGGTCATATCTCTGTTTTCATTGATCCCGTTGTATTTCATCCGCCCTGAACAAAAGGGGAACATATGAGTAAGGCACAGATCAGCGCCGGATTCTGGCACGACCGCCTGGAGGTGAACGCCTCTTCGGCCATTTTCCACCAGTGGCAGCAGCTGGAAAACTCAGGCTGCATCCAAAACTTCCGTATAGCCGGAAGCGAAACGGACGGATTTCGCGAGGGCTGGTTTTTCGCAGATTCGGATGCCCATAAATGGCTCGATGCCGCTGCCCGTACCTACGCCAACCACCCCGATCCCGCGCTGGCAGCGTTGATGGATAACTACATCGATTTGATAGAACAGGCTCAACAGCCGGACGGATATATCTATACCTACAACCAGATCCACTTTCCGGAAGTACGCTGGACAAATTTACAGATCGAGCACGAGCTCTACTGCCACGGGCACCTGATCGAAGCCGGTGTTTCACACTTTGAAGCCACCAGGCAAACCCGCGTGCTGGAAATCGCCCGCCGGGCTGCGGACCGCATTGTCGAAGATTTCCTCGGCAAAGGCCCTGAACACACACCCGGCCACCAGGAAATAGAAATCGCACTGCTGCGCCTGTACCGCGTGACGCAGCATGCTCCCTACCTGGCGATGGCCCGCCAATTCATCGAACAGCGCGGGCACATATCAGGTTTTTCCCGAAAGATTCTGGGGGAATTCAGCAGCGTGGGTAAACGCGAAAGAACTATCGATCGGCGGAAACAGGCGTATCTCACTGCTTTTCCAAATTTCAGACCATACGAACTCCCGCCCGGCAACCACTCAAAAAGGCCGTGGAACACAACCCTGCGCTGGTATGCCGGCGCGTTCAGTGGTAAGTATTTCCAGCAGCACACACCGATCCGCAAGCAGCAGGTACCAGTCGGGCATGCAGTGCGTTTCGCATACCTCGAAACAGCAGCAGCCATGCTTGCCCGCGAAACCGGCGACACATCGTTGATCCAGGCATTGGAAAAAGCCTGGGACCATATGGTGACACGCCGGATGTACGTTACCGGCGGCATTGGCTCACTGCCCGGTTCAGAAGGTTTTGGGCGAGATTACGAACTCGACCCTGAAATCGCCTACGCCGAAACCTGTGCTGCACTCGGCAGTATGTTCTGGAATTGGGAATTGGCTCAGCTGACCGGTAAAGCCAGGTACAGCGACCTGTTTGAGTGGCAGCTCTACAATGCGTCCGCAGTGGGTATGGGGCTGGATGGCACAACCTACTTCTACAACAACCCGCTCACCTGCCGCGGTGGTGTAACACGCAAACCATGGTACGCCGTACCATGCTGCCCCTCCAACATCTCGCGCACCTGGGCGGACCTGTACAGGTATATTCATACAGAAGACGAACATGGTATCCACATCCACCAGTACGTAAGCAGCCGCATCACGGCAGAACTCGCCACACTGGAGATAGAATCCGGGCTGCCATGGTTCGGCAATGTGACGATTACCGTTACCCCTGTGAACCCTCAATCTGACTTCACCCTTTTCCTGCGCCTCCCTTCCTGGAGTACAGGAGCTCATATAATGTGTAACGGAGAAGCGCTCGAACTTCCGTCTGCTGCCGAACCGCGCGCCACCGGCGCTGGTTTCGACCCCGCCGTAAGCCGCTGGCTGGAGATACCCTGTACCTGGTCTGATGGGGATCGAATAGAGATCCAGCTGAACATGTCGCTCAGGCTTCTCCAACCGCACCCGAAGGTTAAAGGCCACCAGGGCCAGGCAGCAATCGGCCGCGGACCGATTGTGTACTGCCTCGAAAGTGTCGACAATCCTGGTGTGGATATTTTTCAGGTCCGGCTTGATCCGGATACGCTTGAACCTTCTTTTCAAGCGGATCTGCTGAAAGGATGCACAGTCCTATATGGAAAGTCGTTTGATGCTCAGCCGCTGATACTGATTCCCTACTTCCTGTGGGGAAACCGCGGCGAATCACAGATGGCCGTCTGGATACATATCTGAAAAGGAAGTAATCAATGCCTGGACCAGGTTCCTCAACGCTCCATACGCTGAAAACCCCTTTCAAACCCGCAGAACCCATTCCCCTGCCCGAGTACCCGAGGCCGCAGATGTCCCGTCCCGACTGGCAGAACCTCAACGGCTGGTGGGAATACGCTGTGCAGCCGCAGGGGGAACCCGAGCCAGATACGTATGACGGCCGTATACTGGTGCCGTTTCCTATTGAATCAGCCCTTTCCGGCGTCGAAAAGCCGCTGCAGCCAGACGAGACTCTCTGGTACCGTCGCACTTTCACCATACCGGACAGCTGGCAGGGCCAGACTGTCCTGCTGCATTTCGGCGCTGTTGATTACGAATGTGAAGTTTTTCTCAACAAAACCCTTGTGGGTTCTCACCGCGGCGGATACCTGCCTTTCACCTTCGACATCACTGCAGCACTTACCGGCAGTGAGAACCATTTGATTGTGGCAGTGCAGGACCCCACCGACACCGGCCTGCAGCAGCGCGGCAAACAGGTGCTGAATCCCCAGGGGATCTGGTATACCTCCATATCCGGTATCTGGCAGACCGTGTGGCTTGAACCTGTCCCCGGAGTAAGCATAAACCAGCTGAAACTGACTCCTGATATCGACACTGAACGCCTGCGTGTCGAGGTTACCCTGCGCGGCCACTTGGAAGGCCTCCGGATCGAGGCTGTTGTCCTCGCGTATGGAAGAGCTGCCTGCACTGCTCAGGGTCCAATCGATCAACCATTGCTGTGCTCACTACCCGGTCCCCGCCTGTGGTCTCCGGAGGACCCATTCCTGTATGACCTGCATATCCGCCTTCTCCAGGAAAACCGTGTGGTCGATGAGGTCTCCAGCTATGCAGCTATGCGCAGCTTCTCACTGCTGCCGGATAGAAACGGTCACCTGCGGTTTGCAGTCAATGGGAAACCGCTGTTCCTGTACGGCCCTCTTGATCAGGGATACTTCCCTGACGGTTTGTATACCCCACCGTCGGATGAAGCAATGCTTCTGGATATCGAATACACACGTCAGATCAGCTGCAACATGATCCGCAAACATATCAAGGTCGAGCCGCTGCGCTGGTATTATCACTGCGACCGGCTGGGTTTGATCGTCTGGCAGGATATGCCCAACGGCGGTGAAATCGACGGCGAGTTTGTGGCAATTATCTCGATGTTGTTGGGCTTCCACCGGGATGATACACACCGCCTGAAACGCTTCGGGCGCTTTGATCCGGATAACCGTGCTGAATTCAAAACTGAGTTAAAAGGATTGATCGACCATCTTTATAATGCCCCCTGTATCGCAGTGTGGGTGCCGTTCAACGAAAGCTGGGGGCAGTTTACTGCAAACGAAATCGGTGAATGGGTAAAATCGTACGATCCCACGCGTCTTGTAGACCACGCTTCCGGCTGGTTCGACCAGGGCGGCGGTGATTTTGTCAGCAAACATGTATACGTAAGGCGGCTTTACAAGACTGACGCGAAAAACCGCGCCTTCGTCCTGTCCGAATTCGGCGGTTACAGCCTCAAGATCTCCAGCCATGTCTGGAATCCCGGCAAAAAGTTCGGATATCGTCATTACGAATCAAAAGAGGAGCTGGCTGAAGCGTATCAGGCTCTGCTGAAGTATCAGCTGGTGCCGCTGATCCCGGAAGGTCTGACAGCTGCGATCTATACTCAGACCACAGACGTCGAAATCGAGATTAACGGATTCTTGACTTACGACCGGAAGGTTGAAAAATTCGACCGGGAAGAGCTCTACCTGCTGCACCGTCAGCTCTACGATACGTTTAATAAGGCTGTCAACCCATAAGGCTGCGGCTACCCAGGGCCTTTGCCCGGGATACTGTTCCCGGGATGTTTGTAAATTGAGATAGAAGCAACATTTCTTATTATTTTCCGTACAGGTATTAGTACAATATCCGATAGAACGCTGGGAACTACCAACAGAAGCGTATTGCTACTGGAGATTATTCTATTTTCCAAGGAGAAAATCCAATGAGTACTACAGTTTCCCGGAGAGCTTTTCTCAAGATGACTGGAGTCGCAGGCGGAACCATGCTTCTGGCAGGCTGTGGGTTTATCGACAGTATCAGAGGCATTCCCGAGACCGGGCTGCCTCAGATTGAAAACGCATGGTCCTACGACGGCAGCACCCTGTCCCTCGACCTTTCCCGTCTTCCTGAAATACAATCACTTGGCGGCGCGGTCCGGATTGAAGGAGAAGCCCTGCCAGCTCCCATATTGATTGTGTTGGGAGAGAATGGTGAATATTATGCCTTTAAGAACGCCTGCACACATGGCGGCCGGATGATCGATCCGGTTGCAGGTACCATGACCCTGCAGTGCTGCAGTGCAAGTAAATCAACCTATGACTATGATGGCAACGTTATTTCAGGACCAGCTCAAGGGCCACTGACAAGTTTTCCCCTTACACTGGACGGCAGCTATCTCCTTATTGAAGTATGAGTAGAAAGCAGTTTGTTTGAAGGAACTGCCAAACCCTTCCATGAATCATCCCACCAGCTGAGAAGCTGATGCAGCACTGCGTATTACACCGGTAATCCGGATGAATTCTCATTCTGCAACCTTCCTGCGACGCCAGGGCTTGAATACAAACGTGCTTTTCTGCTTTACCAGGAATTCAGGACTCTCTTTACTGATTGCCATCTTTCCTGTTTTTAGTCTTTTCGATTGTTTTCTTTCAGTATCTATATCCGGATTGAAGAAAGGGAACTACTTTGTTATTATGAGAAAAAATAGTATGTATGAGTTTGAAACCTTGCATTCTGTACATATTCAGCTCTTTAAGTTGACATTTTTAGTAACGGACCAATCGTAGTCTTCTGCCCGTCAGCCACTCGTCAGGTCAGTGATCCGATAGTACTATTTAATGTAGGCTGATATGTAACCCGGAATTGTCTTCAAGCGTATAAGGTATTAACACATGGAAGTCTCTATGCAAAAAGAAATCATTATCAAGGCCGAAAATGTTACAAAAACTTATCACACCGGAACCATCAGCGTACAGGCACTGCGGGGTGTGAGCCTCAGCGTATACCGTAAAGAAGTCATCGCCGTCATGGGGCCTTCAGGATGTGGCAAGACCACGCTGCTCAACTGCCTTTCCGGCCTGGATGCTGCAGACCAGGGAGAAATCTTGATAGAGGGCAGCCAACTGGATGCCATGACAGATTATGAACGAACCGACTATCGTGCACGGCATATGGGGTTTGTCTTTCAGTTTTACAACCTCCTTCCGGTGCTCAGCGCAATTGAAAACGTCGAAATGCCCCTGCTTGTGTCGGGCGTAAACCCTCGTGATGCCCGTGAATTAGCCATGGGTGCACTCGCCCAGGTCAACCTGCAGCATCGTGCTGATCACAAGCCTGCGGAGTTGAGCGGCGGAGAACGCCAGCGGGTAACAATCGCCCGCGCATTGGTAAACAATCCTGTCATTGTATGGGCCGATGAACCAACAGGAGACCTGGATTCTGAGACAGCGGACCAGGTTATGGATGTTCTTTTACGCTTGAACGATGAACGTGATCTTACTTTTCTTCTGGTAACACATGCCCGCCGTGTTGCTGCACGATGCTCGCGGATAATTCGCATGCGCGACGGCCAGATTGAAGGCGAACAGACGCCAGCGGAGATAAGGGCTCAGCTTTCACAGATGAGTGAAGAATAAATCTCCTTTTGTCTTAAGTGGTGAACTGAAAAAAATACACCGGTAATCCGGAATATCATTAGGGATCAGACTTGGAAAAGCTTTTTGGAATACAGATGACATCGATTGCATTGGTGCTGACAACAGCACTGGTGCTTGTGCTGCTTGTTCTCGCCTGGCTTGCGCTGCGCAGCCGGGTCATGTTCAAGCTGGGGCTGAGGCCGATAATGCGCCGCCGCACCCAGTCCTCGCTGATTATCCTTGGTCTGATGCTGGGAACCCTGATCATCACTGCTGCCTTTGTCACCGGCGATACACTCTCTCATACAATCCGATCTCTCATTATCGAAGAGCTCGGCCCTATAGACGAGATGGTCCACGTACGCACGGACAACAGCATGCTCCGATCCTCCTACTTCAATCTTTCCAGGTATGAAACTATTGCAGAACAACTTCAAGGTTATCCAAATATAGATGCCATTGTCCCCGGAATCCGTGAGAGTATCCCTGCCGTTAACATTACGCGCCGCCAGAGCACACGTGCGGTGAATCTTTACGCTGTCAGAGCTCAGGATGCTGCACTGATACTGCCCGAAGAAGAACTGCGGACTTCCGAAGGCCATATGCTGCTGCTGGAGGGCCTCGAAGCTCACCAGATTTATCTGAACCAATCAGCAGCAGAAGCACTGGGCGCCCAGCCCGGAGACCAGATAAAACTCTATGCCGGAAGCTCCCCCAGGATCTATGTCGTGGCCGGCATTTCCCAGGGGGCGAACTCCGCCCGCGTATATCTCAATCTGGATCAGGCACAACGGCTTTTCAGTAAAACCGGACGGATCAATCTCATTATGATCTCCAACCTGGGAGATTCCAGGCATGGCGCACGCTACAATGAACAGGTTTCCGCTTATCTGCGCGGACTGCTTTCGGATGATTATGCCGTCCGGAGACTGTATGGATGGTTGGTGGAAGATAATAGTACAGTAACCGCGATCCGCAGTGCCGCGATCAGATACCAGGGAAACACACGGACGGACCTTCTCAACCTTGCAGCCGGCCTCGAAGCCGGGATATTTAACGAAGAGATTCGCAGTCTGCTGGCAGATGAAACTCTGGGTGCGGAGATTGTGTCCATCCTGGACCAGGCTGACTGGCAGTCGGAATCAAAGCTTCGCCGGCTGGAAACACAGTTCGGTCGGCTTTCCGATTTCAGTGTCCTCAGTACAAAACGTGACGGCCTTGATGAGGCAGAAATGGCCGCCAATGCGTTTACTGCGATTTTTATCGTCACCGGACTCTTCGGCATAGCCTCCGGCCTGCTGCTGATTTTCCTGATCTTCGTTATGCTCGCTGCGGAACGAAAATCCGAAATGGGCATGACCCGCGCTATCGGCGCCCAGCGCAGCCATCTTGTACAGATGTTTGTTTTCGAAGGAACTGCCTATGACCTTGTTGCAGCTGCTGTCGGCGTTGCACTCGGCTTGCTTGTCGGCCTGGTAATCGCCTATACCATGGGACAGGCATTCGCTTCCCAGGACCTGCAAATTCGCCCCATGGTTACCGTGAAAAGTCTGGCGGTATCCTACACATTGGGCATGCTGGTTACCTTTATTACAGTGCTTTTCTCAGCAAACCGTGTCAGCCGGCTGAACATTGTCTCCGCAATCCGTAATCTGCCTGAACCTGCAGCACAACCTGTGCCGCTGAAGGAACGGCTCCTCGCCCCGCTAAAGAAAGTGCTGGAAGGCTTCCGGCAGCTTTTCAGACTGAAAATCTGGCGTGCAATAAAAACGTGGATGTTTGGTGTTCCCAAGAGCCTTCTCAAACTGATATGGACAGGATTCCGCTCCGGAATACTTACGTTTCTTCTGGGCTTGCTGCTTGCTCCCGCAGGGTTGTCAGCCTCCTCAGGCAGTCTGTTTACATTTGGCTTCTCGCTTGCTTTGATCGGCGGAGGGCTTGTGCTGCGCGGTATCTTATACAAACTGTTTCCTCGTAAACAAACACTCGCCGATCGCATTGCCTTCAGCGCGATGGGCGTTCTGCTGCTTTTCTTCTGGTCATTGCCCTCGGATGTGTTCGAAATTGTCGGTATCGTTGACCTGAAAGCCGGTGCTGAGATGCTCTTCATTGCCGGATTTATGATGATTGTCGGTGCCGTGATGGTTGTAATGTACAACACCGACTTGCTTCTCAAAGGGATCCTGCTTGTGCTGGGCGGTAATAGGCGTCTGGCACCGGTGCTGCGTATGGCTGTGGCGTATCCCATGGCCAACCGATTCCGCACCGGCCTTACACTGGGTATGTTTGGTATCGTTGTTTTCAGTGTGGTGTTTATGGCGACAGCGTTCAAGGCAAATCATGTTCTCCTGGAGAATACCGAAGCGCTGACAGGGGGGTATGAGCTGCGCGCTCAGACAAGTGCGCTTAACCCTGTTCCAAACCTGCAACGTTCGGCCAGCCGTGACCCCAAGCTACGGGAAATGGGTTTTGATGTTATCACCAGTGAGAGCATGATGACTGTGGAACTCAAACAGGATGATCAAGCATGGTCATGGTACCGGCTGCGGGCTGTGGATGAAACCTATCTGGACACAGTTGGTTATGACTTTGCTGTTATGGCGGAGGGATATGAGTCGCCAGAGGAAATCTGGCAAGCACTCCGTACGCATCCGGGTTACGCAGTCATTGACAGCTACGGTGTATCCTCACGGCAGTCAACATCGATCGTCGTCGGCGGTCCTGAATTCAAACTGCAGGATATTTATCTTGAAGATGAGTCCATGCAGCCCACCCAGATCCAGGTTCGCGATTCGTCCGGCGAACTGTTTGAGGTTACCATCATCGGCGTACTGGATCAGATGAGCGGGGTTTCCTTTTCAGTATTTACATCTCAAGAGACGCTGGAAAACGGACTTACCAATCCGCCTGTTCCGACACAGTACTACATAAAACTGGCTGATACTATCGACCCGCAGGCCGCAGCAGCTGCGCTGGAGAGTGCTTTCCTGGATTATGGGCTGGAAGCAGTGGACCAGGTACAGGAACTGAAAGACGCGCAGCAATCGCAGCTGGCCATTGAGAAACTGATGCTTGGTTTCCTGACCCTGGGGTTGATTGTGGGCGTTGCCGCACTGGGAGTAATCAGCTCGCGTTCGGTTGTTGAACGCAGGCAGCAGATCGGCGTACTGCGTGCACTCGGTTTCCAGGGAAGTATGGTGACATGGAGTTTCCTTATCGAAGCCTCATTTGTTGCCCTGCTCGGGATCACGCTGGGTGTCGTACTTGCCCTTATCCCCGCTTCGCAGATGATCGATGAGATGGTGGGGGATTTACCAGGGCTCACCTTCCAGGTTCCGTGGGGTTCGATCCTGCTGGTTGTCGGCCTGGCATACAGCATGTCCCTGCTGGCCACCTGGCTGCCCTCACGGCAGGCGTCTAAAGTCTCCCCGGCAGAAGCACTGCGCTACGAATAGCGATGTGACCACAGTAAATCCGGCAGTGTGATCAATTTTTCCATGTAAATTAATAAATCTGGCAAGCAGCATAACCTTGCTCATGGAGCAAGGTTATATTGCGAATCAGGCAATTGTTCTTTCTTCAAGCCCCAGAAAAATGGCAGAAAAACCACCTGTGGGTGTGCCGGCTTAATTGCTAAGGTCTCCGATCACTTCCACATAAGATTGTATTAGGTCGAAATCTACAATAAAATGAAATATCCATGCAGAGCGAATTGATTGCCCCATCGCTCCATCGTTCTCTTATGCGGGATTAAATTTTCCAGACTTCTTATTGCCCAAATCATAAAACCTGAAAGGGAAAGGTCAAGATGAAGAATCCCGGATGGTATTTGTCAAAGGTTTTTATTGGCATAGCGGTATTGGCAGTGCTTGTGGGCGGGATTGTATTCATTCTCATAACGCGTATCCCACCTGCTTCCCAGCAACTGACACCTAACAGTGCACCGATCACAGTAATCTTCGCTGCCCCTGAAACTGACAGCCAATGGCCGGCAGATGCTTTTGTACCGGTCCGGGCCATCGTTATGAGTTCCGGGGAAATTGCAGCTGTAGAGCTATGGGCAGATGGAAAACTGGTAAATACCTTCACTCCGGCAGCAGAAGCGGACCCTGGCTACACGCTTGTCACCTGGACCTGGCTGCCGCTGACAGAAGGGCACCACGTGCTGCTTGTACGCGCCAGGGGAGTAAGCGGCAAGGTGAGCACTTCCAGCCTGATAAATGTCACTGCCAGCCCGGCAGCTGGTTTCAGAGTCCTGGAAGACCTCGACGGTGGCGAGGATGGTGCGCCGATTTTTGAAAATCAACCTTCCTTCCTTACGGAATTTTCTCCATCTTCCACAGCAGCCCCCCCTGTTCCGGCTCCTTTGACCGAAGATGTGGCACCCTCTGCCAACGGATTTTCCCTGTGGCTTGAAAGGACTTTTTCCGGCATTTCAGCCCTGCCGGCAGCCCCGGGTGTGGCAGCTGCCAGCGATGGCTGCGATGTTATCCTCTCCATCCAGGATTTATCAGACAGCGAGAAAGGCTTTTTTATCTACCGTGCCCTGCAAGGATTGAGCAGCTTTGAGCGCATCGAGACACTGGGCCCGCTGGATCAGGAGCAGCTGTTCCAATTCCGTGACCCCGACCAGACAGGAACATTGGTTTATTATGTCGCTGCGTTCAACAGCGCCGGAGAATCCCCCGGCGAGATCCTGATGGTCTCTCTGGACGCGCCCGGCTGTCCGGCTGCTGATGAAACCACCCTGGAGTATATCGACGGTAAGATTACACTTCCGGAACCGGTTGAAAAAGCCTATTACTACTACGCCTTCAACGGCGGAGCCTACAGCCGCTTTCCCATGCAGCCTTATGCTTTTCTGACACCGCAGGAATCGCAGCTGCCCCTGGATGATTTTATCGATATCTGGACAGCAGCCTACGAACAGACAGCCAAAACACTCGACCTGGAGGTCTGGGGTTGGGAGGGAGGCGCTCTGATCAAACTGGGAAAGGCGCATATCAACCTGGACTACACGGAGCTCAAAATCTGCAACCTGGGAACGGACTGCAGCGGGGATATGGGCAGCACCTTCCGCTCCACCTACGGAGAAATCAATCTTGAAAGTGAGGACCTGGAACGAGCGTTCTACTGGTCGTCGAACATCAGCGGCGCAGACCAGCTTCTGTGGCAGATTTCGAGCAGCCCCTTTGACGACAGTTTTGACCCGCAGCCGCCAGGATTGCTGGCGAATGATGTACAGAAGGGCGGAAAAAGCAGCGGGTCGTTTGTGGTCGATCTTGGCAATCTGGAGCAATACAACCCGGCTGAGGCCGGCGGTTTTGAGCTCCTGCCTTACATGAGAACCACGTCCCCCTATACCAGCAGCCTTCTCCCCTATACCCAGCCGGATACCTGGTATATGCGCATGATCCCCATGTCCGGTAGTCAGGCCGTTGGCCGGCCTTCCAAAAGCGTGGTAATCAATCTGGTGGACACAGAACCGGAGATCGAACCGGTTATCCTCGACCATCTGCCCGACCTGTACTCGCTTGAAATTCTCAACTTCGAACCCATTGACTTCGCCGACCCTGCTCTCTGGGGCTGTGTGTACATCGAGAGCCTAAACCTGGAGAAAATCAAGGATTCACTCGGTTCCTCTGTTTTTCCTGGTCAGGAGATACTGATCAACCAGCAGGCGGAAATGCTCTACAACATCCTTCATGAGTACAAAACCGCCCATAAACCAGTCTGCCCGGCTGCTTTCAAAGGAAATGATGATTCCATGCTGGGGCAGGCGCTGGATGACCTGTACGAAGGACTTAAAACTGCGTGGGATACCCTTATTGAATTCTATAATTCCATCAAGCAGGGTATTGTAAACACGGTAGCAGAATTGATCAACAATCTGGGAATCGAGTGTAATGATACATGCAAGGAAGGCCTGATGAAGGGACTCGAAATCGGGATTGCATACTTTACCGGCATCCCGCCCACACTTCCGACCTTCGAAGAAGCCACCAATATGGGCATTGACTACGCCATTGAGCTGGCCGCGGCGGAAGCCGGCATCCCCTGCGAGGAAGCATGCCAGGCAGTACTGCGTGAGGGTTTGAAACAGGTAGCCGAAGCAAACAAGCAGAGCCAGAGCCAGCCCGGCTGCGTGAGCAGGAACTGGAGCCAGGCATTCGACCAGGAACCGCTGTGCTTCCCGGCCGGCGTGGAAACATCGCCCGTGCCGGAAGGACTGCTGATACCCGCTACGACACAACTCAGGGTGACCAATAACTCAGGGGTTCTTCCGGGAGACTATCAGTATTACGAGCAGCCGGCTTATGTGGTTACATTAAACGTAGAAGCGATCAATTCCCAGCTGGTCGGGCAGACATTCAGATACTACTATGAATACAGCGTGGAGAAGCCGATCATTCCACCATCCGAATCAAACTCGAATTCCACTCCGGAAGAATGGGTAAACGAATGGGTAGCGGGCATGAATTCAACGGAGTCAGGCCAGATCTATCTGTCCATTCCTATCACCAGTCCACTATCAGGAGAAGTTTTCAGGCCTGTCACAATCCCCATCCCCCCACTTGCACCAGGTGAATCCGTAACGATTCCGGTGGCGCTGGTGCAGAACTCGTTAGAATATATCATTCCCGCGCATCTGGAAGCACTGAATGCAGAACTTGCAGCCCGGGATCTCAGCTTTGAGGATCTCAATGTGCCCATTCCGATATATGACGTGGGCGATTGGAGCTGCCTGTACAAGGGCAGTGAGATAACCCTGGAAGCGGAGATCAGCTGTTTGAGCATGCCACAGGGATTGATTGGGCAGACGCAGCCAGGTCCTGATTCAGAATATACACCCTGTGATAATGAACCGGTTTTCCGTATTTATCAGGAAGCCAGCGATATGTGCATTCAGTGGTGAAGCGTATTTAATGGAGGTTTTCGTGAATAGACGAGCTTACCTTTTCTGTTCCGGGCTGTTGGTATTCGTATTCCTGCTCGCCGGATGTACAACGGGGGAACCGAATATGGAGGGCGTGGGACTGCAAGCCTGGATTGATGCTCCGCTGGATGAAACACACCTGCCGCTCGCGCCGTATGAAGTCGTCGTACATGGAGCAGCTCCGGGTGGTGTGCAGGAACTGGTGCTCAGCATCGACGGCAGAGCTGTACCCGACCTGGCATTGGAAGATGCCGGGCAGAAGCTGGTTACCGGCATCTACAACTGGATCCCTGAAGCACCAGGCGAATATCGGTTCGAGACGCGCAGCCAGGATTCATCCGGGAACTGGAGCACTGCCGCGAATGCAGTTGTTTATATCGAAAATGAAAGGGATGCTTCCCCCTCAATTTCGGAAACCCCTGCCCTGCAGGGTGAAGTGGCACTTCCTGTCGCCACCGAAACGCTCACACCTACCCCCTGCTTGGCCATGGCAGCCTTCATCATGGACGGCAACTGCCGCAAGGGGCCGTCTACCGGGTACTCCGCCGTAACCTCACTGGATGAAGGAACCAGTGCTGCTGTGGAAGGGCGCAACCAGGACAGCAGCTGGTGGTGGATCGCGCTGCCGGACAGCACCGCTCACTGCTGGGTTTCGGATGTAGTTGTAGAAACCTCCTGCTTGCCCGAAGATCTTCAGTGGATCGTTGCTGAACCACTGCTTGGAACACCAGAACTATCCACAAATACGTTCTACTGGGGAGATTCGCAGCCTCATACAGTAACTATCAAGATCAATGCCGGCGGAGAAAGTCCGGTGACAGGTGTAAGCATCTCCTTCCGCGTCAGCGATGAAAATTGGAAAACCCTTCCCATGACCAATAATGGGAATGATGTATGGAGTATCTCAATTGATGCCCATGATGATGTTCCGGGATCGACTGATTATTCGAATACCACCTTCAAGTACTACTTCGTGGCGGGTAATCAGTTCGGCCTGAGTGTTCAGAGCCCAACCTATTCCGACATCAAACTCAAGAATCACTGAACAGCTGAAAGAACAGGATTAACATTTTCGAGAACCGATAAAATAATCAGCGAAAATGCCCATTATGGTTCAAAATCCTGGTATGGATAGTCGTCATTTTGCTGGGATATCAAATAGGTGGCGTAATTGCTGGATTCAACGCATTTCTGGTAATTTTCTCAATACTGAATCCGTTAGGAAGTTTCAGGCTGGGAAAAATCCTCCCATATAGGAAGTTGATTGCCCGGACCGCCAATATCCTATTAAGATTGCGACAAATAGCACCCTCTACTACTGGGAAGCAGCTGATTGAATGCGAAAATTACAAAATAATTCAGGCGAATACGGTTCAACTGTCATCTATCATCTACTGTATACCGCATTTCTCCCTGTGGTCTGTTTTCTGAAGCCCAACCCGGGAAACACTGGATTTCCCTGAATGGGAAAGTCGCAGGATCTTTCCTTTATTCCATCAATGATCCGCAGCGTTCATACAATAGGGGCTTCCACCACCGCGGTTTTTTCCTCAAGATCCTTCCCCTTCCGCCAGAAGACCACACCAAGCAGCACACCAACCAGCGCCAGACCAATTCCGAACTCGTCGATCACGTACGGAGTCAGCGCCGTTTCACCGGTCAGAGGAGTGAAAATGCCCTGGATAAACAGATTGTGGCTTGCATGCAGCAGGACCGCCGGCCACAGGCTGCCGGATTTCAAACGCAGCCAGGCGTACACAAAGCTGCTGCCGATCACCAGAAAAGCAAAACAGATCAATCCGAAGATCCTGGATCCACCCGGATTGTTGTAGTCAGCAAGCAAAATGATCGGCGCATGCCAGACTGTCCAGATCACACCGCTGACCAGGGAAGCGGTCGTAAACGAAGTCGCACGGGTGAGCTCCGGAACCAGGAATCCCCGCCAGCCGATCTCCTCTCCGAGTGCTGCGAAAGACGATGTGAACACCCCCACAGTGGCAAGGATCAGCCCAAATACAAGTGAAAAGGTTGCGGGGTTTTGCATCTCCCGGCCCCACTGCTCCGCTGCTTGTGTGGCGAAAGTCTGGATATCCAGCGGCCCGATCCCGGACAGCCACACAATGCCGTATACCACAATGCCATAGATGATTGGCAGAAGATAGGCAAGCAGCAGGTACCGGCCTTTCCCGAACTTCCAGCCCAGGTTTCGGATAGAACGTGTGAAAATCAGCTGTGTTAACAGCGCAGCCAGGCCCGGCGACCACATCAAGCCCAGTGTATAGGTCTGGATCATGCCAGACCTTAAAATGAAATAATAAAAGATCGAACTCAACCCGAATGTAAATCCCAGAAACACGATTATCTTCTTCCATGAACGGGAATGCATCATTTTTTGTCCTTTCCCTTCTCTTACGCAGGTGCAGCCATCCTGCATAGTACAGGAACAGATAAAAACCACATCTCATTTGATTATACGGATAAAAATTCCGGTAGTCGCGGAAACCATACAGGGTGCCCGTGAATATAACAGTATCCTGCAGAAAAATAGCTGCCCAGTGTAATATCCTCTATGAGTGAAAGCCCGGAAGATACATACCTGTAGCAGTAATAATTTTCTTCAGTTCACATGGATTGATACTTTAAAATAGATCACTACTATATCGAAAGGCGGATTCCTGGATACAATAAAAACAAAAGCAGTGCTTTTGAATAGAAAGAGGTTGTCTGTGAATACACCACCAGGTTTTTCTCCAATCAACTTACGCCTGGCCGGGAATCCACTCCTCACTTTTTCCGTGATCGGCTTTGTATTATCTGGTATAGACCAGCTGTTGAACCTTTCTCTTCTTCCTTTCGTAGTTTTGCCGGCGAGCTCAGCTGTATTACTTATTGGTTTCTACATTGTTTTTATTGTTTCCAGAAGATAATAAGCTGGAAAATTCCCTGTTTGAATCAAATCCCCCGGAACTATATACCCCGGTTGTTCCTCACACAACTGATACCGGCTGTTACTCATAAATAAATATACCTCAGGCAGGTTCCAGGATGGTATATATTACGCTGAACATGGAATGATGTTCTGTTCTGAAGGTAAGGCTGATTTCTGGTGGTGTAAACCACGCATTAAACCTCAAGCCAGCAGATCTTTCTACTCAGAAATCTATAGACCACAGCTTCAAGGATAACTGGTTGACAGCGAGCCATTTTCGTACTATTCTGGTTAAGAGGTTGGACGTCCAATAACTACTCACAATCGGAAGGAATCCAGGTATGTCCGAGACAATCCACACCGGTACCCGTTCCCAGCAGGTCAAAGAATATGTCCTCCATTACATCTCTCAGAACCACCTCAAACAAAATGACCAGCTTCCTTCGGAAGCTGCTATCGCAAAAACACTCGGCGTCAGCCGTAATACCATCCGCGAAGCTTATATTTCTCTTGAAAATGAAGGAATCATCGTCCGCAGACACGGCATCGGTACCTTTGTAGCGCACTCCCCCTTTATACGCGACTCGCTGAACGAATTTTCCCCCTTCGCTCAGATCATCCACGAAGGCGGCTATATCCCTCACTTCGAAACACTGTCGATGTCGGTTGAACTGGTGCCGAATGAGGTTAGTGATGCCCTCCACTGCTCACCTGCTGAAAAACTGCGTCGCATCAACCGCCTTGTTCTTGCTGATCAGCTGCCCGCCATCTATGTCGAGGATTATCTCGCACTGCTGGTCGAGGAAGCCGACCTGCCGTGGGGTTTTTTCAAAGGCAACATGGTGCAGTTTCTGAATGCGTCCCTCGAACCGTCACTGCATCAGATCCGCTCTCAGATCCGTGCTGCGGCCACCCCTCCTGAAATCTCAGCCTATATGAAAATCCCTGAAGGCACTCCTGTGCTCAGCGTCAGAAGCACAATCTATAACCTCGATAACCGTCCGGTCAACTACAGCAGAATCTATTTCAATTCAAATATCGTGGAGTTAAGCACTGTCAGGATGATCCGTTCAATCTGAAATCCAAACACCCAATGGAAAGGAGAAAGATTCATGTATCGCCCGAAAAGTATTGTACTGCTAATGATGGCTGTACTCCTGGTACTGGTGGCTGCCTGCGGACCCGCAGCGACTGCCGAGCCGGAGGAAGCAGCGCCGGTGGAAGAAGCCGCTCCGGCCGAAGAAGCAGCTCCGGAGGAGGAAGTTGCTGAAGAGGAAGCACCGGCTGAACCCGCCATGGAGCCTGTCACAATTCAGGTGTTTTACCCGGTTGCCGTGGACGCCCCGATTGCCGCAATCCTGAACGGTTACATCGAGGATTTCCAGGCAGAATACCCTTACATCACCGTTGAGCCGGTGTTTTCCGGCGGTTATGCTGATGTACAGACTGCCATTCAGACCACCATCGATGGCGGCGGCGAACCGCCAGCGGTAGCAGTGCTGCTGGCAACAGCCCTGTATGACCTGATCAACGCCGATTACATCGCCCCTCTCGACGGCTTCATCGACGACATGGACGATGGCCAGGCATACATCGATGACTTCCTGCCCGCCTTCCTGGCTAATTCAACCTATGATGACCAACTATGGAGCATCCCCTTCCAGCGCAGCGCTGTAGTGCTGTATTACAACGCAGATATGTTTGCCGAAGCTGGAATAGAGCCGCCTAACAGCTGGCAGGCCTGGGCGGATGCCGCAAAGGCACTCACCGTCACAGAAGGTGATACAACCAATTGGGGCCTGCACTTCTCATCCGACTGGCCATACTGGCTCTTCCAGCCGCTGGCCATCGGCGCAGGGCAGAATATCCTCGAGGATGACTGCACGGTTGTGTACGACGATCCGGCAGTAATCGATGCTGTCCAGTTCTACATTGACCTCTCTGCTGTATACGGCGCCATGCCGGCCGGTGTTCAGGCCAGCTGGGCAACCGACACGACCGATCTTGCCAGCGGCGCCACCGCCATGATCGCCCACTCCTCGGGCAGCCTCACCAGCCTGCTCGATCAGTCAGACTTCGAGCTCGGTGTGATGGCGTATCCCGGCCGAGAAGAAGGCACATACGCCAGCGTCCCGGGTGGCGGCAACTTCTACATCCTGAAGGGCGCTCCTGCTGAAAAGCAGGAAGCTGCCTGGAAGTTCATCGAATTCATCACCCGGCCCGATTATGTTGCTGACTACAGCATCAACACCGGCTACATCGCAAATCGCTACAGCGCCTATGACACCGAAGCCATGATGGCTTATCTGGCGGAAGTACCCCAGGCTCTGGACACTCGCGACGCCCTGGAGTTTGCAGGCGCAGAGCTGGCCACCCAGAATCTCGGCCAGGTACGCGGTATCTTCCACGACTACATCCAGCGCGCAATCAACGGTGAGATGACAGCAGCAGATGCAATGGCTGCTGCCCAGGCCGAAGCTGATGCCGCCCTGGCAGATTTCTGCCCGTAGAGCAACAGATATAACCTGATCTATAATGGGGTGAGCATGATATGCCCGTGTTCACCCCTCTTTTTATAAGGAGCTGATCTTGAGTTCACAAGTCTCTCCCGGAAAACGAAACCCGCTGCCGTACATCCTGATTTTCCCAACAGCTTTTTTTGTTGCCCTGTTCACCGCCTGGCCAGTGCTGCTCTCTATCTACCAGAGCTTCTTCCTGCAGCGGTTGAATATCGCCCGACTGCGCGAGCCCACCTTTGCCGGTCTGGAAAACTACATCAAGCTGTTCAGCGATCCCTATTTCATCCAGGTGATTAAAAACACGCTTGTTTACATTATCGGCACTGTGCCGATCAGTATTCTCCTGGGTTTCCTGTTCGCGCTGCTGGTCAACCGGAAAATCCGCGGCGTGGGTTTCCTGCGCCTGGCCTTTTTCCATCCGATGGTTCTACCGATGGTCAGTGCAGCGACGATCTGGCTTTTCTTCTTTACGCCGGATTATGGCTTGTTCAATACCGGCCTGCGCCTGCTGGGATACAGCGGGCCGGAAAACTGGACAGGGAATCCAAACCTGGCGCTTATATCCGTTATCATTGTGGCAATCTGGAAAAACTCCGGCTACTACATGATTTTCTACCTGGCAGGCCTGCAAAATCTGCCGACCGAAGTGTTTGAGGCCGCAGCCCTCGACGGCGCCAGCAGCTGGCAGACACTCTGGAAAATCACCTTTCCGCTGCTGCGCCGGACAACACTCTTTATCACTATTGTAGCGTTTATCGATGCCTTCCGGACAGTGGACCATATCTTTGTACTCACAACCGGAGGCCCCAGCCGCACCAGCACTGTCCTCCTGTTTGAACTCTGGCAGCAGAGATTCGAGTACCAGGATGTGGGTAAAGCATCCGCTATTACAGTCATTCTGATCCTTGTGCTGCTGGTATTTACCGCAACCAATTTTGTAACATCCGAGAGAAAGGAGGCCTGAGATGACCACCTCTTCCCGCACCAGCCTGCTCTCCCGCGTAACCCACTGGATCCTGAACCTGTCTTCCACAGCACTGGCTGTATTGTGGTCTGTACCCGTTTTATGGGCCATGGTCGCCTCCTTCCGGCCGGGCAATGACCCCATGAGCCGGGGAGATGTCTGGTTCAGTACAAGTGTCACTCTGGAAAATTACCAGAGAGCCTGGTCGCTGGCTCCTTTCGGCCAGTATTATCTCAATACGATCCTGGTTGTTGTAGCCATTCTGGCCGTCCAGCTTGTGACCATCGTTCTGGCTGGTTTTGCCTTTGCTAATTACGAGTTTTTTGGAAAACGCTGGATATTTTTCTTTGTCCTGCTCCAGATGATGATCCCAACCTCTGCCCTGCTGGCACCTAACTTTTCCACCATCCGGGAAATGGGGATTTTTGATACCCGGCTTGCAATCGCTATTCCGTATTTTGGTTCCGCTTTCGGCACGTTCCTGATGCGCCAGGCGTTCAAAGAAGTACCGCGAGACCTTGTGGACGCAGGGATTATCGATGGCTGCAGTTGGTGGCAGCTCATCCTGCATGTCTATCTACCTCCATCCGTCCCATCCCTGGTCGCTTTCGGCCTTTCTTCGGCCACCTGGCACTGGAACGAATTTCTCTGGCCAATGGTCATCACCAACAGCGACAAGAGCCGTCCCCTTACAGCTGGTCTGGTGCGGTTTACCCAGCTGGGTGAGATCGGGGCACAGTGGTCGCTGCTTACCGCTGCCACGCTGATGGTGATTGCGCCGCTGTTCATCACCTTCCTGATTTTCCAGAGGAAATTCATCCAGAGTTTCCTCCACTCCGGATTGAAATAGTACCTGAACAGAATATGATCCGACTACACCCAGCCTGCCAAATTATTGGCAGGCTGGATTTTTGCTTCACCTTTCTGATTTCCACAATAATCCGGAGAGCACTTTATTTACCTGTATAATGAAGAACAACTCTACAAGCGTTGAAAACGACCATACATACCATATTCATTCACTGCAGAACTGATATTCCAGGGGAAACCGATGCCCAAATCAACCCTTCTGACCGCCAGGCTGCACAAGCCCGAGGTCCCGGCCCGATACATACCTCGCCCTCACCTGCTGGAACGTATGCAGGAAGGGCTGAATTGGAAACGAAAAATCACCCTTGTTTCTGCACCAGCCGGATTTGGAAAAACTTCATGCACCAGCGAGTGGATACACTCTCTCAAAAATGCAAAAACAGCATGGTTATCCCTGGATTATTCAAACAATGATCCGGCAGGCTTTTTTACCTATTTCCTCGCTGCACTGCAGCAGATATACCCTGATCTGAACCTTGACCTGGCCGGAATTCTTCATGCCGGCCTTCTCCCTGCAGCAGAAACCATCTCGGTTTCCCTTCTGAACGATCTGCAAGCACTTTCAGGAAGAGCCATTCTGGTCCTTGATGACTTTCATGTCATTCAGGATACATTCATCCTCCGGGTGATGGAAAAACTGATCCAAGACCTGCCCTCCTCACTGCACCTTGTTATTCTTTCCCGCGAGGACCCTCCGCTCCCTCTTGCCAGGCTTCGGGCAAACAACCTCCTGACAGAAATAAGAGCCAGAGATTTGCGATTTTCACCATCAGAGACCGAAGCGTTTATGAAGCAGGCAATGAATTTGACTCTCTCCCATACAGACCTGGCAGAGCTTGAAGAAAGAACCGAAGGCTGGATAGCAGGACTCCAATTGGCCGGGCTGCTCCTGCGCGGGCAGGATAATCCTTCCCGCTCCATATCCTCCTTGCACGGCAGCCATCGTTTTATCCTGAGTTATCTCACTGAGCAGGTTCTTGACCAGCAATCCGATGAAGTTCGCGGTTTTCTACTCCAGACTTCCATCCTGGATACCCTGAATGCCAACTTGTGCAATGCGGTGACAGGGAGGACAGACGGCCGCAAGATGCTGGAAACACTGCACACCGCCAATTTATTCCTGATACCACTCGATAATGAGCACCAGTGGTATAGATACCACAACCTTTTCACTGACCTGCTTCGAGATCTGCAGACTAATGCGAAGGATCAAGACACAAACGACCTGCATCGGCGCGCCTGCAGATGGTTCCTCAAGAAAAACATACCCGGTGAAGCAATAAAGCATGCGTTGAATGCCGGAGAGTATTCGCTTGTCGCCGAACTTCTTGATAAACACGCCATGGATATGATTATGCAGGGGTATGCTGGAACTGTTTACAACTGGATAACCTCCCTGCCGGAGCACTGGAATAGCAGCAGTATCAGCACAAATCTTGCCCTGGCCTGGATGCATCTGCTGCGCGGTTCCTTCAATGAAGTAATTACCTGCAGCGATTTGGTAAAAACAGCCCTCGATAAACTTCCTGAACCGGATCGCGGAAAAACCTCTTCTCAATTCTCCGAGTGGGAGGTCATTCAGGCTCTAATCAAAATGATGCAGGGCAAAACCAGCCAGGCGGTAAAAAACATCCGCCGCGCCCTGGAACTTGTTCCTGAAGAAAATACCCGGGTGAGAAGCCTCGGTTATTACACCTATGCAAGTATCCTCCAGCAGCAAAATGAGACTGTGTCTGCATTTGAAATGTATCAGAAAGCATATGAATTGGGTAAGGCATCCGACAGCCTTGTCGCCGAATTGTTCAGCCTGGCTGCACTTGCCGTGCTTGCTTTCGAACAGGGAAAGCTTACTCTTGCGCTTGAACTGACAGAACCCGCGTGTGCAAAAATGGATCAATCACACTCCCTTCCCCCGGTAAGCGGCGTGGTTTTTGGTGTCCCCGGAGAGATCTATGTTCAGCGATGTTCTTTCCCCGCCGCACGGAAATATATCCTGCGAGCCTTACGTCTCAGCACGCTGGGGGACTATCGGACAGGAAAAATCCTCTGCAGAGTTCTCCTTTCCCGTCTTTTATTGCTGGAAGGTGATCTGGCGAATGCTGCCGTTGAAATCCGCGGGGCTGTCGACGGCCTTCAATCAGATACTTCAACGAGCACGAGAGAGGAAACAACCGCCCAGCAGATCCAGGTATACCTCGCCCAGGGAAACCTTGATACCGCAAGAATGGTTCTGCAGAAGGCAGGTTTCTTCAAGGAAGAACAGGAGCAGTTCCTTCCTCTGCCGTTAGAAATCAATTACTCCACTGGTTTACTGCATGCCTCGGCATTGCGCTTTGCCCTTAAGGAAGCTCTCCTTCATCCGGGACAAACTCCCAGGCAATCAATTCGGAAACACACAAACAGCCTCCTCAAGAAGGCCAGAAAGCAAAACCTGGCTCTGATCACAATCGAAACCCTGCTGCTGCGCTCGGAACTCTCCTTCATCGAGAAAAATAGAACCGCAGGTGTAAAAGACCTGACAGATGCACTGTATCTCGGAATGCCTGAGTCCATTCTGGCGCCCTTCTCAACCCTCCCGCCATCCACAAAGAAGGTTCTCACAGAAATTGCTGAACACAAAGAGATACCACGGGAGCTGGAAGAGTATACCGGTCAAATTCTGCATGCAGCATCTCTATCCGGCAGCTCAACCATACCTGACAAATCAGCCGCCAGTTCTATTCCAGACTCTCCGAACGATTTGATCGAGCCCCTTACAGAGAGGGAATTGGCAGTCATGGCATGTATGGCTGAAGGTTTGAAATATAAGGAAATCGCCGAAAAGCTCTATATCTCCCTGAATACCGTCCGTTACCACGTAAAAAGCGCATACGGCAAGCTTGGTGTCAATAATCGCACACAGGCCGTCGATAAAGTACGCTCCCTTTCTCTTAATTAACCCCCACCAGAACCACATCTTTTTTCTGCAGTTAACTACATGTTCATGTGGTTAGGCCTGTGTTTCTTTAAGGCAAGATATGAACAGTGGTCTTTGGAGGAAGCTGTCTGCCATGCATCAAGAACGGTCATACTACATCATGGTAAAGGGTACTGTGGAGGAACAACTCCTTAATACCAGCAGTCCATCATGTATGAGAGTCGTTCAGGCTGGAGAAAATAAAACGCAATTGGTTACAAGAACCGACCAGGCAGGCCTCATAGGCCTGATCCGGTTCTTGCACGGCCAGGGTTTCCTGCTTCTATCCATAACCCAGAAAGCAGGAACTTCAGGAATCGAATAATCCAAAGGAGGAAATCATGGAACGAAATAATCAAACGGATCAGAATCAGGACAGGCCCCGCAGTGCAACACGTGTGATTGCTGGCACGATAGGAGTTCTTTTCGGCATCGCAGGTATAGATCACGGCCTGTTTGAGTTCCTTCAGGGAAACAAACGGACACCAGGTCTGGTCATTCAGGCAATTGGTCCGGAACAGCGTTTCTGGGTGGAAGGGACAGAAGAAGCTTTTACGATCATCCCCAACTTTATGATCAGCGGCATCCTGGCCATGCTCCTGGGTGCTGCCGTAATAATCTGGTCGATCTGGTTCCTGCAGCGGCCAAAAGGAACCACCGTCTTCCTGATACTTTTCATCCTGCTGTTCCTGTTCGGAGGCGGGATCGGACAGCTGGCGTTCTTCATCCCCGCATGGGCTTTTGCCACCCGGATGGATAAACGCCTGGTATGGTGGAGAAAAGTCCTTCCACGCCGAGCCTGGCCTGTCCTTTCCAGACTGTGGCTGCCCATTCTGATTCTATCAACAACCATGATGGTTGTCGGGCTGGAAATGGCCATCTTTGGCTGGATGCCAGGCTTGACTGATCCAGCACAGATCCAGAATACCAGTATGAGCCTGGTTTTTACTTCCGCATTGTTGAACATCCTGGCATTCATCGCCGGATTCGGACATGAACTGGAACGGATGGAAACAACAGGGGGTTATAAACCCGCAGGCGTACTTCAGTCAGATAAAAGGTTTTCAGGTCTGACCGTACAATAACGAATTTTGGCATATCAAGGAGTGATTGAAATGATACATATAGGACTAGGCATATTCCTCGTACTACACGGCCTTGTACACCTGCTCTATATGGGCCAGAGCATAAGGTTGTTCGAGTTGCAGCCTGGCATGGTATGGCCGGACGGGTCTGTGGTCCTGTCCAGGCCTATAGGAGATGAGCCTGTACGTATAATCGCCTCTGTGCTGCTAATTGCCTCGGCTGCTGGTTTTACTCTCGGAGGAGTCGGGCTGGTTTTCAAACAGGATTGGTGGCGTCCGATCATTCTCGGCATCTCGATTTTTTCCTCTCTTATCTTCCTGCTTTTCTGGGATGGTCATATGCAGAAGCTGAATGATAAAGGGTTCGTGGGAATCGCGATCAACCTTGCGATCCTGGTGCTGCTGCTGGTTTTCCGTTGGCCATGAGAAAAATACTGCAGAAATCTGCGGATTCGTCATCCAGCATACGGGGCGACTCATATAGTCATGAGTCGCCCCATATTCTTCCTCTGTACACAACGCTGCGAACTTCTCAGCCATCGACTGTGGTGAAGATGAGATACTTTTCTGTCTATATTCATCATTTCCCGGAAAACACCATACTAAAATCCACACAGTTGCCCATTACAACGTCCCAACCAGGAGACCTCGTGCCAGCGCTCCATGCCAGCGCCCCAGCAGTTTTGCCAGGTGCATCGAACCCAGCAGCAGCAGGAAACCCGCCACCACCAGCAGCACCATCTGCCAACCCTGCAGATAGTAAAATACATCCGGTCCGAGGCGGATAATGGGCTCCGTAATAACGAGTTCAAGAACAGGGCTGGCAATAAACAGTACAGCGGATGATATCAGGGTAAAGAACAGTCCAAAGTACAGGATGCCCAGCGGAGCCTGCAGGATCATATACAACACCGCCAGCCAGGTCCGTTTTTCCAGCATCATAACCTTCACCTGTTCCCACCTTCCAGCCTCCCGATTGGTAAACACAGGCCGGCGCGGCATACGCACACCTAACAGCGCTTCCACCATCCTGCCTTCCATGAGGGCAATCGAGCGTACGGACAGCAGGAACAGTGCAGTGAAAGGCAGCCCGATAACCAACAGCATCATTCCCAGTGAGATTGCCAGACCGGAAACAGCCCAGGTGAAATACAGGACCCCAGTGATCCCTGAAAGGGTAAGATACAGCAGTGCACCCCATGCATGAGAATCAGCCAGCACGCCCACAAACCGCTGAATGGAGGATTTCTTTTCTCCCATCCTCCTCTCGACCAGTACGGGTTTTGTATAGGCCTCAATCTCGCGGTATGCCTGTGCAATTTCCTGGGGTGAGCCATATTTACTGATAATGGACTGAATAAGCTCCTCATCAGGTTCCTTTTCAGTACCACCTGCAAATTCCAGCGCGTTGCGCAGGTGCTCTTCTGCATCAGCAAGGGCATCCTGGATGATCGCAGCATCGCTTCCGCTCAACTCGTGTTTCAATTCCGTCAGATAATTTTCGATAAGCTCACTCATCGCCAACTCCTTCTAAAGAAACTTCAACAAAATTGCGTATCGAATCCCAGATACCTTTCCAGGCCACCAGCGTCTCTCTGCCCTGCCGGGTAATCCGATAATAACGTCGTGGGGGTCCGGACGTGGACGCCTCGACCTCGCTGCTGAGCAAGCTGCTTCCTTCCAGCGACCGAAGTACCGGATACAATGCTCCCTGCTTGATCAGAGGTTCTCCGCCCGTCTCCGTTTCCAGCCGTCTTGCAATCAAATAGCCGTACAGCGGTTCTTCTGCCTTTGCCAGGATGCTGAGCAGCACCAGCGAGGCTGTACCGGATTTCATTTCTTTCTCAAATTTTTTAGTTGCCTTATCTGCTTCCATCGGGCTCCTCAACTCTCTGAGTGCTTCCTGTTAATAAATACCTCATTCCAGATCGAAAGTTCACTAACAGGAAGTTATCTTTATTACCTACTGCATTATATTATTAACTTAATAGTAGTCAAGGGGAAATATTACTCTTTTGGGGAGAAATCACATTCGCAGAAAACACATGTTGCCTCCACCTTTCGGTGCAGAAAGCAGACGTTAAACACAGTTCTGAAACCCAGGCCGTCGATTATCTATTAATCAAGACTTCAGACTGTTCGATCGGTTGAAGAGTCGGGCTCTTCCCCCAATTCAGAGATCTCAACCGAAACAAGCTTCACTCCCAGGTCACGCAGTTTCGCAATCAAACCATATGCTGCAGCCTGATCAAGAACGGTCCCACTCAGCAATGTTTCACCCTCATCGCAGTGGGTGATCGCAAACCCTTCAAGCCAATCCGCCCATTTCTGGTCAAGCTGCCCCTGGATTCTTACCTCAACCTGCAGCATCTTTTTTCTCCATTACGAATGAGGCAGGCCCATGTGAATCTGAGCCTGCCTTACAGAATGTTGTTCTATTCCTGTTCAGCCTTGCCAAAGAGCTGCTGTCGTTCAAAGATTGGTTTCAAAATCAGATATGCACCCAGCACTATCAACAGCAGTGCAGCGTTCATGCCTGCCACGCCAACCAGATCGAGTATCCCACCGAGAACCGAAATAATCCCGAGGAATGTCGTGAAGCCGCTCATCCGCAAACCATATGCATACCGGGCTCCGTTCAAAGCCAGGAAGATCAAGCCTACACTGATGGACCACCATCCGCCTCTAATAATTTCCTCGGGCACAAACATGAACCCGCCCAGCAGTACAAGGAAACCGCCCCAGGCGATGGTTTCAAGCTGCTTGTTCCGTGCTGCCTTTTCATCGTCCACCACGATAACCTCTTCCGGTTCCCCGGGCTCGTTCATTGTCGCCAGCAGAATGATGCCGAGTATTCCAAGAGCAACCGGCGGCACCCAGGGCATGTTGATCTCACCGACCATGAACATCAGGTTTTCGGGCGGCAGTTTCAGATTTGCTGCAGTAAGGCCGCTGGCCAGTACGAGACAGATCATTCCCCAGACTAATTTAGACTTGTTCATTTTCCTTCTCCTTTACTCCCGGGCGGGAGACTTACCCGTCTCCCACCCTGATACATTTCCTACGATTCTGCCTGCTTCTTCCACCGACGTTCCTCAACAGACTGGTAGACCATCAAGCCAACCCAGCCAATCATCGTAACCCAGCCCAGGATATCGCCGAGGCTGGTATAGAGTGTGCCCTCTCCGCTCCCCAGGCTGACATCACCTACCAGCACGACCTCTGAGCCTTCCTTGTTTACATCCAGCTCCACGATCTTTCCATAGGGATCGATAATCGCTGCCACACTCGTCGCACCTGTGACCACCAGTGATGTATGGTTCTCGACTGCACGGAAGGTTGTGTTTTGCCACAGCTGTTCGCCAAAACCGGGAAATTCCTTGTATCCGACACCTATCAGCTGCGCGCCGTTCAGTGCCAGTTGGCGGGAAACATCGGTGTAGTTACCGTCAGCACATATCATTGCCGCCAGGGTCCCATACGGTGTCTCGAATACAGGGTAGCGCCCACCTGGTACATCGTAGGCTTCACCGGGCGGTATGTGTGTCTTGTTATAGACCTCAGAGAAAGAACCGTCGGGACTGAGCAGCACAGTCTGGTTGCGGCTTGGTTCGCCCTCCTTGATCACGGAATAGGCGATGAAGATCCAGGTGTCTGTTTCAGCCGCAATCTGGCGGAACTCCTCAGTGTACTTCTCCTGGGGATCGAAGTTGAACATCATCTCCGAAGTGAAGACGATCTGTGCACCCTGATCCGCAGCTTCGTATGCCTGCCAGCTGAAGGTGCCGAAACGGACTTCATCCGTATTGACATCATCATGATGCGCAGGCAGCGGATAATTTGCCCGCAGCGCAGCCACCCGTACTGTCGGCGGATTTTCAGGTGCACCGCTGAGCATCACTATGCTGATTCCAATCCATGCTGAAAGCGTGATCCCTGCTGCAGTCAGCCAGCGGACGGACATCCGATGATCTACCACAGGCGATTCAGAATCGCCGCCGCGGCGGTCATACCAGGCAATTGCCGCCTGGACCAGTGCATAATTGACAAGCATGATCACACAGTTCAATCCATAGATGCTGAACACTGACACAGGCTGGATCAGCCATGGCTGTGTGGCCTGGGTGTAGCCGATAAAGGCGCTGGTAGCCACTAGCGGCAGAAAAGTAGTCCGCACCATTTCAAATCCCACCCAGCCAGCCACGCCCTGCAGCACCATCCAGCGATACCCGGTGCGCTCAATAAATCCACGCTCGCGATTGATGAAATAAGTGATAACAGCAATGATGACGCCGAGATAAGTAAAAACCGGGCCAAATTCGGTGCCGAAAAGGCGAGCCATATATGGGCCAAGCCAGATCAGCAGGTAGATTGCCGGAGCGATGCTGGAGTGTTTGCGCGGCATTAAGCGATACTGTGCAAAGACCCCCGGGACAAATGCAATCCAGGCCAGCGGCCAGATTCCATAAGGGGGAAAGGACAGCAGCAGCATCGCGCCGCTCAGTGCCGATAACAAAATTCCTGTGATAATCCGGGTTCTATTGTTCATTTTCTTCTCCTCTCCTGCGTTTTTGCCCCTATACCATAGATCAATCAACCCCCTGTCCGCATCTACCAACCGGTAGATCAGGGGGTTGATTTCTTTCAGGAAGAATGCTTTTGGAGACGTGAGACAATGATCAGCAGCCCCGAGCCTGGGGAGGTATGTTGATCCGGGGGTTGAAATGTGTAATTGCTTCAGGAAATCTGATTCTGTACCAGCCCCATTTCCCGGGCTTTCATGGCTGCTTCAGTGCGATTCCGCACCCCCAGCTTACCGCAGATATTATGTACATGTGTTTTCGCAGTACCGGTGCTGATTACAAGTTCCTCAGCAATCTCACGGTTCGATAAACCCGCACAAACGAGGCTCATCACTTCCAGCTCGCGTTCACTCAGCGGGTCCACCATATCCGGCAGCGCTTTGCGTCCAGCCTGGTCTTTCCCGGTCATAGCCACAAGGATTCGTTTGACATAGTCCGGGCAAATATTCTGACCGGCAGCAGTGCGAAGCAGTGGAAGCAAAGCTTCACCGGTATCCACAAAGGAGCGGATAAACCTCTCAGCCTCAGCAAGTACAAGTGCCGCAGATAACGCAGCCAGTCCCTCCTGCTGGTTCTTTGCGCAGACAGCCCGGATTAGATGGACATTGATCAAGCCGTACGCCCAATCCCTCTCCTGCGCCAACTCACTCAGCTGCATGAGAGTTTCTGCAGACCGTTCCACCGGCATACAACGCGCGGCAGTCAAACCCAGGAAACGATAGAACGGATGGCCGTCTGCCTGATCAAATAGCTTTGCATTGCAGTTTTCTGTTGGTTTCCCACCTGACAGCAGCAGATACGCACGAGCCGCCTCTACCCGAGCCGCCATCTGCCCTTCAATCCCGGTATCACGGACGAGTGCCTTTGCCAGTTGGAGGGTCTGTTCTGCACTGTCAAAGTCACCCCGGGCGATCTGCAGCCGGGATTTCAGGAGCAAGCAGCCTGTCAGGAATTCGTCATTCCGGCCGCGCTTGCTGAGCGAGACTGCCTGCTGCAGTGTTTTCTCACAATCATCCAGCTCATTCCACTCATACTGCAGAGCAGCCAGATCCATGTACGCCAGCGCGTTGATTGGGATGCTTTCTCCCTGCTGCAGTGCGTGTTTGAATGCTTCTGCCGCTCGCTGCAGCTCACCACGCACTGCATAGACTCGTCCAAGGAAGATCTCCGCCGTCAGTGCCGCGTAATGGTTTTCCGTTTTTCTGGCTGCTTGCAGCGCCTCCGTTAATACCTGCTCCGACTTTTGCATACAGCCCTGATGCCAGTAGGCCAGCCCAAGGTTAAACCCAACTATGCCCCGCGAATGTGCCGCGCTTTCCGGCAGCAGCTGCAGCGCCCGTTGTGACCGCTCGACCATGCGGACAGGGTCATTCAAACCACGAGCAAGGAATGCCTGGGCTGCATAGATCTCACCCAGAAATGCCGGAAACTCGCCGGCCATCTGTTCAAGCTGAGTCAGCAAAGGTTCTACCCTATCATACCGGCTGGCAAGCAGCAGCGGCCAGCAGTAGTCGAATAGCAGCTTCGGATCTGCCTGCAGCAGACTCCAGGGCAGCTGTTCAAACCAGTTGATCACAGTGTGCACTTCACCCAGCTTGAGGTAATCCGTTGTTGCTTGCTGAATAAGGCGCCCCGCCGATTGCCAGTCTTCTCCTTCCAGAACATGATGAACCGCTTCCTCTACATAGCCTTGCTCCTCAAACCATGTGCCCGCACGCCGGTGCAGCCCGGATTCAAGTTCCGGGTATGCAGCCCTGAGTCGGAAACGAAGCAATTCCGAGAAGAGACGGTGGTAGCGAAACCATTCACGGTTTTGATCGAGCGGCACCACGAACAGGTTGGCCTGGTCGAGCAGTTGAAGCAGCTCCTGACTGCCGGACGTCTCGAGAACCGTATCACACAGGGATGCAGTCAGGCGGTCAAGGATGGATGTTTTCAGCAGGAACTCCCTGATATTCGGGGGTTGGCGTTCAACAACCTCCTCCATCAGGAAATCAAGAATGAAGCGGGAGGAGCCGGTTAGGGCCTGAACGAAGGAAGGCACATCCTTGCAGGTCCTCAAGGATAGCGCCGCAAGCTGAAGGCCTGCAATCCAGCCCTCCGTGCGCCGCTCGAGATCAGAGATTTCATCAGCAGTGATTGCCAGGCCCATCACCTGTTTGAGAAAGAGCCCCGTCTCATCCATGGTAAAACGCAGGTCCTGCTGCCGGATCTCCAGGACCTGGCCGCGCGCCCGCAGGCGAGCAACGGGCAGGAGCGGATCCTCACGCGTTGTTATCACCAGGTGCAGATTGAATGGCATATGGTCGAGCAGAAAAGTTATCAGCGAATGCACAGCAGCATTCTGAATAACATGATAATCATCGAGAATGAGGAACAATGGGTCTGGCTTCGTGTAGAAATCGTTGATCACGGCAGTCATGGCCAGATCTGCAGCAGGCCCCTGCCCTCCGGATAGCTGTGCAAGCGCTTCACCACAGCGTTCGGGAAAAGCTGTCTGTATGGCTGCAATCAGATACTAAATGAACCGGACAGGGTCGTTGTCATCAGAATCCAGTGAGAGCCTGGCTGCTGGCAGCTCCCGGGTTTCCAGCCATTGGCATACAAGTGTGGTTTTACCATACCCGGCAGGGGCAGCGATGAGGGTCAGACTACGGCAGAAATTATTTTCCGTAAGCAAGTCATGGTTCAGGGTGTGAATTAACTGTGAGCGAAGGACCCGCTCAGGCCGTGATACCGGTGGGTATAGTTTTGTTCTCAGGAGTGGCAGGGTTGCCATTATCCGTATCCCAATCTCCAGATAAAACCGGGAGGCGGCAGTTCAACACATCAGACTTATTGTCCAGACATTCTTCCTCCATTCTATACTTAAATGCATATAAATACTGGCAAGTATCGTTTGAAAACTGAACAACGGGCACTTTTCGCTGCCTGAAAATTCCATGGAGGAAAGAATTACATCGAGGACCTGAAAGTTGATAGAAGCCCTGTCGGCTTGGCATCCACAGGGCTTCTTTGGTCCCGAGATATTTTCTGGCGCACATGGTTTATTGGTGCTTCAACCTCACTACCCCGACACCTGCCTTCAATCCCCCGCGTGCTGTATACCTGACGGCAAGTGCTGGCTAGCTGTTGCCCAGTGAACGATCAAAATTGAACCTGCTGTCAGGATAATCATCCCCACAATCAAGGGAAGGATAGTTCCGTTGTAGCTGCGCCCGACGACCGTCCCAAGCAGCATGGATATCATTGTGGAAAATGAGCCAACAACGCCGGAGCCGATACCTGCCAGTTTGCCTAACGGCTGCATTGCCAGCGCATTGATATTTCCAAAAAGAAGGCCGGTGCAGAAGAAAAACATCATAAGAAAAACCATAAGACTCCAGAGCGGCGGCTGGCCTTCAAGAATAATGACCGCTAGAACAAAAATCCCTGACAATGCTGTTTGTACCCTCAAAGCCCAATGAACCAGCTTCCTCATTCCAAAGCGCATCACCAGGCGGGAATTCATGAATGCTGCTGTGCCGAGAGATAAGGCAATGGACGAAAAATACAATGGAAATAATTCTCCTAATCCATATTGTTCCTGAAATATCTGCTGTGATGAATTCAGATACCCGATAAAAATCCCATAGATAAGGCCGGATGCGATCGTAAAACCCAGAACAGATCGGATTTTCATAATTTCACGAATCGATTCCTTAATGCGCTTCCATGTAAATGGAATCCGGTCTTCCTTTGCCAGTGTCTCCGGCATCCGGAATGAAAACCAGAAAATAGATACCACTGCAAACAGGATGTAGAAAACGAATATCGCCCGCCATCCGGTAAAAGCCAGTATTCCCTGCCCGAGACTGGGGGCGATCGTCGGCACAAGGATAAACACCATTGTGGCGAACGACATGACTCTTGCCATCGTCCGGCCTTCATACAGGTCCCTGACCAGCGCCAGAGAGACTCCTCTAGGAGCGGATACACCGATCCCCTGGAGAGTCCTCCCTGCCAGCATAATGGAGAAGCTGCCGGCGAACCCGGAAATTAGTGAACCGATAAGGAACAAGGCATATCCTGCATATATTGCCCGTTTTCGCCCTGTGCTGTCAGAAAGAGGCCCAAAATACAGCTGACCGATTGCCTGGCCAAGAAAGATGATAGAAATTACAAGCTGGCGGTCATTCTGCTTTTCCACTGCCAGGTCTCTGCTAATCTGTGACAGCGCTGGAAGCACCGTATCAATGGACAAGGCTGTAAGGGACATCAGTAAAGAGAGAATGATAATAAACTCCCCGAACGCTGGGAGTTTTTTTGTTTGTGTTGTATTCAATTAATATCCTTTTCCTGATTCCGGTATCGTCTTCACATCCATCGCAATTGGCTTGCGCCAGGTATGCAATTCGATCCTTTATAGGATTTATTCTAACTCAGAATATTTTTAGCAGCAGCGAAACCGGCTGCAAACACAACGAGGAACTGGAAGAATTCACCACTACCGTACGAGACAACGGTGCTGCCTTTTTATCACCTGACCTGCCAGCAGCGGATAGCCCGCCTTACCCAATAAAGGGACTCGCTGCCCAAATACATCCGGTACCTTCCCGGGCGGTATTTGTAATACCTTACCTTTTTTTCCAGAAGCCCCCACCAGGACCATCACAATCTGCATTCTTTTTCCCTGAATACCCTCTTTGAGCCGGGGCTGAAGTCCCCTTTCGTTAGTTATGTTTTTACTATGAAGGTATCCGAAACCGGGATAATATTGTGTGATGATTCTTCTAACCTGATTTATTACGGAGATATCCTTTATGGAACAGCAAACCAGCCAGCACGTCGAGCAGCCCGGTAAAATCAAACGCAGAAATACTATTCTCATTGCAGCAGCTATGATGCTCTTTATCCTCCTCGCTGTGTTGTTATTGGAATCCATAAAGAATGAGAACGGTGAAAGTACAGCTGCTATTACTGCTACAGAAACGTATCAGGTGCAGGCAACCACCCCTGTAGAACAAGAAACAGTTCAGCCGACAGTGGAAACAATCGAAGCAGCCGCGGTGGAATCAACGAAAACCCCGCGTGAATTTATGGAAATCCTTGCCGGTGACGGGCCGTACCAGGGTGCCGGGGATGCGCCTGTGATCATCGTGGAATTTTCGGATTACATGTGCCCGTTCTGCGGCAGGTTCTACCTGGAAACACTCCCTCTGATCCTCGAAACCTATCCGGATGAAGTGAAATTTGTCCACAAGGATTTCCTGAATTTCGGTGAGACCTCTTTGGATGTTGCTATGTCCGTCCATTGCGCAGCAGAGCAGGGTAAGTACGATGCGATGCAGGCTGTTTATTTCGGTGAATTCGAAGGTTTCGATTTTGAAAACTTCCATCACGGCGCTGGAGAACAGGAACCGGGAGAGCAGGAGCCTGGAGATCAGGACTGGCAGGAGGAGTTCAAGAAGGGGTATGACGAAGAAGAAATCTATACCTTCGCCGAGGAGGCAGGCCTCGATCTCGAGGAGTTTGCTGCATGCATGCATAACCAGACCTATCAGGAAGAGATTCTCTATGATTATGCAATCGCACAGCAGATCGGCATCAGCGGCATTCCCTTCTTCGTGATCAACGGAATGGGAGTATCCGGTGCGCAGCCTTTCGAGATTTTCCAGGAAGTTATCGAGGAAGCCCTGTCAGCACAGTAATCACATGGCAGCAGTATAACGCTGGAAATATCACCGGAATTCGACAGCTTTGCTGTCGCGACTCCATACACATTCCCCATTTTCATTT
>JAFGNH010000073.1 GCA_016927115.1 Anaerolineales bacterium | reverse complement strand
GGACAGATTCACCCAGCCCTATCCGTTATTAATATTGATCTATTATCTCTTGGAAATAAGATACAAGGGAACGGTCACGACCGTTCCCTGCATTAACAGGCGGGAGATATTCCGAAACTGCTGGCAGCGTGCTTTGCTGTATAGGGAAAAGGTGCCTTCGCGTTGAGTAAGCTAATTTTCTATGAAGCGCATAATTGTGGCGCGTGATAGCGGTAAGAGACGATCGCGACCGTCCCCTACTTATCGGGCTTTGATAAGGCTTCCATTTTCGGAGGTTTCACAGCCCTCGTCGAAAAAACATAGGTGTGCGGGAACAAGCCATGTAATAGGTAATATGGCGTAATCAGCGTATTCAGCGACGCAACCTGCATTTCAGGTTGCGCTTTCAGTGTAATCAGCGTTTCAGCGTTGAATGTTTACCTCATCCAGAATCCCCACAACCACAGCCCGGACTGCGCCGGGATCCAGTTTGAGAACCTGGCGGGCACCGTTGCCCTCATCGAGGATAAGTACTGTATCCCCCACACCAGCCTGTACCGTGTCCACCGCGATGTCATAATCGGCGGTTTCCTTGCCCTTCAGATCCAGCATGCTCACCAGCAGCAGCGGGCGGGCCTGCAGGTGGTCTATCTTTATCGTAGATACTACAGTTCCAATTACTTTCCCGATATACACGGTCAGGATCCCTTTTCCGTTTTCTTATTACTTTTCATTTTCTTCGGAAGATTCCATACAGCCGTCGGCTGATCCCGCCTCGGGCCGGTTTCTACATCGACTTCATCCACGATCCCGGTAATCGCCAGATCCACCGGCACGAACAGCTCCGGCATTGCCTGGGCACCCTCCCGGCTTGCAACCATGAAGACCAGTTCACCGGGCCCCGCCTGTGCGGTGCCGTCTGCGGCGATTTCCGGGCGGCCTGCCGGTTCCAGGTCGCGCGTGAGCGGCTGTACAACCAGCAGTTTCACCCCTTCCAGCCCCTCGTACTTCTGCGAGGCAACAACGGTCCCAATGACTCGTCCGAATTTCATAATCGTTCCAACACCAGTGTGCTGAAGCGGGTGGCCTCAGCGATATTGTCCCAGATCGCCGGATGCAGCTGCGGGATCACAATTTGATAGACCAGTTGATTGGGTTTTGTCAGAACGCTCAAACCCAGATCCACCGCTGCTTCCACATCAGCAACCAGACCAGAGAAAAGTACAATTCCTTTTCCACCCAGTCCGTCTGCCATGCGGATCTCTACCAGATCGACCAGAGCACCTTTCACACCGGCATCTGCAGCATGAACAGCCGCAGCAACGGTCGCTGTCTCGATGATGCCGAGTGAGCTCTGCTGCTGCGGGAGCCGCGCTCCGCCGATCGCATCAACAACCGCCGGGTGCACCTGGGGGAGAAAAACATCATCCAGCAATGCTCCTGCTCCGGCTTCCCGCCCTGCTGAAAGTGCTTCTTCCACTTCTGCAACGGTTCCGCCGGCAAGAATCAGGTAACGGCCGGGCTGCACCGTGCCGGCCTTGATCACATCAAGTTCAGCACGCTTGATCATCTCATCAGCAGCGTGGATTCCGGCTGCAATGCTTGAAAAATCGAGTAATACCAGGGCGGGTTCAATCATCGCTGATTGTTATACTCCTTCTGCCGGAAGAATACCCTTCACGAGCAGTTACAGAACGCCTTGATCAGATCTGGTTTCATACAATCCGGAAGGCGTCCTTTAATACGCAGCGGCGGATGCGGCTGAAGCTGACCGGATTGGTGATACCCTCGCCGGTCGGGCTTGCGATCGTAAACGAGCAGAAACCCTCACCGGTATAGCCAAGCCCATCAAAGGAAGGTCCGTTCTTCACAAAGATGCTGCAGTCCATCGCCCGGGCCATCCGGCTCAGGTGATCGAGGTTCTTGGAGTGCATCGTGGCCGTGTGGCGGAAACCATGTTCCGCTTTCAAGGCCAGTTCGAT
Organism: Anaerolineales bacterium; assembly: GCA_016927115.1. Lineage (GTDB taxonomy): Bacteria > Chloroflexota > Anaerolineae > Anaerolineales > E44-bin32 > JAFGNH01. The sequence goes on along the minus strand of JAFGNH010000073.1, from coordinate 75,260 downwards.
ACCTTCATCGGCATTGCGAACACGGACCAGCGGCATTACAGGCATCATCTGCTCGGAATAAACCAGCGGATGGTCAGCCGGGACTTCTACCACGACCAGTCTTACCTCATCGCCGGCTTCAATGCCGACCTCCCGCAGCAGCACATTGGCATTCTTGCCGATGAACTTCTTGTTCATCGAACCATGCTGCCCCGGACCGGGTTTATCCGTAAAGATCACATTCATCAACTGCTGCAGCTGGGACTGGTTGATTTCGACAGCCCCATGTCGCAGCATCGCCTGTTTGAGCTGGTCAACAATGCCATGAACGGCGAAAACTTCCTTCTCGGCAATACAGACAATATTGTTATCGAACGAGGCACCGCGCACAATGTCGCGGCCTGCCTGCTCCAGGTCTGCCGATTCATCCACGACAACAGGCGGGTTGCCGGGTCCGGCACAGATGGCACGTTTGCCGCTCTGCATGGCTGCTTTGACCACGCCTGCACCACCGGTTACAACCAGCAGGTTGATGCCCGGATGTGTCATGATTGTTTGTGCAGTTTCGATGGTTGGTTCGGCCAATCCTGTTACAAGGTTATTCGGCCCACCGGCTTCCACAATCGCCTGGTTTACCAGCTGAATGGCATGGTTGGAACACTGTTTTGCACCAGGATGCGCATTGAATACGATTGCGTTTCCCGCTGCGATCATGCTGATTGCATTGCTGACGACAGACGATACGGGATTGGTGCTGGGGATGAGCGAGCCAATCACACCATACGGCGCGTACTCCACGAGCGTCAGCCCGCCGTCGCCGCTCCAGGCCTTTGGATCCAGCATTTCCGTGCCTGGGGCTTTATTGGCGTTCAGCAGGATTTTCTCGACTTTATCCTCATAACGCCCCATGCCGGTTTCCTGCCAGGCTTCATTGGCCAGGACATGGGCATGTTCACGCATTATGCGGCGGATCGCAGCAACCATGGCATCCCGTATGGAAAGCGGCAGGTCGTGCAGTTTTTTATATCCCTGTCGTGCGACTGCTGCAGCGCTGTCTACATCCTTGTACAGGTTGTCACCGTGTTCAACAGGGGCTGCCGGCGTAAGTGAAACCGGCTGCGGTATTTGCTCAGGAGCAGGACGGTGATTAACCCGTTCGCCCTGCTTGAGTTCACTCATGACCTGCGAAATAATCGCTTCAATTCGATCATCTGACAGCATCAGCCATCCCTCGCTTTGTCGTAGGTCACATTCTGATCGACTTCAAGGGTGTCGACAATCGCCATAATCACTGCATCGCAGGGCCGCTTGTCGGTGAATTTTGTCTGGCGTGCGGAGCTGCCTGTTGCATACAGCACCACCTCACCGACACCTGCTCCCACTGCATCTGCAGCCACCCGATAGCCACCGGTTTCTTTGCCGTAAATATCGAGCTGTTTGAGGACCAGGAATTTCAGCCCTTCCAGGGTTTCTTCTTTGCGGGATGCAACTACAGTTCCCACAACTCGTCCTAACTGCATGGCAACCTCCTCCGGATAGAGAGCCTGAAGTACTGTACCACTTCACATTATCACACGCTGCCCCGGTATACCGGGCTCACACGCTGGGCCCGCAGCCCGGTAAAACCGGGCAGCAGGCAGATCAGCGTATAGTTCCAGGCAGGTGAGACTGATTCAGCTCTCCCCCGGCTGTGTGCGAATTACTTTTCAGCTGGCTGGCGGCCGAGCGGCAGTGCGCGATCCACATTGCCATGAGGGCGAGGGATCACATGGATAGCAACCAGTTCGCCAACCTTTTCGGCACCGCGTGCGCCGGCTTCCACAGCTGCTTTCACAGCAGCAACATCGCCGCGCACAATGGCAGTCACAAAACCGCCGCCGGTTTTCTCGTATGCCACCAATTCAACCTTGGCAGCCTTTACCATCGCATCGGCAGCTTCCACCATCGCTGGAAAACTCTTCGTTTCGATCATGCCCAATGCTTCGGTTGGCAGATATTCTTCAGCCATAATTTCCTCCAGATTTATATTGTAGTAATGTCGTTTTTACGGACTTCGATTATTCCCGTCGTTTCTTTTCCATTTCACGGCCTGATACACCTTCAATGGCAGCGATCGCCGCTCCATAGCCGGCCATGATATCCCGTTCCTCACCGCCAAGATACACCCGGCCAAAGCTGCCGAACGCCCGCACATCAAGGATATTGATATTGGCAGCCTTTTCCGCTTCATTGGCCGCCAGTGCTGCGTATCCGGCAGGTTCTACTTCCAGCACATACAACGTCTGCCCGGCCAGCAGCATATGGCCAAAACGAAGCCGGTTGATAAGCTGAACCTGGTGGGCATCGATATTGCGGATAATCTGGCTGGAAATCACACGCGGTTTGATGCGGTCAGCTTCCTGCACACCGAGTGTCTCCAGAATGGCTGCTCCGGCAGCCCGGACTTCAGCCTGGATCTCATGATGCACCTCGAGCAATCCATACAGCCGCTCAACAATCTGCATCCCAGGCCGGACCCGGGTGGATTTCAGTGCAATATCCGTAATCCGGTTGATCTCGATTCCCGGTGAAATCTCAATCCACAGGGAAGTATCATGCGGCAGCGGCAGGAAACCCTTCGCCACAGTGCCAAGATAGGCAGCGTGCTGCGGCTGCAGGCTGTCCAGAAATACATACGTACGCAGGTCAACAGTCATAATCTCTCTCCCAGATTTCTTCAGGATAAGCTTCTCATGAGGCGGCACCCTGAAGGATCTTCACACTTGCGCTGGCTCCAATTCTTGAGGCACCTGCTTCGATCATCTTCCGTGCATCATCGTAAGTCCGGATACCACCGGCTGCTTTCACGCCCATACCAGGGCCCACAACCCGGCGCATAAGCGCAACATCCTCTGCCGTTGCACCACCGGGGCCAAAACCAGTCGAAGTTTTAACAAAATCTGCGCCAGCCACCTTCGCAAGCTGGCACGCGATCACCTTTTCCTCATCCGTCAGCAAAGCAGCTTCAATGATCACCTTCAGGATTGCCCCATCGGCATGGCAGGCCCGGGCAATGGACGCAATGTCATTCAGGACGGTCTCATACTCGCGGGATTTCAGGGCACCGATATTGATGACCATGTCCACTTCTTTAGCGCCATCACGGATTGCCTTCTGTGTCTCGAACACCTTCGCGTCCGTGGATGTCGCGCCCAGCGGGAACCCTACAACGGTACATACAAGTACGTCGCTGTCCTTCAACAGGTCCGAACAAAGGCTGACATTGGTGGAATTGACGCACACAGAGATGAAGTTGTATTTTTTTGCTTCATAGCAGAGCTGTGCGATCTCTGACTGAGATGCAGCTGCCTTGAGAATGGTGTGATCGATCATGTGACTCAGCGACCCGTCAGTCGGTCGGGCACCCAGCGTGCTGGCAATGCGGTCCGCTCCGGCACTCACCACCGGTTTGACGTGTGAAAGATACTCACCAGGTTGAATCGAACCTGCTGCTGAAGGCAGTGCAGCGCCTCCCTGGGCCTGCACTGTCAGCATCACTTCATGGGTGATCTGCTCAATAATACTTTCCAGCGTTTTTTCATCTAACGGTCTCATCTACTGACCTCTCTCAGCGCTGTTCTCTGGAGAAACGCTTCTCGATATCAACGATTTTATTAACACGCCGGGCGTGCCGCCCACCGCCAAATGCGGTGCCCAGCCAGGTTGTTACAATCTGATTCGCCAGATTCTGGCCGATCAAACCAGCCCCAAGCGTGAGGACGTTCGCATCATTATGTTCACGGCTGTTCACCGCCGTCGCCTGATCGTAACACATGGCTGCCCGAACTCCGGGTACCTTGTTGGCAGCCATACACGAACCGATCCCGGCACCATCCACCACAATGCCCCGCCACGCCCTGCCCTGGCTGACCAACTGCGCCACTGCCAGTGCAAAATCGGGATAATCCACGGAATCTTTGCTGTTCGTGCCGCAATCAATAACTTCATAATCGAGCTTGCGCACAATATCTATTAATCCGTCTTTCATACCCACGCCGCCATGATCGGCACCGAGTGCGATTACTTTTTTCTGTGCAGAACTGCGGACAGAAGGACTACCGGCCGGGTCTGGATTGCTGGCAAGATTCGAGGATGCATCGCTCCTGACAAGAGAAATCCGGCGCTCCATTGCAATCTGCCGTGCCAGCGGAGTAATCAGTGCATCGGAGGGTATCTCCAGTACACTGTCAGGAGACAGTTCCCGGATCTCCTTTTCAGAAATCAACTGTTTTTTAAGAACTGGTGCAGAGGGTTGCGTTCCTCCGATCGTTCGCAGGACAACTTTGCGCACCATTTCCCGGATCCTGTTCTCATCTACCACGCCTGTTCACTCCTCCGGTTTATCTGCTCGGAACAGATTGCCAGTGATAAACGTTTGCTGGAAATATCAGGCTACGGAAGCCAGAAACCTTCTCCCGAATCTGATTCACTCACAAATCCGTTATCCGCTGGAACATTCACCAGATCAACGACAAAACTGGCCCGATCCGTCCGGAACAGGCCATTAAAATACTCAATCGGTTCGCCAGCAGCAGAGTAGCTGACGCTTTCCATTCGCAGCAATGGGAAACCGCGCTGCACCTGGAAATACTCCGCCTCCACCTCATCGGCAACGATGACATCGATACGGCGCCGGCCGCGGGCGATTGTCAAACCGCAGCAGTCTCGCAGAAACGCATACAGCGAACGATTCGAGAGGTCCTCTTCTACAATCTTACGGCATTTTTCATAGGGAAGATAGGATGTAACCAGCACCATCGGTTCATCAGAGATGAAACGAAGGCGGGTGATTTTATATACCGGATCGAGTTCTTGCAGTTCCAGATAGCTTGCGATTTTGGTATCAGCGGGGATCAGCTCGCGTTCCAGGAATCGATCCACGGGGGCTTGGCCGCGGCGTTCCATGTCTTCGAAAAAACCTGTAAGGGAGTGGACAAGGCTTCGGCTTGAAGCTCTGGGTTCAGCCACAAAGGTTCCCTTTCCCTTCATCCGCAGGATCCGGCCTTCATAGCTCATCTCTTTGAGCGCCTGGCGTACCACTGTGCGGCTGACCTGGTACAAACGGCACAGTTCGGGCTCTCCCGGCAGTTGTTCGCCGGGCTGCCACTCGCCATGCTCGATCGCAAAGATCAGGTTCTGTTTCAGCTGGATGTAGAGCGGAAGCCCGCTGGTCCTGTCCAACCTTGAAAAGTCAGCCATTCTGTCCTCGTTCGCATTACAACTTCCAGTCTTACCATTACAAGTTTGCTACCTGTTATTACAGGTATATACAGTGTAGCGAATTTTCAGACGTGAGTCAAGCGGGAGATTCGTAAACACAAGGTATCTCGATACAATCCCCGCGGCCGAATAGTACGTCAAAAAGAGCGGTTGAAGAATCCGCTCCTCCCCGGAGGAGATACGGGCATCAGCCATACCGTGAGTAATTTGCTTTTTGGATGCTCTCTCACTTAACAAAAGAATTACATGAATGGAATAAGCGGGAAATCCCCTCCTGGGAGGGGAAAGCATGAGGCGGTAAAAGCCGCCCATGCCGGGGTGGGTTCTTATGATGATTCATCTAACCAGACATGCTCTTCCATATGCCCTGCAATCTGGAAACAGATCGACAGCCTGCCCCCGCAAAACGGTTTAATAATCGCCCGGAATCCCCTTCACAACCATCTCAAACAGGAATTCCGCTGTCCATCCCAGCATCCTGCCAAGTTTCAGAATGGTGAATCCTCCACGAACATAGTGAGCATACGTCAGCGCATCCAGAACATCCTGATCCGTCATCCCGAGCGAGGAAGGGTGATACACCCCACCAACCTGCTTCAGCATGTTAATTAGTACTTCCTGGCCCGGCACCTGTTCGGCGATCTGCTTCACCTTATCCCAATGAGAGATAATGCTGTTTTTGAGGTCCTGATAATCCCCATCAGCCATCGAAAGATAAAACGCCTGGGTCCCTGTTACGGTTTCGGCGAGTCTATTGCCGAAACCGCGGATGATTGCATCCTTTTCATGCTCCGGATCCGGGCGGACAGTGCGGCTCAGGCAAGCAGCAGCTTCATCCCTGGATATTTCATGCAGCAATTGGTAGCAGCCGGCAATAATAATTGAAGCGATTCCTACTTTGGAACCATGAAAAACTGCAGGACGTTTTTCACGGAGCAGTTTCATTTCCCAATAATGGGAGAAGTGGTGCTCGGCACCGGATGCCGGCCGTGAATTCCCGTATTCCAGCATGCAGAGGCCTTCTTCAACAAGGGCCTCCATTACCTTCAGGACACTGCCTTCGTGGTCTTCTGTCAGTTTAAAGGAAGCAGCAGCCACGCTGTCTCTGGCGGCCCGTGAGCGTTTTGCGATTACATCATTGTACGGTTCATTTACAATCAAATGTGCGAGTTTCCAGTCCGCCAGCGCAGAATATTTCCCGAACATATCGCCAAATCCGGAGGCGATCAGGCCAGGAGGTGCATTACAGAGTGTGTCCATATCTGCGAAGATAGCAAGCGGCGGCTTTGACAGGATAGTCTGTTTGAATCCGTTGATCGTCATTGAGGACCCGCTTGATGCAAAACCATCTACAGATGGTGCGGTGGGAAGGCATATAAAGTCAGATTTTGCCCTGTAGCTCACAAAGCGGACAATATCCGTTAAGGTCCCTGAACCCACAGCTATGTACATCTGATTCGATTCATCGGAAGGCAGGAGGGCCTGTGTGATGGATACTTCATCAGCGCTGACCGCCTCACCGCGAAGCACCACATTATGCACCTCGATGCTGTTCTGCTGCAGCGCCTGTTCCACACGAGCGCCCAGTGCCCTGTATTCATTTTCGTCTGAAACCAGGATAACCCGGGAAATGCCTCTATCCCGAAGAAATTCAAGCAATTGAGGAATCGTTTCGCTGCCTATAGAAAACAGGACCGATTTCTTTCCAGTTATTTGATTTTTTTCAGCCATTTCAACCATCTTCCTGAACAGCCATCTTTATCACAGAGTCTTCATGGTACTGCCGTGAGAATAGAAAAGGGGCACCTTACTCCAGGCTGAATTTCCGGGCATGATACAACCCGTAAAATGGATCCTCATCGGGGCACCCCATAAAGCACGAATCGCGGGATGTCGAACAATATATAGGAAATCTGCAATCATGAAAAAAGATAATAGAACAAGGCTGATACGATGGCTGTAGCAGGAATTGTCAATAACCACGCCAGGAGAATGCTGTTCATCACCTGCCAGCGCACCATACTTATCCGTTGAGCCGCCCCCACCCCCAGGATGGTCGAACTGACCACCTGTGTAGTGCTTACAGGCCCGCCTAATAGTGCAGCCCCCAGAATCACACCTGCCGAGCTGAGCTGCGTGGAGAAACCATGAACTGGGCGGATCTTGTAAAATTTTGCGCCGAGAGTCCTTATCAGCCGCCATCCGCCAATGGCAGTTCCAAGCGAGATTGCACCTGCACTGGCTGCTATAACCCAGATTGGGACAGAAAATGAATCCAGATACCCTATTGTAACAAGGCCCAGTGTGATTACACCCATAGTTTTCTGGGCATCATTTGCACCATGGCTCAACCCCAGCCCAAGGCCGGTCAGAATCTGGAGATGTCGGAAAAACCAGTTGATTTTCGGTGTAGCGTTTCTTGCAAGGAAGAAAATCAGGCGGGTGAACAGAAATCCGACGGTAAAACCCAGAATTGGAGAAAGGAACAAGGCCAGAACAACCTTTAATAACCCCGGGAGCATGATCGTTCCCCATCCTGCGCTTACAACAACAGCGCCAATAAGGGCACCGATCAGCGCGTGAGAAGAACTGCTGGGAATTCCGAAATACCAGGTAAACAGATTCCAGAAGATCGCACTGCTCAACGCTGCCAGAATAACCGTAATCGAGATCGCACCAGGAAGGATGATCCCCTCACCAATTGTCTTCGCCACAGCCACACCAAAGAGGAATGGCCCTGAAAATTCTGCCACTGCAGTCATGGTAAGTGCAGCCCGTGGTGACATGGCACGCGAGAATATTATCGTCGCGACGATATTACTCGAATCATGAAAACCATTCAGAAAATCAAATATGAGCGCAAGTATAACCAGAATGGCAAGTGTAGACATAAAACACCCGTGATTTCATAATATTTTATACAATTGTACCCGAAGGATAATCTCCAATTTCCAGGTACCGGCATACATCCTTCCAGGTAAAGTTATCTCAATAATAAATTTCTTCCTTCTTTTATATGAAAAGAAGGCACCAGTCCCAGCATTCTATCATACATCAAAAAACGACGATTTCCGTGAACTACAGCTTCCCTTCGTAATCGCCAGGGTGCAGATGCATTCCTTTCCTTTCCTTTCACTTTCCTTTCGTATATCATTGACTCACTATCAGATCCAGAGATTAATTGGTTACCCCATAGGAGACCTACATGATTCACAGTGAAGGAACGGTTACAGCCAGTGATGGTATCAACCTGTATACCCAAACCTGGCTGCCGGAAAAGGAGATAATCGGACGGGTGCTGATCGTTCATGGCATGGGCGAACACAGCGGCCGCTACCCGCACGTGGCGAAGATCCTCACCGCCGCGGGTTTCCGTGTGGACAGTTCCGACCTCCGCGGCCACGGCAAATCCGCCGGTGCGCGCGGCCACAGCCCCAGCTACCAACAGCTGCAGGATGATATCCGGCTGATGCTCGACCAGGACAACACCACTCCGGTGTTCCTTTACGGCCACAGTATGGGAGGCAACCTCGTATTGAATTACGGGCTGCAGCAGCCTCCTCTCCGCGGCATTGTCGCCACCGGCCCCTTGCTCTGCCTGACCGACCCACCCGGTGGAGCAACCATGCTCATCGTCAAGGTTTCTTCAGTTATAAAACCGGATCTGACGATCAACAGCGGGCTTGATGCGTCCGGATTGACTCACGATGAAAAGGTCAATCAGGCCTACCGTGATGATCCGCTTGTACACCCGAAGATCAGTGTGAACCACTTCAAGGGTATCCATCAAGCCGGCCTTGATGCGCTGGCGCACGCAGCTGAATTCAAAACGCCACTGCTGTTGATCCACGGGGAAAAGGACCCGATATGCGATCCTGAGAGCAGCAAAGTATTTTTTACTGCCTGCAGCAGCGAGGATAAAACCCTGAAGATCTGGCCGGATCTCTTCCACGAGGTCCACAATGAGCCCGAACAGGTCGAAGTTATCTCTCTGATCAGGGACTGGCTGCTCGAACGCTGTTAACTCCAGGAGACCCGGGCTGGACATCTTCAACAGCTTCTATTAGAAGATCCTTGAATGTCCAGTCCGGGTCTCCTCTCACATTACCCGCTGCCGGCACCAGATAGATCTTCCCTGTCCATCCAGAATACCCACCCATCCCAGGCTTTCTTATAGAGATTATTTTTGCCTCTATCCAGTACTGACCCTGTTCCTGGTGCAGCCCGTTGTTTTCCTCTTCAGGAATGCTGCTTCATAGCTGTCTATTTAGGATATAATATATCCTAATTATATTAATAAGAGGAACCTGATAATGAAACCATCCAGAAAGAGAACACAAAAAAGTTTTTTTAGATCACCAGGCATAATGCTGAGTGCTGCAGCCGGCATCCTGCTGATCCCGGCTATCTTTTTACTTCTGAACAATCGATCAACCTATACTCCCGTGATTCCTGGACCGGTCGAATATCCCAATCCGGACGGACTCACCATCGGCAGTTCCGAGGCACTCCTCCAGCTGGAGGAATACAGCGACTTCCAGTGCCCCTCCTGCAGACGTTTCCACGAAAGTATCTTTCCACTCCTGCTGGAAGAGTACATTCAGCCCGGCCTGATTTCCTTCACCTACAAGCCGCTGCCGATCCTTGACAGCAGCTCACCCGACCGGGAATCGCATCTTGCAGCGGAAGCAGCATTGTGCGCAGCCGACCAGGATAGCTTCTGGCCTTTCCATGATGTCCTGTTCGCAAATCAGGGTACGCCTAACAGCGGCCAGTACCTGCCCAAGAACCTGGAGGTTATGGCTGAAGGGCTCAATCTCGACACCGCGGCTTTCTCCGACTGTCTGAGTTCAGGCACCTATACCGGTGAGGTGGAGAAACAGCTTTTCCTTGGTCTGCAGGAAGGTATTCAGGCTACCCCTACCCTCGTTCTGAATGGTGAAATTCTGGAATGGGCTGCATACGGTGAACTGCAGGAAATCCTGAATAAAACCATAGAAGAGGCTCAAAATTTATAGGTCAGGCTGATTCGGTAATCAGAGCGGGTATCAACCGGGTTTTAGAATAAAGAAACCAGCGCCATAAAAATGGGTGCCAGGATCAGAGCAGGCAGCATATTCCCCACTTTTATCTGCCTTATCTCAAGCAGGGTGCTGATCGCAAGCCCCAAAAGAAGGATGCCGCCGACCGCGTTCAGTTCGTTTATCATCGGGCCAGTCAGAATTGTTTGCATCTGGGCGGCAAGCAGACTTATAGCCCCCTGGTAAACAAACACGGAGATCACTGAGAAGATCACTCCCACTCCCAGCGATGTTGTCAACGCCATGGCGGCGAAACCATCCATCACAGACTTGATCAGCAGCAGTTGAAAATCACCGGAAAGCCCATCCTGGATCGATCCCAGGATCGCCATCGGGCCGATACAGAACAGCAGACTGGCAGAAACAAAACCACGGACAAAGGTATCATCAGCTGCAGCGCCATTTGCGTGAGCATACCAGGTTTCAATCCTTGTTCCCAACCTGGAAAGACGCTGCTCGATCTGCAGCCACTCTCCCAGCAGGCTCCCCAACAGCACACTTCCCAGGATCACCAGCGACTCTTCCCCATGCAGAAAGAGGCCAAAAGCGATGGCAAGCGTGAACAAGCCAAGGCCCGAAAGGATGATCTTCTGATAACGATCGGCGATATTGGTCCTTGCCAGCAAACCGATAAAACCACCGACTAGAATTAATGCAGCATTTATTATCGTACCGGTCATGATAATGGCTCTTGATTAACATGAATGATCGGGCTTCCATCCCGTGTACTCTCAAGGAGCACATAAAGGAAGAGCAGGGAAGAAAGCCGGTTGAGATAGCGAAGCAGCTCCTGGTTGATTACCCGGTCTGCAAAAAAAAGCGTTACAACCCGCCGCTCAGCTCTTCGGGTTATGGTTCGCGCCAGGTCAAACGCACTGGCGGCAGGTTGACTGCCGCTGAGGATAAACGTTTCGGGTATTTCAACCAGGTTTTCAACCCGGCTGATTTCCTCCTCCAGCCAGGCAACCCTGTCGGGATCGATATGGCGGTACTCTGCCTGAACTTCTGGTGCAGCGGCAAGTTCAGACATAAGATGGAACAGGTCACGCTGGATTTCGATCACCGCTTTTAAAACCAGCGGATCGGTACAGTGGGTGCGGGCCACACTCAGTACGGCGCTTAACTCATCCACCGTCCCGAACGCCTCGGGCTGGGCATCATCCTTTCGGATCCGCCCCGACCCAAGCGCAGCGGTGGTTCCATTATCTCCTCTTCCGGTAAACGATTTTGACATGGCGCTATTATAACCATGATAGCCGGAGAATTGGTACTCAATCATTACATTAATCAGGACGTACAATGCCTGCACCTGGAATGGTTCAATAACTTCAGGCTGCCCTGCTTTTGTTTCATACACTCCCCCGGCACACAGACCTTCGCATCAACCCTTCCATGCATATGGCGCTCAACGGAACAGGCATATGTTTTTGAACAGTGAAGGAACCTTCGGAAAAGTTCCTGTATAATGGAACAAAGAAAGGGGGAAAGACAATGAAACAACTTATTCTTGTCTTTTCGGGCATTCTGGGCGGTTTCACTGCAGCTGGGCTGGTGATTCTGGTACTCAGCCCACCAAGGGGAGAACCGGTCACACTTCTCCCACCTCCAACGTCAGAACCCTACACTATCCATATTTGCGGTGCAATCGCAACGCCAGGGGTATACAACCTGCCCACCGATGCAATAGTAGCTGATGCGATCAACGCTGCCGGGGGGACAACAGAAAAGGCGGACCTGGAGACGATCAATCTGGCTGCGGCTGTAGCAGATGGCCAGAAACTCTACATTCCATATCTGCAGCCCACAAGCAGTGCCTCTACCACAGCAGAACAAACGCGGTCGAACAACGACCTGGTGAACCTGAACCTGGCGGAAGCACCGGAACTGGAGCGCCTTCCTGGTATTGGCCCAGCTACTGCAAAGAAAATCGTTGAATTCCGCGATCTGCATGGCCCGTTCATAGAGATCGACGACCTGCTCCAGGTCTCGGGAATCGGAGAGGCCAAGCTGGAACAGATCCGGGATATGGTTACAGTGTATTAGGTACCTGTGCTTTCGGACAATCGCCCGGGCAACTGTTGTGATCAAAAAAGCCTATCCTTATAGTAAAAACGATTGCACTCCTATGAGGTTGCATGAGGGTCAGCGCCGGGTATAATCACTGCAATGCCTGAATTACCCGAAGTTGAAACCATTGCCCGCAATCTGAGAGAAGGACGGCTTGGACTGCAGGTCCCCGGCCAGAAAATCGCAGATATCAGTAATGATTGGAGACGCCAGATTGCCATGCCGGATTGGGAATCCTTTCATGAGCAGCTGTGCGGCCAGACCATCCTGGATGTGCAGCGCCGTGGCAAGTATCTGGTATTTCCATGTTCAAAGGGCACACTGCTGATCCATTTGCGTATGAGCGGAGATATCTTGCTGGCGGACCATCACCAGCCGGCAGGCGGTCATGAACATACCATTTTCTACTTTGCGGATGGCTGGAGTATGCGATTCAGTAACACGCGCAAATTTGGACGGGTATTCTACACTACAAATCCGGCAGCAATCTATGATAAGCTTGGACCGGAACCACTGGGAGATATTTTCACAGCTAACTGGTTTTATTCCCGGCTCTCCCGGCGCAAGCGAAAAATCAAGCCGTTGATGATGGACCAATCGTTTCTGGCAGGGATGGGCAACATTTACACGGATGAAGCACTGCATCGGGCCCATATCCATCCGGAAAGAAACGCTGATACACTGAGCTTCAAGGAAGCTGAAACCTTATGGCAGTATATTCGTGAGACCCTGGAAGAAGGCATTCAACGCCAGGGTGCCAGTATTGATTGGATATACAGAGGTGGAGATTTCCAGAACGCCTTTCAGGTATACCACCGCACAGGCCTTCCCTGCCCTACCTGCGGCACAGCCATTGAGCGCATTCTTGTTGGCCAGCGCAGCACTCATTTCTGCCCTGCCTGTCAGCCGGAGACTGTACCATGACACTTGAAAACCCGCTTATGATCGGTATTATCCTTATCGCTGTCGGCCTGGCATGTGCGCTGATCGCTGTTGCTATTCTGCTGAATCGCAGGGATATGGAGAAAGCTGAAACAGGCGAAACTGAAACAGTCAGTTCTGATGCTGTCGGCACTGGTGATCCGTCTACTCCGGAAGGAATCCCTGCCGCAGAGGTAGAACCTCTCCCCCCTGAGGTATCCGAAGCGGAGCAGATCTCAGGAGAACCGGTGGAAACACCAGCGGCCGACTCAGCCGCCCGGGAATCGGCACCTTCCACAGAGTTTCCCGTGCCGAACCTTTCTGATGATGCGCCACGATCTGGCTCTGCAGCAGCCGTTGAACAAATTGCAGCCATAAAACGCCACCCTGGAACCGGGCGCCTGATTCTTTCTGTCGAAAACCGCGAGTATTCCTCCTTATCGGAACTGAAGGAATCCTCCGATTGGCACATCGTTTCCGGGTCATTGAATGAATTGGTGGCCTGGATCCAGCAGGAAATCCCGGAATCCCTGGCGCTATCTACAGAGCTTTCGCTGATGGAACAACCTGCTCCCTTGCAAAAAAGCAAGGACCGAAAAAAGAAACCGGAGGTTTTACCACAACCACGCTCAATGGTGGAACAGATTAATGACATCATCCAGGAGAAAATCCGCATCAGTGGAAAAACTCATCTCTCAGTTCGCCTGATTGAGAGCCGGTATGGTGAAGTTAAGGCATTAATTGGTGTGGAAAGCTACCCGCTGGAAGAAATTCCGGATCCGCAGATCAAGGAGTTCATCAGGGAATGCGTTGCTGAATGGGAACGCAAGGTCTGATTGCTCGAAATAGAGGCGGTTTATAACAATACGGCTGCCGGTTTTGTAATCCCCCGTTCCGCTGCTCAGAGACCGAGCTGATACGCACTGAGCAGTTTTTCTTCCAGCGCCTTCTTCCCGGAAGGCAGCAGGAAGGAAGCGTTTGCCGCATTCAGCATAAAGCTTTTTATCGTTCCCAAAGAAATATCCGTTTCAGCCGTCAGTCTGGTGATCTCATCAGACAGTGTGTTATCCAGAATCCCGGGATTATCTGTATTGATGGTCACAAGCAATCCCGCCATGACCATTTCCCGTATTGGGTGGTCCTGCCATCTGTCCGTTACCCCACTGGCAATATTGCTGAACGGACAGACTTCGAAGGGCACAGCACGATCACGTGCCAGCGCCACCGTTTCTTCGGATTCAACAATCCGGACACCATGACCTATACGGTCTGCCTGAAAGACTTCCAAAGCCTGGCGAACTGCGTCTGCCCCACTCCACTCGCCTGCATGGACTGTTATTTTCATGCCGGAAGACTGGACATCGCGAAAAAGCGGGACAAAAGCATCTGCGTTAACGGATTCCTCATCGCCAGCCAGATCAAATCCTACCAACCTCTCACTCATGGAATCAACTACTACCTGCGCAATTTTTTCAGCTGTTTCTACCGGTTCATGTCTATTCACGCTGGCAATCAGTTTTACTCCAATGGATTCCTGCACTGCTGCCTTATCTGCAGCTTCAAGAACCCACTTGATCACATCGCCTGCAGCAAAGTGTCTTTCTCCTGCCAGTGCCATCGGCGAGAAGCGCATCTCAAGGTGGATAATACTATCTGCTGCAGCATCAGCAATGGCTTCTCGCACATATCGCTGGATCAGCTCAGGGCTGGCGTAAACGCAGCGTAATGCCTGAAATTTTCGCAGCAGCGACTGCGGCGTGCGGGGATCAGCGGAAACAAGGGTACCCAGTGAACGAAGGGTTTCCTTGTCCGCGGGAAGGTCTATGGAACCTTCAGCCGCCAACTCCTCCAGCGTGGACATCCGTAGTGATCCTTCAAGGTGGCGGTGGAGATCAATCTTGGGCAGAATATTGATGGAATTTGATTCGCCAGTAATCACTGCATTATCCTCCACCGGAGACAGAAGTTAATTCTCTCTGGAAAGCAAAGCTGCTCAAGTTTCCAGCAGAAAACACATTGTTAACGTCTGCGGCGACGCCGCTTTCTCGAGCTGCTCTTATTCGTCGACCCGGCGGCAGCATTTTGATCGGTGCCAACATTGATCTGACTGGCGGTACTTGCGCCTCGAGCTGCGAGACGAACCCGGAACATCCGGGAGACCATACCACTGCGGATTTCCTCCAGAAGCTGCTGGAACATATCAAATGCACGGCTCTTATACTGCACAAGCGGGTCACGCTGACCGTACGCCTCGAGGCCGATCGAAGTACGGAGTGCTTCCATCTGGGTAAGATAATCCACCCAGGCACGATCCCCTGATGAAAGGAACTGGCGCCGATAGAATTTTGTCATCAGATAGCTGCCCAGCGTCTCCTTGATAGCTTCCAGCACGGTTTCAGGCAGAGACAGCAGTGATTCTTCCTGAGCATACTTTTCAAAAGCTTCCTCGCCAAACCGCTCACGAATCACATCCTGCAGCGGTAAATCGAGTTCCTTCAAAGGCGATGCCCCCAGACGAATCGTTTCAGATTCCCCGACAGATTGCGCAATATAATCCTGCGCACCTCGTAAATGTTCGAGAATCCGGCCTGAGAGCTCTTCAGGCTCCAACCCATCCAGCAGTCTGGCGGCAGTAAATGCATAGCTGAACCGCCCCACACGTACGGATTGGCGCTGGTGTGTTTTACGATCGAAGACAGTACGCTGACCATAACTGAGCTGAACCAGCATTCGCAATTTTAATACATCATTGATTTCCTGGCCTTTAAGGTCACGGTTGAGATCACGCGCCACATCACTTTGAATACGTTCAGCCCTGCGGTTCCAGGCGTCTTCAAACGCAGTATTCAAATCCGCAGCCGCCTGGTCCCAATCGATCGGGGCGGGCAGTTTCGTATCGAGATTCAGGCTTTCGCCCAGCCTCGCTTCAATAGTCCGGATCATTCCAGCCCAGATCCTCAATCCCAGGCTGGCTTCGACAAACTGCGGCAGCATCCGCCGTATCTTATCAGGATCCTGCTGAACGGCAGCCTGGCTTTTATCGTCCAGTTGCAGACGAAGGCCAGCGGTGTGTTCCACCACAGAAAGCAGATCCTCAACACGCGGCATCTGCCCGCTTTCCTCCGCCTCCAGGAGTACTCCATCCATAGCGGTTTCAGCCAGTTCAACCCGCTGGGAAACCTGGTCTTTCATACGGTCCAGCGCGGTTTCAAACTGCTGATGGGTGCTTTCAGCGAGATGTTCATAATACGATTGGAGTGCATCCTCAACGATGCTGTTGAAGGCCTGCTTCAATTCTTCCTCAGCAGCTCCTTCCAGCTGCTGCAGCAGCAGGCTCAGCATAAAGGATGGGTATGGATTTTCAGATTCCAGGCTGAGCGTTGGCTGGATCTCTTCAAGCCAGGCCAGAAGCTTCCAGCCGCCCTGCGGATCGTCTGCGGCCAGGTTAACCCGGCGTTCGATCTCAAGAGACAGCATGGACGCGATATCCTCGCTCAGATCATCTTTGGTAAAGATACGATTGCGCTGGCTGTAGAATACTTCACGCTGTTGATTGAGCACATCATCATACTCAAGCAGGTGTTTCCGTGTGTCGAAATTGGCACCTTCCACGCGGGTCTGGGCCTGCTCTATACGGCGGTCCACAATATTGTGTGCAATCGGCATCGCATCATCGATACTCAGGCGCTGCATCAGGCTGCCTACCTGTTCACCACCAAAGAGACGCATCAATTCATCCTGCATGGAAAGATAAAACTGGGAAGAACCGGGGTCGCCCTGGCGTGCTGCCCGGCCGCGCAGCTGATTGTCGATCCGGCGTGCATCATGCCGCTCGGAACCAATCACATGCAGCCCGCCCACCTGGCGGACCAGCTTTTCATTCTCAATATACTGGTGGAAGAGTTCAATCTCGGCACCGTAAATACCAACTGCCTCATCGTCTGCCTGTTCAAGTGCCGCCAGTCGTTCCTCCACACTGAGTCGTGTAGGATTTTCTACGCCTATTCGCCGTAAAACCCGGTGTACCGCTCCAAGCACTTCCTCGGCCAGCTCTCCACCAAGCTTGATATCCACACCACGACCGGCCATGTTGGTCGCGATTGTCACCGCGCCGACTTCTCCTGCACCGGCAATGATCTGAGATTCTTCCGTGTGCTTTTTCGCGTTCAGCACATTGTGCCGGACTCCGCTTTGCAGCACGGCAGCGATCCGTTCAAAATATTCCTGCCCAAGGTCGAGCACTTCTCCCAAACGCTGGAGGTTCTCCGGCCTGGTCGGATTCAGGGACAAGCCCAGGCTGCGGGCAAAACTGCGCAGCACCGACGTGGACAGCGAGTCCAGGGATTCATACAACGGCAGCAGTTCATTGATCCGGAGCCCCGTTTCTTCAATATTATTCTGCTGCATGTACTCCCGCCGCAGGATCATGATATTTGCCAGCTTCTGCAGTGAATCCGCCCGCAGCCGGCTGGACAACAGTTCGGAAAGTTCCACTGAAGTAGTACCCACCAGGAGCGGCTGCCCGTATACATGGCGGCGAAGAATTTCCATTACAATGGACCGGAGTTTCGCTTCTTCAGTCCGGAAAACGACATCCGGGTAATCTTTCCGCTTCCAGAAAGTTGCCTTCTGCTCAGGATCCCCGCTGCGAATATATTTCACAAAGCGCAGATTATCTTCCTTATATTCGACAGCTTCGAGGTCCGTCCCTTCCAGTGAGGCCACATATTCCAGATTGGTAGGCAGGGCAAACACATCCACTTCGTATATTTTGTTAAACTCTTCCGACTCGGTAACGGCTGTGCCTGTCATACCAGCCAACTTCGTATACATCCGGAAGTAATTCTGCAGGGTAATCGTGGCATAGGTTACATTTTCCTGCCCGATCCGAACCCCCTCTTTTGCTTCCACAGCCTGGTGCAGGCCATCAGACCAGCGGCGGCCGGCCATCAGCCGCCCGGTGAACTCGTCAACAATGATAACCTTGCCTCCCTGCACCACGTAGTCCTTGTTCTTCTTGAACAGGAACTCAGCCCGCAGTGCCTGCTCAAGGTATCCGAGCATGCGCGCCTGTTCGTGTGTGATGTCTTCCGGCCTGTCCGGATCACGCAGGGGCATGCCCAGCAGCTCTTCGACATGGTTAATTCCAATGTCGTTGAGCACCACGGTGCGGTCCTTTTCACTGATCTCATAATCCTCGGGCCTCATCTGGCGGACAACCTGTGACATTTGCTCATAAGTTTGCGGTTCTTCATGAGATGGGCCGGAAATGATCAGCGGGGTACGGGCTTCATCGATCAGAATGTTGTCAACCTCATCCAGGAGCGCAAAATTGTGACCGCGCTGGGAACGCGCCTCAAGAGTGCTTGCCATATTATCGCGCAGGTAATCGAAGCCGAATTCATTGTTGGTCCCATACGTGATATCGGCTGCATAGGATTCCGAGCGCGATACAATCTGCATCTGGTGGATATCTTCCTGGGCAGCTTCACTTTCAGGTTCGTAGAGAAAACCTTTTCGGCCGGCTTCTGTGCGGGACGCGGACTGCAGGATACCAACACTCAATCCCAGAAAATGGAAAATCGGCCCCATCCATCGTGCGTCACGCCGTGCCAGGTAATCGTTCACGGTAACAAGGTGGACACCCTTGCCTTCAAGCGCATTCAGGTAAATCGGCAGTGTAGCTACGAGCGTTTTACCCTCACCGGTGCGCATTTCCGCGATCCGTCCCTCATGCAGTACCATGCCGCCTATCAACTGGATGTCAAAATGGCGCATGCCGAGTGTACGTACGGACACTTCACGAACAACAGCGAATGCCTCGGAAAGCAGGTCTTCAAGCGTTTCGCCAGCAGCCAGCCTGGATTTGAACGCAGCTGTTTTCCCTCTGAGTTCGTCATCGCTCAGCTGCTGCATCCGGGCTTCCAACCCGTTGATTTCGTTTACTTTTTCTGTGTAGCGATCCATATCACGCTGATCCGGATCACCAGTGAGCATCTTTCCCAATCGTTTGAACATACGTTGCTTCCTTTCGGAGGGGATTATAGCACAGCCACCCTATGCATTCTATTAACATTCCACCAGAGCTTTATACTGTTTTTTCCTCCGTCCAAAATACTTTATGACTGCGTTCAGGGATTACTTCTGGCACTTAAAAGTCCCCGGAAACGGCCAGACATTTTCGTAACAAAGCTGCCGGAAAGCAAGCTGACTGATCAACAGAGAGTATACGAATTCCTTGCAGGAACGCACCAGGCATTTTCCAACCGGTGTAAATAAATTTCGCCGATATTTTTCCGGAGTACATACCCTTTCATGTTACTATTCAACAAACCTGATGGTATTTCCATACAGGCTTTCCCATCCATTTGGGATAAATTACCGGAGGAGTTATTCATGCCCCCCAGACGTAAAGCTGCCTGTTTAATTCTCTCAATATTCATTCTTGTTACAGGCGCTTCCTGTGTGACCATTACAGGTGTATTTCAGGCCTTCCAGGACAGCCAGGACCTGATGTTCTACGAAACCCAGGACGATCTGCAGGGCAGCGATCCGGCCCAGGACCCTTCTCAAGAAAGTACTTTCGAAGGAGAAGGTGCGTATGGCACTCCGGATTCAGACGGTACGGGAGGGTATGAGGAAGAATATGATGAAGAGGAACGCCCTGTCCTGAGTGGTTCGGAGGAGCTGCTTGACACTCAGCACTTCCGTATTCATTACACTTTCACGGGCGAGGATGCCGTTCCCTCCAGTGAATTCGTTCAAACAATTGCCGAGGCCCTGGAGTACGTCTGGCAGATGGAGATAGAGCAGTTCGGCTGGGCTGCACCTCCAACGGATGGCCAGATCGGTGGGAACTCGCTCTTTGATGTGTATCTTCTGGAAATCCTCTGGGACGGCACCTTTGGGTATGTCGAAAACAGCATGGAACCCCACACCCACGGTGTACGCGGCGATAACCCCAATACAGACACTATCGAAAAAAGAGCAGCTGTATCCTTCATGGCATTGGATAATGACTACGCCAATACGGAAGACCTCGACCTCGAAGGATACGATCCGCTGGACCTGATGCGCTCGACCGTGGCACACGAGTTCAACCACACCATTCAGTTCGGTTACGACGGCGAAGAACCGGCCGATTGGCTCTGGGAAGCCACCGCTACCTGGATGCAGGATGAGGTCTATGATGATGTAAATGACGGTGTGGAGGATCTTTATGCTGTCTTCAAATCTCCCGATACCTGCCAGCTGGCTGTCGGGGGAACCGAACGAGTCGAGGACGATGGTCACTGGTATGGTGAGTGGATTTACATACGCTATCTTTCTGAACATTTTGGGGCAAACCTGATTCGTTCTATCTGGGAGCAGGCCGTCCCTCACAATGGGTATGATGCCATTGAGGCAGCACTGCAGACCGTTGGAACATCCCTCGAGGAAACACTGCGAGGCTTCTCAGTCGCATTGCTTACAAGAGACTTCGAAGAAGGCAGCACCTTTCCGGTTCTGCGCCTGGAAGGAACAGCCAAAACCGGGCAGACTTTCATACCGGTCGATGGTGTCGGGCAGATCGCCGCGGACTATGTTGAAATTCTTGCTGATGGCATCGTCAGTGTCTCGCTGCAATCAAGCGACCTTGAACCCCTCCTGGTGGGCATCGAAAACGGCACAGCCAGCCTCTTCCAGGCGGCAGGATCACAGGTCACAGTCGATGCCGACCGCTATCAATATCTGTATTTGATTGTGCTGAACCCGAACAAAGCAACCAGCGAATACCACTGCAGCTTCAGCGATTACAGTGTTTACGTACAACAAGGTGGACAGCCGCAGGCTCCTGCAGCCACACTGCCGGCGCCCAATTTTTCAAAACCGGATGTTGAACCCCTGATGGATCCCGATGAAATCTGGGGTGAGGGCTGGGAAAAAGACTACCCGGGTTCCGAATTTCCACCCATAAATGCCCCTGCGGAACTGGTTCCCTCATATGTCCCTGACGGCTACGAACTTTATGAAGCCTACACCATGCAGGCGGAGGATTTCGGAGAGGACGCAATCTGGTTTGCACCCGGCGGCGGTGAGGTCTCTGTGGTAGATTTCTATGGCCCCGGGGATGAGGATTACCTCTCTACCAGCGCTGCGTACAATCCTTACAGCACCTATGACGAATTTTTCGCCGATGCAGACTGGGAACCTTACGAAGACGAATGGTATACACTCCGGGGAATAGCTGTAATCATCGAAGACTATACCGATGAAAACGGACCGTATAGTTTTGCCACCTGCTTCCGCGGTAGTCAATTTATCGTTGTGGAAGGCAATCTCACCCCGGATGAAATGGCCCGGGTGGTGGAGAGTATGCTGGATTGACGTTTCAGGCACCTCCATTCAGAGAACCCGGCATCATTTGAACGTGATCCGGCAGAGACTCTCTATTATTGTTATGTTGCTCCGGGAATAACTGCTTGCTATTCAAAGGTGAATACGATCTCAGACCAGGCGATACAGCAGTTCCTGTCCTGCGAGATATCTACGAATATTGATGTAGTCACGGGCTCGTGCAGGTTCCGATTGATTCTCTGGGGGGGTTCCGGCAGCCGTATGCGGTGTAAGCAGCACATTGTAACCTTCTTTTGCCAACGCCAGCAGCGGCTGATCTGCCCTCACAGGCTCCCACTCGAACGTATCCAGCGCTGCACCCGCCAGCTTTCCCTCCCGGATCGTTTCTGCGAGTGCAGCTTCATCAAGAATGCTCCCGCTGCCGCAGCTGACCACAAACGCCCCCTGTTTCATCTGCTTGAATTTTGCTTCATCCAGCAGCATATCTGTCTCTTTGCTGTAGGGAAGCAAGTTGACAAGAAAATCACTTCGGGTGAAAAGATCCGCAGATTCTGCGTACGTTAAACCGAGCTCCTTTTCCACATGCACAGGAAGCGGAGTCCGTTTATTATACAGAACCTCGCAGCCAAAACCCTGCAGACGTCGTGCCAGTTCAACACCAATCTCACCCATTCCGATGATTCCCACTGTTCGCTGCCACAACTGGCCGATACCACTACGGCCTGACCAGTTATAGGCGAATGTATCCTCATCCGTCCGCCTGCTTTCACCCCAATCCGGGCTTGCTTCCAACGTAATCCTCTCCACCTCAAGGAGCCTCTTGGTCAGTGCGAGCATCTGCATCACAATATGTTCCGCTACTCTGATTACATTCTCAACTGGCCAATAACATACGGCGATTCCAGCTTCAGCTGCAGATTCAAGATCTATATCAAATGTCAGAGAGCCAAGTCTTTGAATTAACTTGAGATTCGTCGCACCTGCTATTACATCACGGTCGATTACCCCGGAGCGCTCCGAAATCAGGAAGGAAACGTCTGCCAGCGCCTCTTTCAGCGCAGCTCTGCCTGGTGCCCGCAGCATGCGCACTTCCATTTCCGGTGGTGCCGCCTCCAGTGCAGCCTGCTGGTGAGATTCCCCTCGATCGGTGGTAAAAAGCACAATGGAGTTCATATTTCTACCCTTTTTTTGAATCCTCGGGTTGCAGCCATCCAGAGTTATGGAACTATCCGCTTGATTCCCGGACCAAAATACCAGACCTTCTCCTACCTTTCATCGGTTGAATCTATAGTGTTCTCCCCTGACTGTCAAACAGGGCCTGCTGCTTTAGATCTATCCCAGATACTGATCTCAGGTTCCTGTGAACCCCCCCTGCCACGAACATTACATCGACCAGGCCGATCTGTGGCGCACGATCCAGTACCGGTCGATGCTGTGGAATAAAGCAGAGATAGCCGCTGAATCGGAGAGTGTGCTTGAGCTTGAGCCATAGACAGGTTACATAATTCAACCCTGCCAGACCGGGTGTGGTCAGGTAAAACTATGGGAGGCCGTGTCGGGGCATACCTCCATGGTCAATATCCACGCCGTCACTTGACGTACTCAACAAGCGCGCTACAATTATTCGTACCAAACGGGGCGGTGGCGGAATTGGCAGACGCGACGGACTTAAAATCCGTTTCCCTCGGGAATGTGGGTTCGACCCCCACCCGCCCTATAGTAAAAGAGCTATATCGAACCGGAATGCATGGTTCAAATATAGCTTTTTTGATTCAAACGTGAAACGATTGCGATTGTCTACTCCAGATCAATGATCATCAATCCGCAAAAGATATCATGTTCAATAACTTCGCATCGAAAGAAGCCAAACAGCCCGCTGACCACATCCATGCCGAAGATAATGGGGATATCAGCGGTGACATAGAGAATCAAAAACAGGAAAGCTGCGGTGCTCAGGACCAAGTTGACAGGGCTCTTGAACTTGTTGAGCAGCAGCCCCAGATGTATGTATTTTTCTTTAGTTAAAGTGTATTTATACCCGTTTACGCCAGCTTCCACACAACTTCGTAATTATCCAGCCCATTGCTGGTTACTTCCATTTCTGCGAGCAGATCCCCAATCGGAACGACCCAGTATGGGGTTCCTATCGATTTCTTGCTCCACTTATAAGCCTTTAGGATGTACACATCGCCTTCCCGGCATAGATGATGCAAATCCCGAAGATGTCTTACTCCACTTTTAATATTCGCCTGCAGATCTGCTCGGCAATTTCATAAGCTGCACGTGGTCGTCCCGTCTTTTCAGCAGCCAACCGAAAAGTCTCCAGATTATTTTCTTTCCCCGCCAGCCATGAGTAAACGGCACTCAGTGCTCCGGTTGGGCCCGGTGCCCATACCCCGGCTCCGTTTTGAACCACATAACGGACGTTACCGGCCTCCTGGCCAGGCAGTGCCTCATACAGGATAGTTGGTAAGCCGCAGGCCAGCGCTTCAGATACAATCAGACCACCCGCCTTGCAGATGATGAAGTCCGCAGCCATCATCATTTCCGGCAGGTTTTTAACCAGTCCATAGGTGTGGACTGTGCTGCACCAATTATAACGATTCAATTCGTCATCGACTTCAGGAACCCCACCGCTTATTGCAACAATCTGGAGGTTAAGATCCGATTGGTCCAGTAGTTTTGTGATAATTGCCGTGTGTCGATTGCGAGTCGATCCGACGATCAAAGCCGTAGTTTGATTGAGATCCCATTCCAGTGACTCCCGTATCGTCCTTTTATCCCGTATCTCACGTGCAATAGCCGGGTGAACGGGCAACCCGCTATAGTAGATATGATCCGCTGACAACCCGCGTTCCAGGGCCTGATCGTATACATCTTGAGTCGGCACAAAGGTCAGGCTGGCCTTTTTATGGAACCACAGGTCATGAACATCGATCAGGTCGGTAATGACGACAACGGTTTTTGTTTGAGTACCTCGCTCACGCAGTGCCCAAATAACTGCCTGGATGTATGCGGGGTAGGTAGTTATGACAACGTCCGGCTGATAGCGATCAATGATCTTGCTCAATGTCTTATGGAGAGTAACAGCGAAAATATCCTGCATTGCACTGGCAACCAGTGGGGTATCACTGGTTTTGTAAGTGAACAGGTACAGTTCTGGATCCTCGATTACGATCCGGTCGTAACCGCTTTCAGCCTGTTTTAATAACCTTGGGATATCGGGGTCTTCAATCGGATTGATGATCTGAACCTGACAATCATCACCGATTTGCTCTTCCAAGGCCGCGCTGACAGCCTGTGCGGCTCGTCGGTGGCCAAAACCAGCATCGGCTGTGAGGATGAGTATCGACTTAAGCATTTGACCCTCCAGTACAAGTTGATACTTTCTGATATTAACCATTCATCGGACCTGCTCATGAAATTGTTGTATAGCCATGCCCACTTGAAAGACAAAGTCAGAGCACCCAATACACATGAGAAAACCGGTGTCCGGATGAAATACCATGGCAGTACATTGCCACCGGATCATCATTTTGACTATCCTATCATGAAGTTTAACGGGGGAAATAAATAGATTCCCCAAGCTACCATTCGGTCAGCCTCTCTTTGCCCTACTATCTTACTTTTTAACAGCAGGATATTTTGCACAGGACAAGGAATAGGGAAGCTCAAATACTGGAATAGG
Source organism: Anaerolineales bacterium (assembly GCA_016927115.1). Lineage (GTDB taxonomy): Bacteria > Chloroflexota > Anaerolineae > Anaerolineales > E44-bin32 > JAFGNH01. The sequence goes on along the minus strand of JAFGNH010000073.1, from coordinate 49,928 downwards.
CCTTCAGCGGTACGGTGCTGATGTCCTGGGGAATGCCGCGGCAATTCAGCGGAATTGGCATAAGCGGCGGTCTTAAGATCCGTTTCCTCCGGAAATGCAGGTTCGACCCCCACCCGCCCTACTGAACTACAGAGCGTCAAGAATATTTCACCATTACAGATTCAATCTCTTCAATGGTCGGGAATGTATCTGTCCCCCCTACACCGGTGACCGTGAAACCGGCTGCCACACAGGAGAACAACAGCCGCTTTTCCAGCGGCCAATCCTGCAGCGTCGCATACAGAAAACCAGCATCAAATGCATCCCCGGCGCCTATACTGTCGACCAGGTCACCCAGATGCACAGCTTTCTGAAAGTACCCCTGGCCATTCATATAAATACCGGCTCCCTCAGCTCCCTGTTTTATGATTACGGTCCCGGGGCCGGAATCGAGCAGCATTTCTGCACACTCGGGGAGGGATTCCCTGTCTGTTATGTTTCTTGCTTCTGTTTCGTCACAGAAGAGAATATCCACGTATGGCAGGATATCGCCCATTGCTCTCATCCACGGCGGTTCCATAATAAAGAGTGGAAACTGCGGATCGAGTGTTGTGGTTATTCCCCGATTTTTCGCTTCCCTGAAAATCTCGGTAGTTACTCCACACCACAGGTCCTTGAAATGAAGAAGTCCGCCGCAATGAAGGATCCTTGCATCAAGCAGCTTATTTACAGCTGTCTCAGAATATTCCTCTGGCCAGGCTGAGTGTGTCGGTAAACGATAAACCAGCGGACGTTTCCTGCTGCCAAACAGCAGCATATAGACACCTATACCGGCCTCCGTATCCGGAATTTTCTGAATGCCGGAGATATCGACGCCATCTCGCTTCAACGAATCAATAATGAACAAACCCAACGGATCATCCGGGACATTGGATACAACCCTGACCCCCAACCCGAGTTTGGCCAGATCGCCAACAGTGTACCCGACAGAACCGGCCGCAGTCATAGTCATTTCTGCCGGGCCATCCCATGATGGCAGATCTGATAATTCCTTCGGACCTTCACCAACGATCAGGAGATCAATATTTAACGGGCCGAGGACGGAAATATCTCTTGTCATGGAAACCCTCTATGATTTCTAATCAGCCGGGGAAGTCAGGATCCCTTCCCCGGTTTGCTTCGCTGGTTGCAGAGTAATTATGCGTCAGATAGTGATCAGTGGGTGTCCTTTGGGAAAAGCCAATTCCAGACTTTTGCATGGCGGGCGATATTTGCACGCTGGCAATCAGGATTGATATCGCCCTGTGCAACCGCACTGAAGTACGCCAGAAGCTGTCCAGGCAAGATTGCCAGTATGGGGAAGATGTTCGGATCGGTTTCATCAAGCCGGAAGACATCATCCACCTGCTCAGCAACGCGTTCATCTTCTTCGCTGATAATCGCGATGGAAGGAGATTTGAGCATATAAGTTACCTGCGCAATATCCCGTAAAGCTCCATAGTTGGGATCATCCACTGGTGCGACAATAATCGTCAGGATATCATGCTGTGTTAACCCAAGCGCACCATGGATATGTCGCCCGGCGCACATTCCCTTGGTGGGAATATGCCCCATTTCGTCGTATTTCAGCGCAATCTCCTCAGCCGTACCTTCATTAGAACCGCTGCCAACTGCCAGGACGCCGCGGATCTTTCGGTATCGTTTTGAGAGAATTTCCGCTCGCTTGCTGACCCAATCAAACATCTCATCATATTTATCAGCTGTTGCAAACAACCTCTTGCGGAGATCATTCCAGTCTTGCTCATCAGGGCGGGAAAGTGCGCCGATCTCAATGGCCAGCCAGATTGAAGCTGCCAGACGGGTGGTATAGTGGAAAGTATCCGATCCACCTGTATCAAAACCACCAGCACAAACCACTGAAAGGTCACATTTCCTGGTGATCGGGCTGCCAGCAATACTTGTAAAAGCAACCTGGAATGCACCCAGCTCCTTTGCCTTTGCGGCCGCACGATTGCTGTCAACGGTGCTGCCGCTGCCGGAATATGTGAAAAACACCGTTTTTTCAAAATCTATTGGGGGTTCGTAGATTACATATTCAAGCGAATCCATGTCGCGTGTATCCCAACCAGCGTATTCCCAGAACGCTCCTGCAGCTGCCTGGGCAACGAATTGAGAGGTACCAAGTCCATGTCCGGCCATACCAGTGAACCCCTTCTCAACCAGGATCCGGGCGATTTCCGGAATGTTCTCCTTATTTGCCTCAAACGTTCCCCGCAAAGCTGCCCCCTGGCTTTTGATATCACCATAGAGATTAAAAGGATGCTCGGTTTGTGGTTCCGTCCCCAAGGCACGGTACATAATTGAGTGTTCGGCAGTCCCCTCAATATAACGGGCAATATCACCTTCGATACCCCACTGCTTGATTCTTTTTCCAGTTTCTCGACTGTAATCATTCTTGGACATTTCTTTTCTCCATTAATATTATTCAGCTGTATAGGTTCGAGATCAGTATTGACCGATCTGATGGCTTATTCGGATTCACCCAGTGCATATTGCAGAATCTCTTCCTGGCTTGTCTTTTCAGCTGACAGCTCGGCTGTGATCCGCCCTTCATTCATCACAAGGATTCGGTCCGCCAGACCAAGAATCTCGGGCAGCTCAGATGAAATCAGCACAATGGCCCGATCTTCCGCAGCCTGTTGCAGGATGAACTGGTATATCTCGAATTTCACACCAACATCAATTCCCTGTGTTGGTTCCATCAGGATGAATATTTCCGGATCGACCGCCAGACAGCGTCCGAGAGCGACTTTTTGTTGGTTTCCGCCACTCAGGTTTGAAACTTTCTGCTCCATTGATGGTGTCTTTATTTCCAGCGCTTTGATTTGTTTCTGAGCCACTTTGTTTTCTTTTTTTGTGTTCAGGATGCCTAGCTTATCAGCGACCTGAGTATGAAGAACGGATAAGGCAAGATTTCGCCGGATACTCAATTCCTGTATAACCCCATCTGCCTTTCGATCTTCCGGAAGAAAAATTATCTGATTCTTGAAAGCATCGGAAGGAGAAGGATGATACACCCTGCCATTAACCCAGAGACTGCCGGCATCTAAAGGAAGAGCTCCAAAGAGGGCCTTCCCGAGATCTGCCTTACCGCTTCCGGATAACCCGGCAACTGCCAGAACCTCTCCCCTGTGAAGCGAGAAACTGATGTTCCTGAGATGCTTCCCTGAATTCAAACCTTCAACACGAAGGATCTCTTCGCCGGGATGATTGGTTTTATCCGGGAAAATGCTGCTCAGTTTACGGCCAATCATTTCTTCGACAAGGCCGCTGCGGGTAACTTCACCGATAGGCCGAGTGCTGATATGGTGGCCATCTCTCAAAACAGTAACGGTATCTGCCAGATCGAATATCTCATCCAATCTATGGGATACATACAGGATCGTCACTCCGGATTCCCGCAGACTCCTGATATTTTTAAAGAGCGCTTCAGCCTCAGCCTGATTGAGTGCAGCGGTTGGCTCATCCATGATCAGGAACTTGCTCTTGTTGATCAGAGCCTTTGCAATTTCGACAACTTGTTTCTCACCGATTTTCAAGCTGCCAACTACTCTGTCCGGGTCCAGGTAAGATGCGTTCAGGGTTTCAAGTACGGCCTGTGTCTTTTCCCTCATGACAGAAAAGTCTATCAATCCGGAATGTGCTGGTTCTTTTCCCAGCAGGATGTTAAACATAATGGTTCGATCCGGCATCAGATTCATGTTCTGATAGATAGTGGACACACTGGCCTTTAAAGCATCTGCGGGATTTTGCGGTTTATAGGCTTTGCCATCGATCCTGACCTCGCTGCCGTGTTCAGGAAGGACCGCCCCGGCCAGGATTTTGATCAGAGTTGATTTGCCGGCCCCATTTTCACCAACCAGTGCGTGGACATGGCCTCTGCAGATATCAAAACTCACCCCCTTCAGGGCTTCTACCCCTGGATAGGTTTTGCTGAGATTGTGAATTCGTAAAAATGGCTGCACTACTGTCATGGCTTTATCCTCTCACAGTGCGCAGCCGATCGAGTGACAGTGCTGTCACCAGAATAAGGCCAGAGATAATACGCTGGGCATAGATACTGATCCCCAGCAAAATCATGCCATTTGTGATTGTTGTCAGAAAGATCGCAGCGATAAGGGTATTGAAAACCTTCCCTCTGCCCCCAGACAGGCTGGCGCCGCCCAGCACAACTGCTGTGAGAACCGGGAAGAGGAAATCGGAGCCCATCCCTCCCGTTGCCGTCCCCTGTCTTGCAACCTGCATGATCCCGCCTGTAGCCGCAAGGACACCGGCCAGGACAAAAGCAGCAAGCTTTACCCTGTCGGTGTCAATTCCAGCCAGCCAGGTTGCTCTCTCGTTACTTCCAACTGCAAAGATCCGCGCTCCAAAAACGGTCTTCCTCAGAAGGAAAAACGCATATCCATACAGAACAAACAAAACAATCACAGGCACCGGTATTATATTGATCAGTTTCCCTTGAGAGAGGAATTTGATGGTATCGATACTTTCACCAAAGATTGTTTTCCCCTGTGTATACACAAAAGCAAGACCCTCCAGTATGCTCATCATCCCCATGGTTGTGATAATTGGGTTTATCTTTAATTTTGTAACTATGAGTCCATTAATCAAGCCGGCAAGAGCTCCTATACCGAGCACGAGAATAGCTGCAGTAATGGGAGGCAGCCCGAAATTGACCATGGCTGCTGCCATCGCCACGCCAGTCAAGGTCAGGATAGAAGCCAGTGATACATCCATCGTGCCTAACAGAACGATCATATGTTCGCCAATAGCCAGAATTCCGATAATAGTCGCCTGGCGAAGGACGGTGAATATGTTCTTGGGTGTTGCAAATGAGTCTGTTGTAAAGGTGAGAAATATCGCCCAGAGAACAAAAATCACAATGAAACCCTGCTCACCCAGGAAATCCAGGGTACGGTGTTTCAAGTCTCTCTTGTTTCCTGTGGTTAGAATTTTGCTGTCTGCCATATACTTGATCCTTCATTAGTTTGAAGAGGTGTGAGGGGCGAGACACCCCTCACACCTGGAGTGTCCAAGCAGGCTGTACAAGCAAGGTTTCTCTACCTGCTTAAACATGACTGGATGGATTACCTTGTTACAAGGTTTACTGGAACACGGATATTCTGGGGCAATGTGCTTCCGGCCAGCAGTTTTACAGCTGCCATGATGGTCATCCTGCCAGTTTCCGCTGGTGCTGTGTCGACAGTCCCTCGATACATTGTGTCATTATTGATATACTCAATAGCCTGTGGCTCAGCATCAATACCGACAATGATCGTGTCTTCAGCTGTGTTTCCATTGGCTTCAAGCGCCTGCATTGCGCCATAAGCCCCAGCATCATTGATGCTGACCACAGCATTTATTTCAGGATGCTCCTGGAGAGCTGTTTCCATGGAACTCAGACCATTCTCAGTTGTCCCGCCGAGATAATTACCGACGATGACTGCATCTGGAGAAAGCTCAGTGATGGCGGCAGCAATGGCATCAGCCCGCAGTACGACGTTTGCTACATCCGGATAATCGAGAATCGCAACATTGGCCGCACCACCCATCTCATCATTGATAAGTTGAGCAGCATACTCACCCGCAGCTTTTCCAAGATCCGAGTCTTCGATACTGATTGTGACTCCGCCAAAAGCACCTGCATCTCGGCCAGCGTACTGGACAATATAGACACCTGCAGCAGCCGCCTCTTCAAGTGCAGACTGAACACTGGGCGGGTCAAAAACACAGACCACAATAACATCCGCACCACTCGAAACAAAATTCTCGATTCCGCTGATCTGGCGCTCGACATCAATTTCTGAATCGAACGTCTCGACGCTAATTCCATAGTCTTCAGCATAGGCAACAGCTGCATCAGGCACGGCTGAGTGATAGTCTGTTGAGTAAGTGCATGCGACGATGCCGATAAAGGATTCATCCGCATCAAGGTGTGCAACTGCGAGGCCGATTTCTTCATCGGTGGGAGCAAGGTCATCAGCTGTGCCCAGCCCTTCTGTGATAAGAGTAGGTTCAGCGAACTCCATCGGCTCTTCAACTTGCGCTTCTTCCTCGACAGGCTCCTCAACCACAGCCTCTTCTTCAACAACAGGTTCTTCGGCTGGAGTCTCTACGGCGGCAGGCGCACAGGCTGCCAGAAGTAAAACGAGGACCAAAAGCAGCGTTACGATAGTGGCTTTTTTATTCATTTATCTTTCCTCCATATTTCCGATTTTCATACCTTGCTTCGTCTTTACGGTCTCAATTCTGCGGCGGGATCTCTACTTGCAGTTATTAATTCCTTATATGCACCTCCAGGATGAGCTTTTTTTACGATAATAGATAACAACATACTGCCCCTGGCAGGGAAGGCTAATAATCTGATCTTTTTAATCTGAACATCTTTTTCATCGCACTATTTCAACCACGGTATGCATCGTCGAGAGTAAGAATACTGTGAAGTGTTTGTTCGTCAGTAATCAGAACATTAATCAATTTTCCCCGGATCGCACCCAATATAGGCGCCGCCTTATCTGCGCCCCCAGCCACACCTATAGACAGGTCTCCTTTCTGAATATCCTTTAATTCGATACCAACAATGCGATCATAGAAAGCGGAGGGTTTTTCATTTCCATTGATGTCGAAAAAACGACCGCAGATATCACCTACTGCTTCCCCGGAAAGGTCGCTAAGCTCATCCTCACCGATCAAACCCGCACGGGAATATACAAGATCGCTCTCAAGCGAGCCAAGTCCGACAACAAAAATTCTTGCACTTCGGGCCATTTCCAATGCCTGTTTCAGCATGGGATTTGTATCTAAAAGAGAGTTTGCGGGTTCGGATCCACGTCCCAGAATGGCCGGGGCGCTAACATAGTAAGCACGCCCTCCCATTTTGTCAGCTGCCTCGCGCGTGATCTCGTTGTAGTCAATCTCGTGAGCTTCATGCCCGATATTACCCATTGCCTGGACAACTTCCAGGCCTGGCATTTCCTTTACAGGCATGGCTTTTACCATTTCACGCAATGTTCGGCCGCACCCAAGTGTTAATCTTTGATCGGAGCGGATCATATCTTCCATGTAGTTAGCAGCATAACGGCCGATTGTTCTGCGAACGACGTCCGGCGATGTGTCGAATATCGGTGCGGCGATGACCTTACGCAGATGAGGGTATCGCTCCAGGAGGGTTTCACCCAGGCTGGTTCCCGATTCATCCGAAGAGACTATCCGGATCTGAACTATTCCCGCCTCCCGCGCTTCACTCAGATATCGCGAGACCTGGCTTCGTGAAATACCGACACTGTCCGCTATTTCGGATTGTGTGCGGTTTTCAATATAGTAGGCTCTGGCAACTTCAGTCAGTAATTGACGTTTCGATTTTTCCATAATTCACACTTGTGCATACACATTTGTTCGTTTATAGTATCAGTATATGGAATCAATGTCACAATGTCAAGAGATATCTCCCCCCCAGGAAAAAAAGGAGCTGGTATGCTTCGATTGAGTGAGTTAATTCGCAAACTTATCGACTTGCGTTCCAAAGGTATCCAGATAACACTGTTAGCAGTATGCCCTAATTCTGAGGCGGTCCTGGAAGCAGCTGTTGCTGCAGCAGTACGGGCCAATGCCCCCATGCTGTTTGCCGCTACCCTCAACCAGGTAGATAGAGACGGCGGGTATACCGGCTGGACGCAGGAAACCTTCGTAAAGGCATTGAAGTTATATGCAGCGCAATACGATTGGCCAGGCCCCCTTTATCCCTGCCTCGATCATGGGGGGCCCTGGTTAAAAGATATGCATCCCCTGCAAGGACATTCATTAGCTGAGACAATGGATGAAGTGAAGATGTCCCTGACCGCTTCATTGAAAGCTGGATACAACCTGCTGCATATAGATCCTACTGTTGATCGTACTCTGCTTCCCGGTGAGGCAATAAATATATCAGTTGTAGCGGATCGCACTGTAGAATTGATTGCCTATGCAGAGCAGGAACGGATAAGATTAGAGCTTCCGCCGGTTGATTATGAAGTGGGAACCGAAGAGGTTCATGGCGGCCTGGTTGATAGGAAGAATTTTGATACATTCCTCAAAATATTGAAGAAACAGCTGACAGAACGACAGTTGATGCATGCCTGGCCGTGTTTCATTGTGGCAAAGGTCGGCACCGACCTTCACACATCGTTCTTCGATCCGGCAGCGGCAGAAAACCTGACCGAAATGGTCAGGCAGGATGGGTCGCTGATCAAAGGACACTACACGGACTGGGTAGACAACCCCGAGGCATATCCTTCGAGCGGTATGGGTGGGGCAAATGTAGGGCCGGAATTTACAGCTGTCGAATACAGGGCTCTGCAGCAGATCTGCCTTAAGGAAGCCATTCTCTGTCAAAGCAGGCCTGAAGTATCTCCATCCGGGTTCATGGAGACCCTGAAAAAAGCTGTGGTAGACTCAGAACGCTGGGAAAAATGGCGCCAACCTGATGAAGAGAGTCTCGTATTCGAAGAGCTTTCGAACGAAAGACGTGATTGGCTGGTTCAGACTGGAGCACGCTATATCTGGACGAACAAGGAAGTTCTACGAGCACGAGCCAGGCTGTATCACAACCTCGAGAAGGTAATGCCCTCTCCTCATCAATTCGTTATCGAAGAGATAGTCCGCTCTATTGACAAGTATATCTCAGCGTTTAATCTGTTCGATTCACTCTTTGTGCTGGAAAGCAGGGAATAATCCCATGAATCCACCTGTCGATACTGTACGGTTAATCCTGATCCGTCATGGAACAACAATCTGGAACTCCCAGAATCGGTTCATTGGTACAACAGATTTACCGCTGGATGAAAACGGCAAAAGGCAGGCCAAACAGCTGGCCAGCCACCTCACCCGCGATATCCCGGATGTTATCTACTCAAGCAATTTAAAAAGAGCCGCCGAAACAGCAGCCATCATTGCAGAAAGTTGTTCTCTCGAGCCTGTTCTTGACCCAAGGCTGAGGGAGATAGATTTCGGAATTTGGGAAGGACTTACCCTTGATGAGATATCCCTTTCTTACTCCAGCGAGTACGCCCGCTGGACAGCAGGAATTCCAGTCCCGAACATGAATATCGAACCATCAGACAGCCTGCTTGTACGTGCAGGATCATTTCTTCATCATATCAGGACGAACCATAGAGGAGATACTGTCCTGACAGTCAGTCATGGTGCAATCATGCAGGCGATCATATTTCTTGCCCTTTCGCTGCCATATAGGAATGACTGGTACTTCTATATGTACAATGGCTCGATTTCAGAACTCTGGTTGAAAAACGGGAGTGCGGCCATGGTGCGGCTGAATGACACACATCATCTGGATATGCAGTAAGGGTTAATTACAAGTGACAATTCCCCATTTCCGCCTGCCAAATTCCAGCAGTGTATTGCAATCACACAGTAGAAGTGCCCAATAGGGCTTAGACAAGCGGATAATCCTCGCACCAGCGCCCGGTTATTATCCTTCTTCCTACAGCGTCAACCACTCAACCATTCTTACTAGCTTAGCACTTCACTGCTTGCTGTCTGATCCATCATTTTACCCGCCATCAAACACACCCGGCTTTTTTCAAGTAGTTCTGTTTTCCAACGAGACAGAAACCTGGCAGTGATGTCTCACTCACAACATATCTGAAATCTGCTTTTCATACCGGCCAACAACGCCATCACTGCATCCACTTTGAATAAAGAACTGAATGTGTGCTGTCTCCTTGCCATGGTCTTGTTCCTCTGTGACTATCTTACTCTATTGGACCTGTGTCCAGGAATCCACCCGTACTGTTCAAGACCCTTCGGAGTCTTTTTTGTGCGACCCAACGCATACATATGTTTCCACCGTACGCCATTCTATGTTCCGAGTCGCATAGTGTCATGTCCTGTTCAATCTCCCCTATTTGAGGGAGCAAACTTCACCACAGGCAGGGATGACAGGATTGCCGGAGTGAAATACCCTTTTGATATGGAGGTCAAACCGGAATGAAGCCTTCTATCAGGCAGACACCCTGCCGCCTTTCCATCACATTGATTCTGCTTTTGGTGCTATTTTATTCTGCAGGCCTCGCCACTGTTCAGGCGCAATCTGGCCCTGTTGCCAACCGGCCAGGCTTTGAGCCGGTAAAGTGCCCGATGAAAGTACCCGGCGCGTATACCGTCGAGTGCGGCTTGGTGACAGTACCAGAAGACCACGCCAATCCAAACGGCCCAACGATCAAGCTTCCGGTCGCCATCATCCACAGCACAGGCAGCAATCATGCATCCGACCCGCTGCTGTTCATTGATGGCGGACCTGGCGGCAGATCGCTTGACAGCATGTCTTCGTGGCTCGAATCGATCAATTTCCTGCTTGCAGAGCGAGATATTATCTTCTTCGATCAGCGCGGTACGGGTTATTCCCAACCTGCACTGACATGTGAGGAGATGGATCAGGCGACCACCCTGGAGAATGTTTTTGATCCTGAACGGGCTATTGAATGCCGCGACCGCCTCCTGGAGGAGGGTATTAACCTGAGTGTCTACACCAGCATCCAGAATGCTGCCGACATTGCAGCACTGCGCGAAAAACTCGGTATTGAAGAGTGGAATCTGTATGGAGTCTCTTATGGTTCTCGTGTCGCATTGACCGTCCTTCGCGATCACCCGCAGGGCGTGCGCAGCGCCATCCTCGACGCGCTGACTCCGGTTGAAAATAACCTGCTGTTGGAAGATGCTGCCAATGCGAATGCCGCTCTGCAGGCAGTGTTCCAGGCCTGCCAGGCAGATTTTGTTTGTCGGATGGTGTATCCCGATCTTGAGCTTGTATACACCGAACTGGTACGCGAACTGGCAGCACATCCTGTTGAACTTGTCATTACTCATCCTAAAACAGGGCAGATGAAAATCGAACAACTCGACGGAGCTGCCTTCAACGGCTACGTGATCGATTCTCTGGCAATTCCGGAGACATCCGGGACTCCCGGCCTGATTTACGAAGCCCAAGCTGGTAATTTCAATCCGGTGATCGCCAGTATGGAATCAGCCTGGGAGCATCTGGAAGAGAACCGGGAACTGAAAGCCAGCATCGGATTGCAGTTAGCCGCCATCTGTGGAGAAGAAGCTCCTTTTATGACGCCGGAAGCATTTGCATTGATGCTCGAAGAGTATCCACCTGAATTTAATCTGATGGCGAAATCAGCAGGGCTGCTATATTCGGTCTGCCAATCATGGGGAATCAGCCCGGCCGAATCAATTCAGAATGAACCAGTTTACAGCGACCTGCCTGTATTAATACTCGCCGGCCAATATGATGCCGCACGAACCCCGGCTGAAGTCAAACGGGCAGCAGAGGCGCTTTCGCACAGCACCGTGATCGAGTTTCCTGGTGCCGGGCACGCAGTTATCTTATCCGGTTCTTGCCCGCTGTCGATCATCAACCAGTTCCTGGATGATCCCACAACCGCGCCCGACACGGCTTGCACTTCCGATATGCCTTTGCCCCGATTCTATCCTACCATCAGTCAGACTCATCCTGCTGCTTATGCCGCGGCAGGAATGATTGGTATTATCAGCCTAATATGCATCATCAATACCGGAACTGGTCTGACCGGACTGGTGAAACAGCGCTGCTCCACATGGCGGCTGTCCCTGCAGCGTACGGGATGGTATCTTCCGTTGACAAGTTTCCTGCTATCGTTGGCTCTGTACTGGCTGATGCCTGTTATCGATCTGACCTATTTCTACGAACGCAGCCTGATACAGACAGCAGTGATAGTTATCCCGATTATCTCAGCCATCCAGACCGCTATCCTTGTTTCCCCAACAGACGAACCGGCGCTTGAGATTCTTCTTGCCAGCCCCCGGCCTTTTCACTGGCTGTATATCGAACGAGTGGTACTTGTTATCGCCGGGCAATCGGCAGCCGCTCTTGCCACAGCTGCCGTTGCTGTGTGGATCCTCGGTGAGCAGCACACCCTGGCGGCACAGATCGGCTGGCTGGCATCTACCCTTTTCTTGAGTGGGCTGGCTGCTTTTTTCAGCGTTCGTTCCCGCAGCGTTTCATTGGCTGCCCTGATAGCGATCCTTGCCTGGCTTGTCTTTGGTGTTGGAGCTGTCGATGCAGCGCTACTCCCGGCCAGCCCACTCGGTGACAATCCATCATGGCCGCACCTGCTTCGCCTCATCCAACCTTTAATCTGGATCGTTCAGCCTTTTCTACGCCCTGATGCCCTTACTTACACCGATTTCGTCCTTAATCGTGTAGTCGTCAGCGGCCTGGGAATCTGTTTGTATACACTGGCGATGATGCACCTTTCGAACACTGAGCAGATCCTCCTCAGCCGGACCAGCCGGCACAAGGTGCAGAGCCGGAAAGCCCCTGCGCTTTTCGACAGATTATCGAACACACCTGAACTGGCTCGCCTGGCTGCGATGGTATATTATGAGATCCTGATGGGTTGGCGGCGTGGTTCGCTTCGGGTTCTTCTGTTTGTGAGCCTTGTTCTTCCTCAGTTGATGTTTTTATTGGGTGTTTTCTTCGGCCCGATAATAGATGTGGAGACATCGTCCCGCTTTGCAATATTGCCAGAAACAGCTCGAATGGTTGGAACGACTGCAGCAATTTTGGCAAACATTCCCACCCTGATCCTTGTGATCCTCTTCCTGCCGCTCATGCTCACCGAGATCATTCCACTCGACCGCCAGTATAGAGTTCGTCAACTGATTGATGCCCTGCCGGTCACATCGAATACTTACCTGTCAGGCAAAATTCTAAGCGTATGGCCGGGAATCGCAATCATGATGATGCTTGCAGCTCTGCTCAACAGTATTCTGACCTGGTCACAAAACGGGCCTTTCTACACCGGAACGCTGGCGGCGTTCTGGTTCACCTGCCTGATCCCCCTGGCATTGTTCTCCTCCCAGATGGGTATACTGCTTGCCGCCGGTCAGCCTGACCGGCGGCGCGCTTTACCTGTTGGTATTGCTGCCGTGATCTTCAACCTTGCGGCTGTTTTCATCCTTCCGCTCACAGATTTCTTGATTGCGGCAGCGTTTCGTATGGCTTTCACTTTACAGGAACTCGCTGACCCGGCTGTTCAGGCAGCTTTACCCGCTTATCCGACAACCTTTTCATTGAATACAATACTGCGTGTGGCCTTGCTTATCCTCGTCATGATTACTATTTGGAAAATTACCGTGCGTTCGATGAATCGAGGAAACCAAGGGAACAAGATTCCGGTATTTAATCAGGAGCAATCATCATGATTTCTATCCGTCATCTTCATAAGAGTTATCAGGGCAGCGTTCATGCACTGTGCGATCTAAACCTCGACATCACCGGCAGTGGTATGTTTGGCCTGTTAGGGGTAAATGGCGCCGGTAAAACCACTCTGATGAGAATCCTCGCCGGGCTGCTTGCTCCAACCAGGGGCAGCGTTCATGTGTTTGACAATAACCTGGCAAATGCTGAGGGCAGGCATTCGGTAAAGTCACTGCTTGGCTATCTTCCCCAGGAACTTGGTTTGTACCCCGAGCTCACTGCCCGGGAGTTCCTTGATTATATTGCAACCCTCAAAGGTGTTACTGATCGAGCAGAACGCGAGCAGCAGGTTATTGAAACACTGCAGCTTGCCCGCCTTGTTGAAAACGCAAACCGCAGACTCAAGACATACTCAGGAGGCATGAAACAGCGTGTGGGGATCGCACAGGCACTTCTCGGGAGCCCTCGCCTGTTGATCGTCGATGAGCCGACAGCCGGCCTTGACCCCGAGGAACGTGTTCGTTTCCGCAACCTGTTGGCCAGAGTCGCGCAGCGCTGCACCGTGATCCTCTCCACACACATCGTCGAGGATATCGACCAGAGCTGCAATGATCTGGCTGTACTCTACCAGGGAGAGATCCTGTTCCGCGGCTCTCCTGCCGAACTGATTAACCAGGTACGCGGCAAAGTCTGGACAATCCTCGATGACCCCACCGATGATTTGATCCTGGTTTCGACACATCAGCTGCCGGATGCCATACAGTATCGCGTGCTTGGCGAACCTGTCAGACACTACTCCGCTTCGCCTGTCGAACCGCGGCTTGAAGACGCCTACCTGTGGCTTATGAATCATACTCGCTCAGCTGTTAATTAAGCGCCTTTTTGGAGGCCAGAAAAAATATGAAATCTGAAAAAACTCAAACTCCTTTGATAATGCCTGTCGGCCTGGCCGCACATCTCCTCGTGAGTCATTTGACGGCAGCCTTCCTGGCGTATGTCATTGGTAAAGGAGAATTCACAACTGTACAGGGGGTGCCGGCTTTATTTGTGGGAATCGCCGCCGGGATGGTTCTCACTATACCTCTCCAGTACACAATCCGGCAGGTTGGTTGTGCATTAAGAAAACTCAACGGTGATCAGTTCATACCTGAAGTCTCACCCCGATGGTATGGCCCGCTGGCGGATCTCGCTGTTCAGATCAATATGCTTGCCAAGCGCATCAACGAGGTCACCGCCCTTCGTGAAGGTCTGCTGCACCAGGCTCGGGAATCAGCTGCCCAGCAGGAACGCAACCGCCTTGCCCGTGATCTGCATGACTCGATCAAGCAGCAGATATTCAGCATCAGTACGAGTGCGGCGGCGGCTCAAGCCCGATGGGACCATGACCCGGATGGTGCACATAAGGCTCTCGCCGATGTGCGAAGCAGTGCACAGGAAGCGATGGTTGAAATGAATGCACTGCTTCAGCAGCTTTCCCCTGCCCTATTGGAAAAAGTTGGACTGGTACAGGCTCTTCACGACCAGTGTGAAGCACTCAGCCACCGCACCGAAGCAGAAGTATCTATTGAGTTCGGTCCGCTTCCCGACGACACATTGCTCCCTCCGGGTGCGCAGGAAAGTTTATTCCGTATTGCACAGGAAGCATTGAGCAACATTGCCCGCCACGCCCGTGCAGGAAGAGTAAATTTGTACCTGGGACAGCGCCTCTCGGGAGGACCGATGACATTGGAAATCACCGACGATGGTCAGGGTTTTGACAGGTCAGAAGTAAGAGACGGTATGGGTCTGAGCAACATCCGGCAGCGCGTCCTGACACTTGGCGGCGAGCTATCAATCGAGAGTCTGCCCGGTGAAGGCACCACACTTCGTGTTGTTTTACCCCTGACCGAACTGGTTCAATTTCGTGAGGAAGTTTTTAGCACAGAACCTGATCACAGGTTGAACAAAACCTTTCTTGCAGGCCTGGGAGGAGGATTGGCCTTGATCGCAGTGCTGATTTACCCTCTTTATATACTCATGCCAGGCCGGTTTATTGAAAGTTGGGGCACTGATTATAAGCCTGCAGGGACTTTTCTGGAAATCACAGCAGTATTGATTGCGATATCGACTGGCTTTCTTGCCGCGAAGTGGGTCAAAACGGTGACACGCCAGAGTGGGGCACTGATCGGTGCATTGGCAGGTGGTGCGGCTGCATCGATTATGTATTTTGGCCTTGGCGCATCTGCAGCCGGCCTTATAGGTTCAGGGTTTCTATTTGATCACGGATTGTCTTCGGACACTTCAATAGTGTATCTTGTTGCCGGATCGTCCCCTGGTCTTGTCTGGTGGTTGAGTGCCGCATTCTGGGTTGCTCTTCTCTCTGGTATTGGTCTTGGCTCCGTTGGCGGGATACTGGTTCCGTTGACAATTGAATCCGTCCCCCCCCACTCGTTGAAACTGCGTATGCCTGGCATTATCATATTAACCATAACCGCCCTGGTCAGTGGAGTATTGCTCGTTTTTTCTTCCTCTACTTTCCCTTTGTTAGAATCTAGGATCAACAGCTTACCGGCTGGGCCTGGTATTTTGCCCGGAACATCCCTCCCCCTGCAAGGTATCTCATTATGGACAATCGGTACACCGGCGGTTTTTTATTTCACATCACTTATTTCAAACATCCTTTTACTCCACAAAGAGACTCAGACGGATAACCTGCCCGGGCTAAACAGCGGACGTGCAATATCCATCACACTGGGATTGCTGTCACTGATTGTATCTATCCTTCTCCTGATAATAAAAACGAATCTTGAAATAACGTATCCAGCGCAGAATCTGGTTTATGCTGCAATAGTTTCGCTGAGTTTCACGATTGGCGGTTTGTATGTTTTTTTCTTTATAAGGGTCAACCACCGCAGGCAGCAGCTTTTCCCTGCCCCTCCAAATCCTGTCAGAGCCTCCGCTGCAGGCGGCATAGTGCTAAGCATTGCATGTATTTTGTGGGCACTCAATCAACCTTTCATAGTCAGTATTACAGCCTGTCTGGTAATCATTGCTGCTGATACATTCCTGGTCATCCGGCTGCGACGCCAGGCGACTAAAGCTGCACCGGATATACTTGTTTCAAGGAACACACGCCTCGACATGCCATCCGTACTCGCTGCCAGCATTGGAACAGGCTTTGCATTTATCATTCCTGCCATGGCGAACACCAGTGTTATGGCAGCTCTGCGTGTATATCTGGCCGCGGCATTTGAAATAGTCTCTGAACCCCAGCCTGACCTGGCCAGGCTGGTTCGTACTGCTTATTCAACCCAGGCACAGGTTTGTCTGTTTGTATTTATTGCAGCGACCATAGGTGTTGGCCTGAGCATACTTTTTGCCAGCGGTATAAGTTCGATTACAAACCGAAGCCCGTCTCCCAAAGAGAGAGACAACCATGATGATAAGCATGATTCCGGTTCTACTTCTATAATCAGGTCAGGAGATAATTCGCATGTATAATATCAGCCTGGTTCTCGTTGACGATCACCGTGTAGTGCGGCGCGGGCTGCGTAGTTACCTTGAGGCTTTTCCCGATATTTGTGTTGTAGGCGAAGCATCAAGCGGGGAAGAGGCACTTGAACAGATTGAAGAATGGCTGCCTGATGTGATTGTGATGGACCTGCTGATGCTAGGCGGTATCGATGGAATCGAAACGACTCGCCGTATTCGATCTATCACACCGCATACCCAGGTCGTTGTCCTGACTGCCCACACCGATGATGCGCGGGTTATGGGTACACTGCGGGCAGGTGCAATTGGTTATGTACGAAAAGATTCTGAACCGGAGATTCTACTGGCAGCGGTGCGTGCTGCCGCTCGCGGGCAGTCGGTGCTCGATCCTTCAGTCGCCGGATCTGTGCTGCAGGAATTGATCAGCGACACACAGATTAACCATGACCTCACCGAACGGGAAATGGATGTCTTGAAGCTTCTGGCGCACGGGCGTACCAACCGCGAGATTGCGGAAGAACTCGTTGTCGGAGAAGAGACGGTCAAGACCCATGTCGGCAACATCCTCACCAAGCTGCACCTTGCCCACCGGACGCAGGCTGTGGTCTATGCTCTCAAGCAGGGATTAATCTCGCTTGATGATATCGAAGTGTAGCGATTCAAACCCCTCCGTTTACAGCCAACCCTAAATCTGACTAAAGTGTTTGCAAAAGCACGGTAAGAGACCCGGCCTGGTTTCTCTCAAATTTATCCTTAAGAAACCTGCCCGATGTGTTATAGCAATTAATCAGCTGAATGGAGTCTCAAGAAATCAATCATCCTCTGCCAGGCTTCCCGAGTATCCGGCTTGTCGCTGAGTGAAAAACCGTGCACTGAACTCTCAAAGTGTTTGTATATAATATCCACACCCGCCTCTGTTATTTTATTCCTGAATTCCTCCGCTTCACGTCAAAAGGAATCATCCCTTTCTGAAATGATCAGCGTTTGAGGAAGGTTCTTCAGCATTTCCGATGGAGCATATGCCGGGGATACCAGTGGGTTCTTCCTTTCCTCTTTGGTCAAGCAGCAGGCAGCATCGAACAGGCGGCATAACCAGGGAGGTATCGCAGACTTAGGCTGCGGTTTGAGATATGGATTTGTATAAAGATCCAGCGACTGATAATCCAGTATCAAGCACCTTAAACCCAACATATTCTCTTCCGCATCCTTGAGACAGACTGCCGCACTGAGATTACCTCATGCGCTGTGCCCTCCAACCCCTATCCTGGCAGGGTCGATACCCGCCTTAAAAGAATGCTCCCTCTCCTATTTCACAATAGCAGAACATTCATTCAACACTCCAGGAAATTCCGCTTCAGGGGGAGGGCTGTCCCCGATGCTCAGTATTTTCTCATTGGCCTGCTTTGCGGCATTTCTCCTGTACAGGGCATCCATCTCAGCCTGACCTGGAACAAAACCGCCTCCGTGAATATCGAAAAAAAGTGGGTGAACTTCCGACTTGCGCATGTCGTAAGCAAGAACGCGGATTCGTCCCGCGTCTGATTTCAGGAACATTTCACTGCCGGTGATCTTTTTCCATCTACGTATAGATCCTGACCTGATCTCAATGCATAGTTTTAAAAAACCTGGATCTCCTTCCTTACTGACTCCTTGAAAGGTCTTTGACTGGCAGGGTTTATTCAATCTGTTATCCCGCACCTTTTCCCAGGATTAATAAATCACCATTTCAGGCACCGTGTCTCTTTTCTAGCATTCACTCTCATGATCTTTCCTGCTCGCTTGAACTACCAAAACCCATTACATAATATCGTATTAGATATCCGCCAGAGATAATTTCTCAAACCCACAATATACCCGGTTACAAAATAGTCTGTAAAAATCTGGTTGAACAAGATACTATAGTATTGAAGTTTGCCTGCCTTTAAGTACCCACCAATCAACTGGCATATACCAGCGGACTTCAAACACCAATTTTATTTCGTTCCTTCCTATATATTTCAGGTAGTTTTTTCTTCATCTGATCTGATATGGAACAGGAGGCCTCTGGTGAAATCCGAACGCCGTTTTGACCCGAATACACATTATGCGGTAGGGAATACTCATCTCCCTGCTGATACCAGCCATATCAAGCGCAAGTATATAAACATACCCTATGCCAGCCAATCTGAGCTTCAGAAAGTGGACATTTACCTTCCCGAAGAAGGCGAAGGGCCATTTCCTGTGATTATCTCGATCCATGGCGGGGCTTTTATGGGCTGCGATAAATCAGATACACAGGTTTTACCTATGCTGGAGGGGTTGAAAAGAAGCTATGCTGTGGTGGCTCTCAATTACCGATTAAGCTGGGAAGCGATATTCCCGGCGCTCATATACGACGCCAAAGCTGCAGTCCGCTGGATCAGGGCTAATGCCTTAAAGTACCATTTTGACCCTGATAGAATTGCAGCCTGGGGAGGTTCGGCCGGTGGCTACCAAAGCCTTATGCTGGGCGTTACTGCCGGTATTTCAGAACTGGAAGACCTGAGCATGGGGAATTCGGATCAACCGAGCCATATCACAACTTTTGTTTCCTGGTATGGTCCCACGAACTTCCTGAAGATGGACGAGCAGCTGGCTGCCAATGGGCTGCCGTCACCTCCAGGTAAGGAGCATAATTCCTCCAACTCTCCCGAATCGCTGTTGATGGGCGGCACTATTACCGAAATACCTGATAAGGTGCGTAAAGCCAGCCCATTTCCCTATATACGGCCAAACGCTGCGCCCGCCTTAATCCAGCATGGAAAAATGGATCCTGTTGTGCCCTTCCAGCAGTCTGTTGAGTTTGCAGAAAAGATGAAAGGGGTCGTTGGAGAAGAGAACGTCGTACTGGAACTGCTCGAAGATGCCGAACACGCAGATCCACTTTTTGAAACCCCGGATAATGTGAGCAGGGTGCTGGATTTCCTTGACCCGTATATGCATTCTGATAAATAGCCATGCATAAAAGGAAACCTGAATATTCATTGGGTCGCTGAAGCTTTAACTCCTTTCCTTCACTTTATAACACCAACCCTGACTGCACTGCTGCAGTCAGGGTTTTTCCATGCCGGGTTCCCATCAGCTTTTCGTAATCCTCTTCAACCCCGGATCCAGGCCGCTATAGTCAACCTGCAGGAAATTCACTTACTCTGTAACAAGCAGAGCAAGCAGCCTGTCCCGTATTGCCGATGTGCTGCTCGCTAATTCTACGGCATAATTCTCCTCTCGCAGCAGCATTTCCACCGCGCCTTCGATCCTGTCAGCAGCGTCCGCATCCGCCCACACGAAGCGCGCCAGCATGGCGCCGCTCAGCACAGCGGCAATCGGGTTGGCGATGCCCTGACCGGCGATGTCCGGCGCGGAGCCGTGCACGGGCTCAGCAACTGCATACTTTTCTCCCCAGTTCAGGGAGGGTGCAGTGCCAAGGCCGCCGCCCCAGTATGAGGCTGCATCCGAAAGGATATCGCCAAAAAGGTTTGTGGTCACCACAACGTCGAATCGTTCCGGTTCGGCAACCATCTTGAGCGCAGCCACATCAACCAGCAGTTCATCGACTTCCAGGTCCTGACCCGCCTCTATCGCCGTTCTAGCAACATCCAGTACACAATCGCGGAACAAGCCGTCGCTGACCGGCAGCACATTGGCTTTATGCACAATCGTCAGTTTCCTGCGTCCGAGCTGTGCAGCCAGCGATACAGCCCGAATCGCAATCCGGGTCGATGCCTGTCGGGTAATCACCCTCTCGGCAACTGCCCGGTTATTTTCGATCCGCTCAATGCGGCTGTACAGCCCCTCGGTATTTTCCCGAACGATAATCATGTTCACACCATCCCGCGGCGAAATGACCGGCAGCGAACGCACCGGGCGGATGTTGCTATAAAGATCGAGTTCCTGCCGCAAGGTAAGGACTGCGCTCTGGTATCCTTCCACCTTTCTGGAAGGCGAAGATACTGCACCGAAAAGCCCTGCCCCACAGGCCCGGATAGTCTCCAGAGTCTCCTGGGGCACCGATGTGCCTGTGCGCTGGAAACAATCCCAGCCCGCGTCCGCTTCGACTGTTTCCAGGCCGGGGATCACAGCGCGCAGTACCTCAACGGCTGCCGGGACGACCTCCCGACCGATACCATCACCAGGGATTACAGCTAATTCCGGCATTCTGGCGCCTCCTCAATATAAAACAGTGATCCTTGCCCGGGAATGGTTGCCCGGGGATGCCTGTCTCTATTCCCCGGGAAAGCGTCTGTGCTGCCGAACATACGACACAATCCCGCCAACTCCAATCACTTCCCTCGCGAAATCACTCAACTCCGGCAGCTTGAGCTCCTCACCATCAGTAACAATTTTTCCCTTCTGCAGATCCAGCTCTATCCGATCCCCCTGCTTCAGTCGGGCGACCACGTCCGGTGCGACAAACAACGGGATGCCGAGATTGACGGCGTTGCGGTAAAAAATGCGTGCAAAACTGTTGGCAATAATGACTGCAATCCGGCGGCGTTTAAGCGCCAGCGGAGCATACTCCCGCGAAGAGCCGCAGCCAAAGTTGTCTTCAGCCACAATGACATCGCCCGGCTTCGCACCCTGGTTAAAATCAGGCCGCGCTTCAATAAATGCGGCATCAGCCACGTCCTCATCAGGACGCATATACGGAGCATAACGACCGGGTACCATCTGGTCGGTATCCACATCAGAGCCAAACTTCCACACCTGTGCCATGACCTCAATCCTTCTGCTGCAGATCGCGCGGATCTGTGATTACACCGGTGAGCGCAGCTGCTGCGGCTGCCAGCGGTGAGCCAAGATAAATTTGGGATGTTGGAGCGCCCATGCGCCCCCTGAAATTACGGTTTCCAGTTGACAAACACACGTCCCCATCCGCCAGCGTTCCCTGGTGACGGCCCATGCATGCGCCGCATCCCGGTGTGGTGAGAATCGCCCCAGCTTCAATCAGAGCGGCCAGCGTACCGTCCACAGCAGCCCGTTTCAGCTCCCGGCTGGAGGCCGGTGACACCAGGAAGCGCACATTTTCCGAAACCCTCTGCCCTTTCACCAGCTGTGCTGCAACCTTCAGGTCCTCATAACGCCCATTGGTACACGTCCCCAGAAAGACTACATCTACCGGCGTGCCAGCGTGCTTACCCAAAGCGCTGACCTGGTCCACCGAATGCGGCGCTGCAGCCTGAGGTTCGAGGTCAGCCAGATCGATATTCACTGACCGGGTATAGACTGCGTTTTTATCCACAAATAACCACTCAGGCACTTCAAACCTCTCACTCACCTCACCAGAAGGTGGTACGATGCCGGCTTTGGCACCCAGTTCCACCGCCATACTGCACAGTGTCTGACGTTCAGGCAGCGACATCCACTCCAGGCCGTGATACTCCACCGTTTTGTAGGTCGCACCGGCAATGGTCAGTACCTGTTCGAGTTTCAAGGCAAGATCCTTGGCCGCGACTCCGGGCTGAAACCGCCCCCTAACCTGCACCCGGATAGTTTCCGGCACCCGCAGCCAGGTCCGCCCGGTCCCCCAGATGAGCGCTATATCGGTTGAACCCATTCCCGAACCGAATGCGCCCACCGCCCCATAACTCGTTGAATGCGAATCGGAACCCATCACAATCCGCCCCGGCCGGGCGATCCCCTCCTCTATCAACACCTGGTGGCAGATACCCCGCCCGACATCGAAAAGCCTGATGCCCTCCTCATGCGCAAACGCCCGTACAAGTTTCTGGTTGTTTGCCGTACCAACTGTCGAAGCCGGCGCCACGTGGTCCAGCACCAGTACAATCTGATCCGGATCTATCACGTGCTGGATCCCCAGATCTGTACGCATGATTTTTATGATGCCGGGAGAAAGCGAATCATGCCCCATCACCACATCCGGTTCAACGATTACGGTATCTCCTGGCGCCACCATCCTCCCGGCGGCGTGCGAAAGGATCTGTTCTGAAAGTGTCTGTCCCATATTCATTCTCCTTCCGACTGAGGCCGGTTCAGGCAGCCCGGCGCATTTCATATAACAGCCGGTCTACTTCATCGAGTGTGAGCGGGCGGCTGTCCGACATATTCTTGATCTGTGCGGTTACATCCTTGACCTGGCTCTCGCTGAGCACCAGGCCCAACTGCTCAGCCCGATTGCGGACTGCATGCCAGCCAGTCAACCGGTGGGCTACATGCACATACCGTGTAAGGCCGAAATCCTCCGGATTGAGGATCTCATACGTTGAGGGATCATTTAGAACTGCTTTTGCGTGGATACCTGCTTTATGGGTAAAGGCTGAAAAGCCTGTAATGTAGTTATTGAAAGGAATGTCCACACCAACCAGCGCTGCCACCCGGTTATCCAGATCAAACAGGCCGGACAGATGATATTTCAAGACATACTCCGGATTGGTGGCATATAGACGGGCAATCAAACCGCCCAGCGGTGTGATCCCGTTGCGCTCACCGATACCCAGAACACTCGTATCGATATGTGTGGCACCAGCCTCGAGTGCAGCATAGGCGTTCGCGATTGCACAACCCGAGTCATTATGGCCATGGAATTCAATATCAACACTGATCCGCTCATGCAGCGCTTTCACCAGACGGTATATCTGCACCGGGGTTCCCACACCAACCGTATCCGCAATCCCGACCCGGTTTACTCCCAATCCAGCAACCAGTTCGTACACCCGGAACAAATCCTCCGGCTCACTTCGCAGTGTATCCTCGGTACTGAAGCGCACTTCAACGCCCTGCGATTTCAGATAGGGAATCACTTCTTCCGCCAGATCCAGAATCTGGTTAATGCTCTTGCCATGGCTGAACTTGCGCAGCTGTGAAGACGTACCGATCACAACATCCACGCCGTCGACACCGGTCGCAACAGCCCGCCTCGCATCATCCGGGTGGCAGCGCACATGGGTCAGCGTCTTCGCCTTTAATCCCAGGTTAGCCACGATACTGCAGTCCCGCTCGGATTGTGTGGAAGCCATTGGTGATGTAAGCTCGATATACTCCACACCAAAACTGTCCAGCAGCCCGGCGATTTCGATTTTCTCCTCGGTGCTGAAAAATGCATTGACAAACTGTTCGCCCTCCCGCAGAGTGGAATCAATGATAGAAAACTGGCATAAACTCATGCTGAACCTCCTGGGCCTGTTCAAGGACTTGTATTAGTGTTGTTATCGCTTGAAAGTATTTTTCGATTTCCAGATGTTCATTCGGTGTATGGTCCAACCTGCTGTCGCCAGGGCCATACGCAACAATCGGACAGCCCCAACGGGGACCCACAACGTTCATATCCGATGTACCGGTTTTTACTTTTAACCTGGGCAAAAAACCATTCTGGCGAAGGACATTTGAAAACACTCGCACCAGTGGTGTATTCCGCTGCGATCGATAGGCGGGCACCTGGCTGTACATACACACCTGCGCATCCACAGCAAGCCGGCGGATATCTGCTTCAAATGTATCCAGATCCACACCGGGCGGAATCCTGACTACGACTTTCGCGGTAACCGAATCACACATTCCATTCGAGTGAGTTTTTATAAACCGCAGTGAAGGTGAAAGCTGGTCAAATACTCCCCGGCAGTTTTTATTAAAACTGTCGGCATAGGCCCGAACCTCATTCCACCATGTCACAGCTTTCTCCGCCGCAGCCTGCTCTGGTCCGGCGGTATGGCTCATTTCCTGCGACCAGGTATAGTCAAACAAGGCTCGGCCCTTATACCCGAGCGTTACTGCATCGCCACCGCTCGGTTCACCGATAATGCAAAAGTCCGGCGAACGGCTATTTTGCTCACCTTCCTGTGCCGGGAGGTGATCCACCAAGAACCAGGCGCCTTTAGATGTAGCCGCTTCTTCCTCCACCGCACCTGCAACAATGAGCCGGGTTCCCGGTGCCAGGTTGGTTTGTGCGGCGGCAAGTACGAACGCTGCGAGCGGCCCTTTGGCGTCAACCGTTCCGCGCCCGTACAGGCAGCCGTCACGAATTTCGACAGGGATCTGACCCGGCACCGTGTCGATATGCCCCATCAGCACACCCTCGAAGGTGATCCTGCCCTCGCTGTCCGGTTGTTCGAGAACGCCGACGGCATTCCCGGCTTCATCGATATACGACCGGTAGCCCAGGTCCGCCATCCGATTAACCAGATAGCCGGCAGCAACACCCTCCTGGCCTGAGACGCTGGGAATACTCACCAGTTCCTGTAACAGCTGCAGCGGCTCAACCATCTGTATTTTCCTCTCCATCGAGCACAGTAAGCGCCTGCTCCAGCAAATCCGCAGCTGCCGCCAGGTCTGACCGGTCTATCACCAGCGGCGGCAGTAAACGCAGTACAGTCGGCCCGGCGATAAGCGCCAGAACGCCCAGTTCCGTAAGGGCTTCCACAACCGGAAATACCCGGCTGCGAAGTTCCACACCAACCATCAGGCCCAGCCCGCGCACCTCACGGATATGCGGTGATTCAATCCGGGAAAGCCTGTCTAAAAACCACGCTCCCTGTTCAGCCGCTTGCTCTACCAGCCTTTCCGATTTGTAAATCTCGATCGACGCAATCGCAGCTGCAGCCGCCAGAGGGTTGCCGCCAAAGGTGGAGCCGTGCACGCCAACCGGAAGCTCTCGCACCCGCGGGCCAAGCACAGTCGCTCCCATCGGCACCCCGCCGGCAATACCCTTGCCCAGAGCCAGGATGTCCGGAACAATACCCATATGCTCGAAAGCAAACCAGCGCCCGGTGCGCCCGAAACCGGTCTGCACTTCATCCAGAATCAGCAAAATATTCCGTTGTTCACAGATCTGGCGTACAGCCTGGAAATACTCCCGTGAACCAGGGCGCACACCCCCTTCCCCCTGCACAACTTCAAGGATCACGGCAGCTGTGTTTTGCGTCAGCGCAGCAGCAAGGCGTTCAAAATTGTTGAATGGCACATGGGTGAAACCAGGGACCAGCGGCAAAAAAGGTTCCCGATACGCGTTTTTATGGGTGGCAGATAACGCACCGAAGGTGCGGCCGTGGAAACCGCGCATCGCTGCAACAACATCGGTACGGCCAGTGCTCAAGCGGGCGAATTTCAGCGCCGCCTCCACCGCCTCGGTGCCTGAGTTGCAGAGAAACACGCGCTCAAGCCCTTCCGGCAGCACACCGGCCAACGAACCCAGCAGTTCAGCTCGCCGATCGTTGTAGAACAGTTCCGGGCAGGTAATCAGGGTCGACGCTTGCTGTGTAATTGCCGCAACCAGCCGGGGATGTGCATGTCCAAGGTTGGCAACACCAATCCCGGCTGTAAGATCAATATAGCGCCGGCCCCGATCATCCCAGAGATACGCACCTTTACCACGAATAATTACCTGGTCTCTTTTTCCGTACACACCACTGGTACGCAGCGCTTCCTGTGTTAAATAATCTATCTGAGTATCTATCATGACATTTTCCTATTGAATAAGCGTCCCTGATCCATTCAGGGTTTCCCGGATGGGGTTTTCACAACGAGCATCCCCTATTAAAACCTGCGGGACACCTGCAGCCAGCGCTTCTCCGGCCGCCAGCAGCTTGATCCGCATACGACCTCCTGCAGCATCCTCCGCCACCTGATTGAGCTCAGCAGCGCTGATGCGCGGGATCAGGGAAGACTCATCCGGGAAGCTGCGCAGCACACCAGGAACATTCGAGAGCACAACCAGCCGGTCTGCCCCCAGTGCAGCTGCAGTCGCAGCCGCCGCCCGATCACCATCCACATTGATTGCTTCGCCCTCGAAGCTGATCGCCGGTGGAGTCAACACCGGCAGAAAGCCGCCCCCCAGCAATATTTTCAGCAGAGAGGTATTGACCTGCTCAACTCTGCCGGTGTAGTTATCCCGGACAATACGCTGACGCCCGTTTTCCACCACCCGGATCGCATCTTTACGCGGCCCGCTCCATAATCCACCATCGACACCGGACAATCCGACAGCATCCACTCCAAGCGCCTGCAAGCGCTCAACAATGCCCTTGTTGATCTCGCCGCAGTAGACCATTTCGAATATTCCGATCGTTCGGCGGTCCGTCAGGCGGCTTGTATAACCCGAAGGGGAGGTGACGAACTGCGGCGGATGGCCCAGCGCCTCTGCGACCTGGTTGGTTCGATGGCTGCCGCCATGCACCAGTACCAGCTGCTCTCCCTGCCCCAACAGCTCAGCTGCATCCCGGCACACTGCCTCCAGATTGATCCCTTCACCGCCGCCAACTTTTACTATGATCATCTCCACCTCTCCCTACACAGGATGCAGGCCAATCATGTTCAACCCTGTGGTCTCATCGAATCCGAGCATCAGGTTCATCGCCTGGACCGCGCTTCCGGCGGCACCTTTCATCAGGTTATCAATTGCGCTGATCACCACCAGCCGGTTGGAAGCCGGATCTTTTACAAAACCAATGTCACACAGATTCGTGCCGCAAAGCAGCTTCGGTTCCGGCAGCCGGACCACACCCTGGCGATCTTTCACCAGCCGAATGAACGGTTCCTGGTGGTAACTCTCGCGGTAGAGTTTCCATACATCACGCTCTTGCAGATCCTGGTTGAGGAACACATGGGCGGTACTCTGTACGCCGCGCACCATTTCGATAGCGGTGGCAGAAAAATGCAGTGGAAAATCACCAAGCTCCTGGCGCATCTCCGCCTGATGGCGGTGGCCGGTTGGTGCGAACGGCCGCACGCTGCCGCTGCGCTCCGGATGATGCGAAGCCAGGCTGTGGCTCACTCCACCTTCTGAAGAGCCGACTTTAACCTCAATCACAGCCGATTCGATCAGCCCGCGTGCAGCGAGCGGATGCAGGGCAAGATTTACCACCGTGGCGTTACATCCCACACCGCTGACGTAACGGGCATCTGAAATCTCGCCCCTGTGGAGTTCCGGCAAGCCATAGACAAACCGATTCAGCCAACCCGTCGCAGGGTGTTCCCTGCCATACCAGGCCCGGTATATCTGCGGATCCCGCAGACGGAAATCAGCTGACAGGTCAATGATGCGCTCCGCAAGGTCCGCCATTGTTTCGATCCGGGTTGAAGATTCACCGTGCGGCAGCGCAGCAAAAAGCACATCACACGGTTCGAGCTGATCCGGTGTTGTGAACTTGAGGTTGGTATAACCGCGCAGGTTTGGATGGGCAGAATGCAGGAATTTTCCCGAATAGGATCGTGATGTGACCTGCAGGACCTGCACCCCAGGATGCTGCAGCAGGAGGCGCAGCAGTTCACCCCCGGTGTACCCGGAACCGCCCAGGATGCTGACTGTCGTCATGCGTTCACTCCTGCAGGAGCCATCCGGGGCTGCACCGGCAGCACAGCCTGACGACTGCCCAGGGCCAGTACGTAATCAAGAATCCGGCCGGGGATATCCACACCGGTCGGTTCGACACTGTTGCGGAACTCCATGGTGTGATTGACCTCATTCACAAGCAGCCGTCCGTCCGGTGTCTCCATCAGGTCGATTGCCAGCACACCGCCGCCGACAGCTTGCGCTGCAGCACATGAGAGGCGATCGATCTCGGGTGTGATCGGGCAGTTCGCTGAACGTCCGCCGCGTGCGGTATTGGTGATCCAGTGTTCAGAGGACCGGGTAATGCCGCAGATAGTCTTTTCTCCGACAACGAATGTGCGGATATCGCGGCCGCCTTTGTCAACATATTCCTGGATATAGAAGATCGAATGCTGGTAGGACCCCAACGTGGCTTTATGCTCAAGGATCGCCTCAGCCGCATCACGGTCGTTGATCCGTGAAAGCAGGCGCCCCCATGAACCAACTGTAGGTTTGAGCACCACCGGGTAGCCGAGTTCCTCGATTGCTTCCAGAGCGCTTTCGGATGTGAACGCCACACGTGTCTCCGGGATCGGCACGCCGTTGTTTGCCAGGGCCAGTGATGTATGCAGTTTGTCGCCGCAAACTTCAATAACTGCTGACGTGTTCACGCAAGGGATTCCCCATGAGCCGAGCATTCTCACTGCCGAAAGCGACTGCGACTGGCTGACAGAACGGTCCAGCACAGCATCAAACCGTGTCCAGGCCTGACTATCGAGCAGGTCGAAAACCTGCCGGCGGACATCGACCAACTCACAGGAGAGGCCGCGCTCCTTTGCCGCCTGTATAATCATTTTTTCCTCAACCCGAATTCGTGAAACCAGTATTCCGATATGCATTTCTCACTCTCCCCAGTCTTCTTCGATTTCCGGTGCAAGTTCAATCTGCAGCGGATCGAGGCCGACTACTTCAAGCTCCAAACCGCAGTCCGGACACTGCAAAACTTCTCCCAGCATCACATCCACTCCAATTTTTATCTGTCCACTGCATTCATTACACTCTATCTGTGCCATGATGTGCTCCTTTCGGTCTTTCACCTGATAAGAGAATAAAAAAAACAGGCTTACCATGCATATCTGGTAAGCCTGCCTGTCCTCCGAGGTTTTCTGCCGTCAGGGAGAAGCACAACAAACCAGACAATGTCCTGGCTTGTTCTTCTTAACCTGCTTCTTCATTTCACTATTGAACAGCAGTGCTTTCACAATCAATCTCCATAAAATCCCAATAAAACAAAAAACCCGCCTGTCTGGCGGGTCCGCTCTTCAAACACTGGTTAAGCAAGAAGGCACCAGACTACCGGTCGGTGTAGGTCTTCTTGCCCTTCTTGGTATTGAGTTCTATTCGTGCGTTCATAGCTCACAGTTTATCGTGCTTCGGGGATTTGTCAAGGGACAGGCGGATTCACATTTTCCCGGATCACATCCCTACAAATTCAGGTTAGGCCATGCATAATTACTAAAACGACGGCTGTTTTTATGGGCCCCCTTCGCTATAGTCTATGCGATATCCCGGGGTGAAGAATTGGCGTATTTCGTGTCCACACTCAGATACATTAACCATTTTTTGATACTCCCCAGGATGAGGATCTTACCGGCACCTGTGATGGTATTACTCAATATTACCTGTGGAGAATGAAATTTTTATCAGAGTGGCCCACCTCCTGCTGGCTGCACTTGCTCTGCCTGCGGCTGAATTCTGACCATTCTTACTGTCTTTCCCATCTTTCCGATTTTGTTTCTTTATGTCCGTGCTGAGTATATAATTGGAAAGGGTTTAAGCTGCTGAAAACCCGCTTTTACGGTAAAACCGACATCGCTCATTGTCCCCAACGAAAAAGAAGAGCGCTCCCTGGCTTGTCTCTTTCGCACAACATTCCCGCCAAAGCCCCTCCCAGCAGCATAGCGGGCTAACGCTCCCCGTACCAGCCAGGAGATCCAGAAGAGGAACGATGAAAAAACAAACCAAATCCGCCCGCCATACGTCCAAAGAAACCAACCCGGCGCAGGAAGCCCCCCTCACCTCCACAGAACCCGAAATCCCCCACTCTTTTCTCATTGTCGGCATCGGCGCATCAGCCGGGGGACTGGAGGCGCTGGAACTTTTCCTCACGAATGTTCCGGAAAACAGCGGCATGGCCTTTGTCATCGTCCAACACCTCGACCCGACACACAAGGGCATGATGGTTGAACTGCTTCAGCGAGCCACCACGATGAAAGTAATCCAGGTCAAGGATCGTACCCGCGTCCAACCAGACTGCGTCTATATGATCCCGCCGAACAAGGACATGTCCATCCTGCACGGTGTCTTGCACCTGCTCGATCCGACCGCACCACGAGGCTTGCGCCTGCCGATTGATTTTTTCTTTCGCTCACTAGCCGACGACCAGCAGGAGCACAGCATCGGCGTGATCCTCTCGGGTATGGGCTCGGATGGTACACTTGGTTTACACGCCATCAAGGAAAAAGCGGGTATCGTCTTTGTGCAATCGCCGGCTTCAGCGAAATTCGACGGTATGCCGCGCAGCGCGATCGACGCCGGTCTGGCTGATGTCGTTGCCGCGGTGGAAGAACTTCCGGGCAAAATCAGCGACTATCGCCGGCACGCGCCGCTCATCGTCAAGTCGGGCCTTGAACGGGGCGATAAGGCCCAAAGCGCTCTTGAAAAGGTCGTTATCCTGTTACGTGCGCAGACAGGTCAAGACTTTTCGCTGTATAAAAGGAGCACCGTCTATCGCCGCATAGAGCGGCGGATGGGCATTCACCAAATTGACAAGATTGCCAACTACGTCCGGCTGCTTCGGGAGAATCCGCAGGAGCTGGAGTTACTGTTCAAGGAACTTTTGATCGGCGTTACCAGTTTCTTCCGCGACCCGGCTGCGTGGGAGCAGTTGAAAACCAATATCCTCCCGGCGCTTCTGGCCGAACGTGCTCCCCAAAAGACCCTGCGCGCCTGGGTACCGGCCTGCTCGACCGGGGAGGAGGCTTATTCTCTTGCTATCGTCTTCCGTGAGATTTTGGAATTGCAGGGTTCGCGCCAGACGGCGGAAAATGTAAACCTGCAGATCTTCGCCACCGACCTGGATCGGGAGGCGGTCGAAAAAGCCCGCGAGGGGATTTTCCCGGCCAACATCGCCGCGGATGTGTCACCGGAGCGGCTCACCCGCTTCTTCGTCCAGACCGAGCGCGGCTATCAGATCGCAAAGCCGATCCGGGAGATGGTCATCTTTGCGCCGCAGAACATCATCATGGATCCACCTTTTACCAAGTTGGACATCTTGAGTTGCCGCAACCTTCTCATCTACCTGACCCCGGAACTGCAAAAAAAACTCCTGCCGCTCTTTCACTACAGCCTGACTCCCGGCGGCATCCTGTTCCTGGGAAATGCGGAGACTATTGGCGGTTTTGCCGACCTCTTTGCTTCCCTGGACGATAAAGTACGGCTCTACCGGCGTCTCGAGTCTACAATGCAAACGGAGCCAGTCGAGTTCCCCTCTTCGTTTGTCGCTGCCCGCCCTGGCGCTCAACCAGCATTATCTGAGCCTGCAGCCAACCTGCAATCTCTGGCAGATCAATTGCTCCTTCAGACCTATGCCCCGGCAGCAGTGCTGACTACCAGCAAAGGCGACATCCTTTACATCAGCGGGCGAACAGGTAAATTCCTCGAGCCTGCAGCCGGCAAAGCCAACTGGAACATCTTTGCGATGGCACGCGAAGGGTTGAGTTACGAACTGAGCAGCGCGTTCCAAAAGGCGGTTCGGGAAAAAAGCGTGGTGATGCTCAAAAATGTGAGCGTGGGGACCAACGGCGGGACAAAGGTTGTAGACGTCACCCTCCAACCAATCAACGAACCCGCGGCACTGCGCGGAATGGTGATGATCGTTTTCACGGAGGTGACGACACCTGCTGAAACCCGGATAGCGGGTAAAGCCCGTCGTGTGCCAGCGCACAATTCGCAGGAAGCGGAACTGGAGCAGGCCCTGGAGCAAGCCCGCCAGGAAGTGCGGACCATCCGCGAAGATATGCAGACTTCGCAGGAAGAACTGAAGTCCACCAACGAGGAATTGCAGTCAACCAACGAAGAACTCCAATCCACCAACGAGGAACTGACCACCTCAAAGGAAGAGATGCAGTCCATGAATGAGGAGCTGCAGACAGTCAACAACGAATTGCAGATCAAACTGGATGATCTTTCACGGTTGAACAACGACATGAAAAACCTGCTCGACAGCTCCGACATCGCTACACTGTTTTTGGACTCGGTGCTGCGCGTACGCCTTTTCACGACCGGGACAAACCGGATTTTCAAGTTGATTCCTGGCGACGTGGGCCGGCCGATCACTGATATCGCCTCCGAACTACTCTACCCGGAATTGGCTGAAAACGCGCGTGAGGTGCTGCGGACACTGGTCTTTCACGAGCAGCAAGTCGCAGCTCGCGATGGGCGCTGGTTCATGGTTCGCATTTTGCCCTACCGCACACTGGAGAATATGATAGACGGGGTGGTGATCACCTTTACCGACATTACTGTTTCCAAGAACCTGGAGACAGAGCTGCGTAAGGTGCAAGCCGATTTGGAAAAGCATATTGAAGATCTGGATGGACAACTGGAGCAGGCCGACGCCAGGCTGGAGTCGGGAACACGGCAAGAACAAAGCAAGCAGGACGCAGAATAAATTGTGATTTATCAGACTTCCGAAATCTTCGCCCCCTCTGCTTTGCTGCGTGGGTGCTTCAAATAGATAACAGAAACCCGAGGAAGATTCAACCATGAGAAAGAAACAAACCGAGTCTCTGGATGCCGCCGAACAGCGCCGCCGTGCAGAAAAAATATTGAGCAAGCGCAAGAAGGAAACCACGCCTCCTGAGGCGTCGGATATGGACATCCGTCGTCTCTTCCATGAACTCGAGGTACACCAGATTGAACTGGAGATGCAGAACGAGGAGTTGATAAAAGCGCGGGCAGAGCTGGAGGCAACTCTGCGTGAATACACCAACCTGTACGATTTCGCCAAGGTGGGTTATTTTACGCTGGATCGCACCGGAAAAATCCTTCAGGTGAACCTGAAAGGGGCGCATTTACTCGGTGTCGAACGTACCAATCTGAAAATGCGGCGCTTCGGGCAGTTCATCTCCCCTGATTCCTTCCTTTCATTTAACGCATTCCTGAAAAAAATATTCGAGAACCGCTCAAAAGAAACCTGTGAGGTAACACTCCTGAAGGAAGGGAACGAACCGCTCTATTTAGAAATCGAAGCACGGATTTCCGAGAATGAGGAGGAATGCCGCGCCGTGGCGGAGGACATCAGTGCGAGAAAGCGGGTGGAACAGGAACTGAGATACATGAGCATGCATGATGCGCTGACCGGTTTGTATAATCGCGGTTTTTTTGAAGAAGAGATGGCACGCCTCGAACGCGGGCGGCAGTTCCCCATCAGTATCGTGATGGCTGATGTGGATCATCTGAAAAAGACGAACGATCACGAGGGACATATCGTCGGGGATACCCTGCTTAAACGCGTTGCACAGGTACTGACCGCCACCTTTCGTACCGAAGATATCGTCGCACGCATCGGCGGCGATGAATTTGCCGTGCTCCTGGCCAATGCCGACGTAAAAGCAGTAGAAACCGCTCTGCACCGGCTCCAGCATATCATCCAGGAGCACAATGCCGCGTATGCGGGAGTGCCTCTCTGCCTTTCGTTCGGGGCGAGTACTGCCGAGAAACCAGCACCGTTAGCGAATTTGCTAAGGGAAGCGGATGAGAATATGTATCGCGCAAAACGAGGACACGATGTGTCCGATTAAATTCACAGCACAGTCCGGATATCAGCATCCAGTGAGTGCATACCGCATGCAGCAAGCATCACCACTGTAAAGATAGTAGATTGCCTGGCCATTACTGTCACCGGGAAGGCCGTATCCAGCATGATCGTGATCCCGTGTTCAAGATTGGTAAATCCAAAACCTCTGCTTTGGAGAAGCTGTGCTCCCTTCATGATCCCCAGCGCGCACCCGGGAGTATGCTATGCGTCAAAATCACGGAAGACTTGATTTTTCTGTTCTGGAGCAGGTTCATTTTTCATACAGGCTCCTGAGAGTTCGTATCCTACAAAGATCCACACAGGCTGGGGAACAACATGGAAAATCATACGCTTCCAGGCAATTTACCATAAGACCGGCTGCTTGTGTGCGGCTTTATAAATACGGTATAGTTTAGCATCAAAAACACTCTCACCGACGTCATACCATCCAGAAAGAAACTCTCTATAAACAACTTGAATCAACATGCTCTACAGGCATGTCACGATCCGTGGAAGGAGAAATAATATGGTCAAAAAGACTCCTGTATTGGTCCTGTTTCTACTGTGGTTTGCGATATTTGCCTGCAATTTCCCAGGGGATGAACCACCACCCGATATTGAAGAGGCAGTATCAGCTGCCCCGGATTCTGCTGAACAACCGGAAGCACAAAACGAACCAGCCCTTCAGCAGCCGGCACCGGATATCGACATTGAACAGGTGGATCTCCTCCAGCCCGAGGACCTGATCTACGTTGGTGCATTCCGGCTCCCGGACCTGGACGAAGAAGATTCATGGCAATACAGCGGTCAGGGTCTTACCTACTACCCGGCTGGAGATCCAGGGGGATCCGACGAATACACAGGTTCTCTGTTTGGATTCGGCCACGATCAATATCTGCAGGTTTCCGAAATTTCCATCCCCGTCCCCGTCATTTCCACGAGCGTCGAGGAATTAAATACAGCGGAAATACTGCAACCCTTCGCTGATATCAGCGGTGGGATTTACCGCGCGCAGGACATGGTCATACCAGTGGCAGGCCTGGAATACCTCCCCGCACAGCAAGGCCAGACCTCGGATAAACTGTATTTCACTTTTGGCCAGCATTTGCAGTACTTTGAGACTTCCCACGGCTGGAGTGAACTGGATCTGACACATCCGCAGGCTGCAGGCCCCTGGAATTTCGGCTCCTTAACAAATTACGTCTCGAATGACTATATCTTCGAAATCCCTCAGGAATGGGCTGATACCTATACCCCTGGGCTGCGTCTGGCAAGCGGGCGCTTCCGTGAAGGGCTTTGGGGTGGCGCCGGGCCAACACTGTTTGCCTACGCCCCCTGGCTCGATGGGAATCCCCCGCCTGCCGATGCCACACTGGAGACGATCACGCCACTGCTGCTGTATGGGACACCCGACACGGAATTCAGCCCGGACACCATGGTCTTCGATGAGACCATGCAGATGAACGGATATCAACAGGCTGACCACTGGTTTGGAGGATCCTGGCTGACTGCAGATTCCAGTTCCGCAGTCATTTTTTCAGGTACGAAGGCGGTTGGGCGCTCCTGGTATGGATTTTCCAACGGGGTTGTATTCGTGTGGGGCTGTGATGAGCAGGAACCCCCGACCTGTCCTGAAGTACCACCCTATCCCTATGACAACCGTGGTTTCTGGGCAGAGGATTTCGAAGCACAGATAATATTTTTCAACCCCTCAGAGCTGGCAGCGGTCGCCCTGGGGCAGATCGAAACCTGGGAACCCCAGCCGTATGCAACCATGAGTCTTCAGGAATATCTGTTTGATCCCGAACTCGATGTGGAAATATATAAACGCGATTTCCTTGGCGCAACTGCATTCGACAGGGAGCATGGGTATTTATTCGTTATGGAACGTCTTGTCCGCCAGGATGACGCTAAATCCATCATTCATGTGTTCGAGATTCAGTAGTAAAATCTCAGTCCCCGCAGCCAGGAAGAATTGGCTGCGGGGATCTTCAAGATAATAGTCGGCAGCCAAATTTCTATTCCCCATCCATCATACAGTGGAAACCGTACACACTGCTGTCAATTCTGGGATCATTGAAATCACGCTGGTATATCAGGGCGTGAACAGCGAACGCACCCGGGTAGTGCCCCCCCCATAGATGGCTTTGACACTAGAGCGAGAGTATATCTGTGATAGCCGCTGGAGTACTGGATGCAGCAGGGGAACCTAAACTGGATGCAGCAGTAAGAGACAGCAGTGATAATAGAATCAGCGCAGCAGCCAAGTCTGGGTTCATGATCCGGCAATCCTCCCTGGAATTTCAGGGCTTTTCTCAAAGAAATCTTTATTGGTTATGGCGTAAGAAACCGGAAACTGTCACGCATACGTGCATCAAAAGACGGGTCGTTCATTGCATTTTCCGCAAAGTGAATGCTCTGCCCCTGATACCAGGTTGCAGCGATACCAATTTCCGGTGAGTAATTAATTGTGTAGCCGAAATTGACAAGACACTCAGATTCTTCCGGCGGTTTGCCATCCCCTACCATTTTTACCCTGTAATAACCCAGCTCTTCATCCAGTTCCATTTCACCAACCGTGTAGCAAGGATCGTAATACGCATCAACTAACATCTCCAGATCTTCGTCAGTTTCGACAGGCCACACAGCAATCACCCATCTGAAGCTGGTATTTTCATCCTCCTCAAGCACTTCCACACTGGCAGGACGCATATCGCAGCCGCCATACTCATAGCGGTATCCAGCCCCGGATGGGATCTGTGTCGGCTCGATCAGATACATCAGATACTTGCTGGTAATGTAAACACGGTTTTCTCCCTCAACGACCACAACAGGCATTAAGCCGCCTTGTGGCCTGAAAGACGAATCGCCATCCTCCTCCTTCCAATAGCAGCCGGCGTCATGCCGGTACATCAGGCGTGGAATCTCCATGGTGAAACCAAGGCGGTAATTCGTATACTGGAACCAATCCGGCATAATCTCAACCAGCTCTGCAGGAGGGTATGTGGGGGTTGGAGAAATTGGTGCAGGCGTTTCCAAAGCAGGCACTGCAGTTCGAGATGTATCCCCGGAGCTGGTTTCACCTTGTTGATTTTCAGCTGAATTGGTTTGTGAACAGGCTGAAAGAAGGAATATCGACACAACACAGAACAGGCCAAATGCATTACGTATTCTCATATTTCCCTCCTTAAATACATCTACCATGGCAGTCTGAACAACTGTAGCACAAGAGCTCGAAAAGTACGCCTCATGTTCCCGGGGCGTGTACGGGCAGGTTCCAGACATTCTTTTACTGCACGACTTGTTTTTTACATATCTGTCCTGTTTTCGAGAGATTCATTGGAACCTGCCCCTGCCAGGCAGTCATCCCGGGGAAACCTTGCCGTGATTTTATTCCAACAGCATATGACCGGTTGATATTTTTATCTCGGGATGAGACAGCCGAAAATCATCCAGGCGCACCAGATGTGGGCCTAGCACGGCCTGCTCCATCCAGGCTGGAAAGGACCGGTCAAAGCCCGCCGGCGCAGCGTCGCCCAAATGGAATACCCAACCCGTTTCAGACCGTATGACGACGCCGCAGTGCCCTACAGTATGCCCATGCAGTGGGATTAAATACATTTCAGGCTCCACACGAATGCGAACTGCATCGAAACCCATCCATTGTTCCTCACCAGGATCATACAGCTCAAATTTCGGGGAATGGGCAGCATGCCGGCGTACATACGCCAGATCCATCCAATGCCTGTACAAACCGTTAAATGCCTCCAGCTCCTTGCGAAAAACATGAACTATTGCATCCGGGAAATCCGGCAGGCCGCCGCAATGATCAAAATGCATGTGGGTCAGAATAATATGGTGCACATCTTCCGGCTGATATCCCAGCCTGATTATCTGCCTGACTGCAGCTTCTTCCGGATCCAGCGGCACATAGGTGGCCAGCTGAAAAGTCCTCAATACCAGCGGTATCCGGATATAGTCCATCGTTCCAGGACCCGTATCGACCAGTAAAAGCTCGGATCCTGTATTAATGAGAATTGCAGTCCCTCCTGTTTTCAAGTGAACAGGAAATCTGGCAGTACAGGAAAAACAGTTGAGATATTGAATCTCCACAGGGCACTCGTTACTTTCGATTGCTGCTCATCACCGGAAATTTCACATCAAGGAACTACATCCGGGATCGACTCACACGGGCCGTTCACATTGAGGTAGGAGGCTGCCATCCAGCCGGTTCCCTCCAGTTCAAGGTTGCCCACGGCCAGATCAAGCCGGATCCAGCCGTCCGCTGTCCTCCCGGTAACAGCTGTATAATCACCGGCTGACATTGTTGCCAATAGAGCGGCCGTTTCATATGGTTCAACCATCACAGGAACATCGCCCATCGGCATCATAAAACAGAATCCAGGAGCAGGCCCTGCGACAACAGGAAGTGTGCTGCAGCCGCCGGTCAGCGCGAGGGACGGTCCATCCTCGATCCAGCGATAGCGGAAAACCCCCATATTGGCAGCCTGTGCCACACCGGGATCGAATCCCCACCAGCCATCAGCTGTTTGTGCCGTTGCTTCCACTTCCATCCCGGAACCAAGCGGCCCAAACACTTCTGCCTCTGTACTCGGCCGTGTGTACACGGTCAACCCTTCACTGGAAACGATCGTACACGGTCCCGAGGGCTCTACAGCCATCTCTTCTGTCGGCTCATCTGTCACAGCCGCTTCCGTCTCGGTGGATGTTGTCGGGGCAATCGTAATCTCAGCGCCCGGCACTTCATCCACATACGTCTCCTCCACGTGAGGGCGTGTGCTCTGTGTTTCAACAGTTGCGATTCCCGATTGACCACCAGTGTCGGGGCTGCAGCCTGGTATATTGCAGCTCATTACCGCAAGCAGCAAGAAAAGCATGGACCAAATAATTTCCTTCCTCATCCTCAAACCTCCCTCTCCTCTTGAGAGATGAACGAATAATCTGCGATGGAAGGGATTAATGAACGTGTATCTCAAACGTGTCGGATAATGGAGAATTAATACCTTATGAAAACAGCATAAAACAAGACCTGTCCAACCGCAAGTACAGATTACCTGACCGACCTTCTAGGGATCCATCGGCATTTCCCATACCTCCAGAAAGGCCAGTACAACCCGGGCAGAATTCTCCGCCGCCAGTTGAAAGAAGATATCGATTTCATTCTCCCCTGGCCCGCCGCCCGCCAGATCCGATAACGAACGGAACACAAGGAAAGGGACATCGTTTACATAGGCAACGTGCGCAACGGCTGCACTTTCCATATCCAATGCGTCTGCCTGAAAGGTATCCCACACCCAGGTGCGGTATGCCTTGTTATCCACAAACGTTGGTCCGCTCACACCGTTTCCACCCACAACGAGTTCAGGCATGTTATTTAGGCATTTCCCCAACAGTCCACAATCTTCCAGATCCACCTTCCCGGCAAGCAATCTTGCCGCTTCCAGCATGTCCGGTGCGACAGGAAACCAGAAACGCTCCTGTTCCGAATCCGGGCTGCTCCCCGCACGAGTGACAGATACAGGTTGTGGAAACATCATCCCGTAATTACCAAAATCAGCAGAATGAGAACCGATCTCCCAGCTTTCCCCGGATTCCCTGGCAAACAGCTGCTCCTGATACTGCCCCCACTGTGCTGGTACAACCACATCTCCTATAGAAAGACCCGGATTCACGCCTCCAGCAATCCCTGAGAATATCAGTGCTTCCACCTCAAAGTTGTCAATTACCACTTGAGCAGTCATGGCGGCATTGACCATACTCACTCCACTGAGCGTCAGCACCACATCCTGCCCCGCCAGCGTGCCGGTGTAGAACGAACGGCCGTTTATAACATAGGTATGCTCAAGATCCAGTGCTTTCCGAAAACCCTTCAGTTCAGGTGAAAAGGCAGAGAGAATAGCAATCCGTGGTGTGGGATCCAGCATTTCAGCCTCAATACTGGACAGAGGTCCACAGGAACTGAGAATCGTCACTGCCAGCATAAATAAAAGAAGCATTCGGTGGTTCATGATCCTCCTGTTCCGGATTCTATTGGACGGATGAACTGGATGCTTTTGCTGCAGCATACAGTGGGTAATGTTGGATGTGAGTGTCCTGCTGTCTTCACTCTACGACTACAGACCCGGGAGTTCAAGCAGACCTTCACTCCTCCAGGATATGTACAGGCGGTAGGTATTACCTTCACTGGACATAAAAAACCCGCTCTCTTATCTGAGACGATTCTCAAAACTGGAACTGCATCCACATATCCCTGCGGCACAGTCATAGGTCAATTCCATCTGTTCCTGATATCCCCACCACTCAAAAACAATCGTCCATTGCACATCCATACCATCATATATTGCCTCGAGTGTATATGTGTTTTCAGAAGTACGTGTAAATTGATGGACAGTTTCATCCCAGATCTCTTGTTCCGGGTGATCAAGAACCATGGAGCCATTGCCGGAAAATTGAATTGTAACAGTGGCTGTATCCTGAAGGTATGCACTGCCATTTTCAAATGCACATTCCGTATTGCCAATCCCTTCAGAACTTCCAGTCACTGTGTACGTATGCTTCCCTGCGTTATCACATTCCTCCTCTGTGAGATTCTGTTCGGAGTAACAGGTATTAGCCTCACCAGCAGAACTCTACGGCCCTGTCACAAGACTGCTGCTTAAAGCAAAAACCATTACAACCAGCAGCAAGAACCATCTTTTTCTCATAATAAACCTTCCTTAAACAATCTTGATCTGGTTTCAATTATCATCGATTCTTATCTTAAGCGGTAGCAGCCTTAATTCACTAAAAATTATTATGTCCTGTGCCATGGTGCAGCGAAAAGAAGAGAATTCCAGTAAACATGCAAGAAATCAATACCGAGTGGAAAAATCATAAGCATAGTGATAGTATTCCTGCTGCGTCAAATTTTATTTAATGGAGAAACCCCAAAACAATGCTGCGAAAACGAAGACCATCTGTAGGATTGGCACTGGGAGGAGGAGGAGCACGCGGCCTTGCCCACATTGGTGTTTTGCGTGTACTTGAACGTGAACATATCCCTATCGATTACCTGTCGGGTACAAGCATGGGTGGAGTCCTTGCAGCATTATTTGCTTCCGGAATGAACTCGCAACAGTTGGAACAGGAAGCAGAGAAGATGAATGAGGTCTCTTTCCTCCTGAAACTGATTGACTTTGAAATTCCTGAACGCGGCCTGCTCAAGGGCGGCAACCTATCCGAATACCTCGCCGGGTGTGTTGGTTCAGATCAGCGCTTTGAAGACTTACCGATCAAATTGGGGCTGACAGCGGTAGATATCCGTCGAGGGATTGAAGTCACCATGATCAGCGGCAGGCTTGTCCCGGCTGTACAAGCTACGATGGCACTGCCGGGAATGGTGGATCCGGTTGAAATCGGGAATCATCTGCTCGTTGATGGCGGTGTGCTGAACAATGTTCCCGCCGATGTAGTACGTGAAATGGGTGCTGAGCTGGTTATTGCCGTGGATGTGAGTCCTGATGTGCACGATCCGGATCTGTGGGAAAACATGAAAATCCCGTCATTCAGCAAACACCGCTGGCGTACCAGCACTATCACCATAGCAGCACTTACTGAAGCAAGGCTTGAAAAAGCGCGACCCGAATTTATTCTCCGGCCAAATCTTTCCCTCACCATCACAACGATCACAGGTTTTAACCATGCGGACGAGATCATAGCAGCCGGAATCGCTGCTGCCGAGGCAATTTTGCCGGAATTACGGAAGGAACTACGCCCTTCCCTCAGATTTGGCAAAACAGGATAACCCCACTGATCCAGTCTTTCCAGAATCAATCTCGAGCCTGCTGCCATTCTTCCCAACATGATTGAACCCGTGGAAGTATTTAGAATCCAGAGAGAACCTCCTGCACAAAATGCTGCAGGAGGTTCTGTATATCCGGAAAGTATTGTAATAAAACAGGCAGGATTCACATCGTCTCAAAGAAAACCCTGTCCTCATCGTATTGATTATGGGCAGGCTTCTCCCCTGCTCGAACACCCACCCCGATCAACCCCACCGGGATCATCCACGCCGGAAGATGCAGAATTTTTCGCAAACCCCGGGTAAATATCCTCACAGGGTATAGGCCGCCCCATACTGCCCCCAGGCCAAGTCCGTGAGCAGCCAGCAGCATGTTCTGGATCGAAGCAGCGCAGTCCTGTATCATGAAGCCTTTTAACGGCTGTCGGCGCAGGTCACCACACACAACAATGGCACAGCCTGCCTGCTGCAGCCAGCGGGTGAATGGCTGAACAGCGCTTATCCTTTCCAGGCGCGCCTGGTCCCTTACTACAACAAAATGCTGCGGCCGGCGGTTGGTGGCCGAAGGTGCTGCGAATCCAGCCTCCAGCATCGTATGAACCATATCATCGGAGATCACTTCTCCCGTATATCTGCGAATGCTCCGGCGGGTCAGGATCGCCTGCAGGATGTCCATCGTACCTCCACACAATAATTTCCGTTCCGGTCCGGTTGGAAAAGAAAACCATCCATTAAGCCTCTTTCACATGGATCCGACTTTACCCAACCGGAATCAACTCAATATCATAAACCTTTTCACACAAGCCTTCACACAAGATTTCAAAAGTCACCAGCCCAGAGCGAACCATACCCAAATTACAAACAACCCCGTTGCTGTACACCGATCGGACAGAGAGCATTGGAACTTGTACTGCCCGGCATAGATACAAGTACTGGTGGAGGTGGTTACTCGCGCTGTCCCAGCAATCCAACCAGCCCATTAAGAACCATTTTGCGAAACATGACAGCCATTTCCTGGGCTGTGAAAGGCATTTCCTGCACAAGCCACCACTCGATCATCATCAATAGCGCACCAGAAATGTAGACACTGGCTACTTCAATACCAGCCTTATCTGCAGCTGGAAACGTTGGGATCAGAATCGACCTTGCATGGCCACCAATCATTGCCTGCACCTCGCGCCTGTGTGCAACGGTCCCCTGTCCACTCAAGAGAACCCGGTACAGATCCGCGTTTTCTGCAGCATGAGTAAATGCAATCTGGAACAACTCCTCACGGGTAGGATCAGTGAGGTTTTCCCTGATCAGTGCAAACAGTTCCTCGATTGTCTCTTGAAGAGAGTTGAGAAGCAGATCCGCCTTATCCTTGTAATGTAAATAAAGCGTAGCCCGGCCGACA
Source organism: Anaerolineales bacterium (assembly GCA_016927115.1). Classification (GTDB taxonomy): domain Bacteria; phylum Chloroflexota; class Anaerolineae; order Anaerolineales; family E44-bin32; genus JAFGNH01. The sequence goes on along the minus strand of JAFGNH010000073.1, from coordinate 6,843 downwards.
TCCGCTCGATCGGTAATATCCTGTACCCGAACCGCATCATAGCCCTTCTCCAGCACCAGCGCCATTAAGGCATCGCTCAGCTGTTTTTTCGTGCGTCGAACTCTGCGATCTTCAGCCATTGGATATCCTTTCCGAGACATTTTTACGATTCTGTCCAGAAATAGACAGCATCCCTGAATCACTGCTTGACAGAATCAGCCACATACTTTTATAGTTGCTCTGAGTGAACAATATTCCATTATTATACACTCTGTCTATTATCAAACAAGGTGTAATCACAGATGGCCATACGGTTAAGAAAGCTCCCCCCCGATCACGAGGACCACAGGTCCGGAACAACCAATGGATTGATCGATCTGCGTAATCTCGTTAAGACCTACCACACCCCTGCAGGTGATTTCCCGGCACTCAAAGGAATCGATCTGAAAGCAGGAACCGGGGAATTTGTAATGGTGGTTGGAAAATCGGGAAGCGGCAAGACGACTCTGATCAATATGATCACAGGGATTGATAAACCCACCTCAGGTGAAATTTATATCGATCATGCCCCGCTTCACACCATGAATGAAGATCAGATTGCGCAATGGCGTGGACGAACCATGGGTGTGGTATTTCAGTTTTTTCAGCTGCTCCCAACCCTATCCGTTGTAGAAAATGTTATGATCCCGATGGATTTCTGCAACACGTATCCGCTGCGTGAACGCCGCGAGCGGGCCATGCACCTGCTTGAGCTGGTTGATATCGCTGAAAATGCGGATAAACTTCCCAGCGAAGTCTCAGGCGGCCAGCAGCAGCGGGCTGCTATCGCCCGCGCCCTTGCCAACGACCCTCCCATTCTGGCCGCAGATGAACCAACCGGAAACCTGGACTCCCGGACATCCGATGCGATTTTCAACGTGTTTCAGGATCTCGTCGATCATGGGAAAACACTGATCATGGTCACCCATGACAACGACCTGGCTTCCCGAGGCTCTCGACAGGTAGTGTTTTCTGATGGGGAAATTATCAACGGCCAGGACCATGGCTAAACTGCTGATCCCTTCCCGCTGGCAAAAACTACTCCAGGACATGGCCCGCAACAAGACCCGCACTCTCCTGGTAGTGCTGTCTATCGCTGTTGGTGTTGCGGCAATCGGTATCGTGCGGAATGCCCACCACATGACCGAACGCAACCTCTTCGAAGCCTTTATGAGCACAAACCCCCATTCTGCCAGCCTGAATCTGAGCCCTTTTCCAGGTGATTTAGCGGATGATGTACGGAATTTTTCCACCGTGAAAAATGCACAAGCGAGGAAATTCCTCAATGTCGAGGCCGTGGGCATCGTTGCAGCTACAGAAGATCTGTCGCTGATTGCAGTTCCGGATTACGATCGCATTGAAGTTGACACCCTCCTTCACATTGACGGCGCGTTTAAGCCAGGTATCCGCCAGGTGTTGTTGGAGCGAGAGACTGCGAAATATCTTTCTCTCAATATAGGTGATACTCTGGAGATCCTGAAGGATGACCGCACTTACAGTCTCGAAGTAACCGGCATCGTACACGACCTCTCGCGCACCCCGCCTTCCTTCTTTGGAATAACATATGGATATGTCAGTATCGAAACCATGCAGTGGCTGGGGGAGTCTCCATATTTTGATACCCTCGATATTGTAACCACCGAACCTGCTGATAACCTTGACCATGTACTGGCGGTTATCAAAAACCTGAAGGAACGCGTGCTGCAACCTGCTGGTATACATCTTTACAGCATCTTTTTCACGCGGCTGTCCAACGCCCCCCGGAGTTACTGGGCAGCTGAGCAGGTGAACGGTATCTATGTTGTGATGGATGCAATGGGGATTCTCTGCATCCTGCTCAGCGCAGGCCTGGTAATCAATACCATCTCTGCAATACTGAGCCAGCAAGTGCGTGAAATCGGTATTTTAAGGTCAGTGGGTGCACGCCGCCGCCAGATATTCCAGATGTACATGGTCAATGTTGTGACATTCAGTATGATGGCACTCGTAATTGCACTCCCTCTAGGACTGATTGGCAGCAGGTTGATGTCCCGGTACATCGCCATTCAAATGAACCTGGACCTGACTCGAATGGAATTGTATCCCGATGTGCTTTTACTACAAATTGCGATCGGCCTGGTAGTCCCGCTTGCTGCTGGATTGGCACCTATTTACCATGGCAGCCGTATCTCTGTTTTCGACGCCTTTTACTCACAGGGGCTTTCCCAGAAAGGCAGCAGCGACTGGATCAACCGGAGTTTGAATCGTTTTAGACAGTTGACCCGTCCATTATCCCTGGCTGTGCGGAATACATTCCGGAAGAAAACCCGATTGGCTTTCACCCTGATCACACTTACTCTGGCCGGCGGAATGTTCATTTCGGTGTTCAGCACCCGAACATCACTCATGGGCCAGCTGGATGAAATTAATAGATACCTCAACTTTGATATTTCCATCCATACATTTTCGACAGTCAAACTGCCTACCGCTGAACGGGAAGCAGCACGTATCCCCGGTGTTGAATCCGTGGAGGGATGGGCGATTATGATCGCCAATATCTCCTATCCAAACAACCGGGAAAGCAGCGACTTGTTGGTTTATTCAACCCCCCATGAAAACCCAACCACCATGGATCTGGATATATTGGACGGGACCTGGTTGAACACACTTAATCCGAATGGTATCGTGATTTCCAAAGATGTACTCGATGAAAACCCGGACCTCGAAGTGGGCGATGATATAGTGCTGGATATTCTGGATCGAAGGCATACTTTTCACATTATTGGCCTCAGCAGTCGATTTGTTGCCCAGCCTGTGATCTTCATGAATTATGATACTTATTCCAGAGTCAGTGGGAGAAGTATGCCTGTCTCTCAGGTCCGCCTTCATCTCACTCCGGAACAGAATGCCACCCGCGCCGGTATCGATCAGGCACTCCACCGCCTGGAAGAGCACTTTGAAACAGCCGGCCTTAGCAGCAGCGAAGCGGATACCTTTGTAGAGACACTGGACCGGATAGCAGAAAACTTTACCGTTATCCTGATCTTCCTGGTTATCATGGCTTCATTGCTGGCCGTTGTAGGTGGACTCGGCCTGGCAGGAACCATGAGTATGAATGTTCTCGAGCGTACCCGTGAAATAGGTGTGCTGCGTGCCGTTGGAGCATCCAACAGAGACGTAAGGAAAATCGTACTGGTGGAAGGCATGGTGATCGGTGTTACCAGCTGGGTTCTGGGTGTTCTTCTCGCGCTCCCCCTGGGAAAAGCACTATCCAACGCAGTTGGGACGGCGGTCTTCAATGATACGATCCGGTTTTATTATTCTGTGACTGGAGCGGTGGTATGGTTGATCCTTGCAGTGCTAATCGGAGCTGTCGCCAGTATTGCACCTGCTCAGCGCGCATCCAGCCTGACCGTTCGGGAGGTGCTTGCTTATGAATAACCACCACCCCTTTTGTTAATCCGCTCAACTCTTCCTCATGCGCGGGAGCAGCGCTCCTGTATGCTGCCTGTACTCAATATAATCCGCACCAAACTCGCCGATCATCACCGCTTCTTCCTGCTTCAATCTGAGTGCTACAAGCACAGCATACATAAGCAGCGGAACAACAGTGAGCACGATATTCGATGAAATCAAGCCGCCAGCCAGGTAATTAATCAGGTAAGCAGTGTAGATCGGGTGACGCATGTAGTGATACGGCCCCGTCTGTACCAGCTGTTGGTCGTCCTTGCTCACCACCAACGAATGAAAACTCTTTCCAAGATGGTGATGCGCCTGCTGCAGTAGAACGATCCCGGCTGTGAGAAGGACGACGCCAAACCAGCGCAGCCATGCGGGGAAAAGAACCGGATATGCAAAGAAAAAGCGCCTCTGAAGAAGACATATTCAAATCCGAAAACGAGAGTGGTCAATGCCGCGATGCTGCCCGCAGCCAAACTGATCGGACCTTCCTTGAACTCGATTTTCCTCTGGTCACTCAGTACTTGCTTCTGGTAATAGACACGAATAACGGTAAGCGCCACAAAACTTGTGAGGATCACACCCCTGAAAAAACGTTCTCGTTCCATTTTTATCTCCCCTGATAAAGACTTCTACTATATATTCACTTCACCGGGATTTTCTCGGTTAAGGTATGGCAATGATATTAACGAACATCCATATTGGGGGAATTTTGGTTTGCCCCGGCTGTCAGGCAGTAACGATATGAGCGTAAGGCCATCGCTGCTGAGCAAAGGGCAGCAATGAAGACCGCACCACTACAAAAGCTGCACGGAACTGTTTCTGATCGATGAGAGCCAGCCCGCTCAGAAAACCTTCCTTGCGGAAGAATTCAAGCGGCCCCAACTCATCCAGCACCAGAATATCACAATCCGGTTGTTCCGTTAAAATTGCATCCCCCCAGGCTATCACCTCCGGATCCAGGTCCCACTGTGCTGTACCTACACCGGAAACCGTCTCTCCCCGCAATTTCGCCAGAGGGCGCTGCTCTCCAGATACAAGATCAATCAAGTCGATTCCTGTCTTGCGCCCTTCTTCAAAAACTGCTGGAGAGAGCAGGCCGCCCACTGTCAACCCCTTTGCCTTTGCATGCTTTACCATTTCCCGGCACCAGGTAGTCTTACCTGCGCCACTAAGGCCGGTTACAACTACGAGCTGGGGGGTATCACAGGAGCGCTCAAGGATGCAGGACAGATCCGAATCGGGATCAGCCATCGACGCCGGCGAGATTGCCAGCGGCCGCCGCGGCAGGATTGCCTGCGGAGTCGCTGTCCCATTCTCTTTCTTATAGATGACCTCAGTCTTTAACCCATAGGCTGCTGAGAGCAAAGGCTCCGTCAGCGTTTCTTCCAGCTCGCCATAAGCCATCACGCGTCCATTCTGCAGCAGCAGAACGCGTTTCGCATATGCGAGGGCATTATTGGGAGAGTGAGATGAAATGATAAAGGAAAGACCCTGTTTAGCCAGCTGATCGATCATTTCGAGAACCTGGTACTGATTGCTCAAATCCAGATGCGCAGACGGCTCATCCATCAGCAGGATATTACACTTCTGTGCCAGGCCGCGTGCGATCAAAACCAGCTGCTGCTCTCCACCACTGAGTTGGGTATACGGCCGGTGCTGCAGGTCCACAAGGCCAACCGTTTCCAACGCTTCATCTACAATAGCCATATCTTCCAGACCCGGAGCACCAAACAAACTCAGGTGAGGTGAACGCCCCATCAGCACGATTTCACGCACAGAGTAGGCAAAAGTTGGTGTATGAAGCTGTGGGATCAGGCCGATCCTGCGCGCCCTATCCACCGCACGGTAGCTGGCAATATCCTTTCCATCCAGAATCACCTCTCCCGCTGACGGCGTGAAAATACCGTTCAGACAGGAAAGCAGAGTGGTCTTGCCGCTGCCGTTCCGGCCGAGAACAAACAGAAGTTCACCTGGTTCCAGATGGAAGGAGATATCCTGCAGAACGGGTTTATCCGGAGAATAGGAAAAAAACAGCCCTTTTGCTTCCAGTTCCATCCTTACCATCCCGTCCGATTCTTGCGCAGCAGAACTATCAGCAGTGGTACACCCAGAATACCGGTAAGCACCCCGATCGGCACTTCCCCGGGAAGGAGTGAGCGCGAGACATCATCGATCAGGAGCATAAAACAGGCACCCAGACTAATCGTGGCCGGGATCAGTTTTTTATGATCCGGCCCAACCAGTATCCGCCCCGCATGGGGAATCACCAGACCAACCCACCCTATCACGCCGGCAACGGATACGGCCATAGCTGTAATCAGTGTGGAAGCTGCAATAATACCTAATTTCAGCCGGTTTGGATTCATACCAAGCGATTTCGCCTCCTGGTCTCCCAGGGAAAGCACATTCAGCCGCCAGCGAATAACCCACAAAAATGCAGTACCCAGCACGGTAACCGCTGCAAGCATTGGGATATCCTCCCAGGTGATGCTTGTTAGGCTTCCGAGCAGCCAGAAGGTGATGGCCGGCAGTGTATCCAGTGGATCAGCTACATATTTAAGAAGTGAGGTAAGCGAGTTAAACAGCGATCCCACCAGGATACCCATTAACGTCAAAACAAGGATTGGAGAGCTGCGGTACATACGGCTGCCAAAAAAAGCCAGGCCAACAGCCAGCAGCCCGAATAAAAATGCCGACAACTGCACCTGCCACATAGGCCTGATAAGAAGCAGTGCAAGTGCCGCTCCAAAGCCTGCGCCTGAAGTAACGCCAAGAATATTGGAGTCTACCAGTGGATTCTTGAAAATTCCCTGAAAAGCAGCTCCTGTCACCCCCAATCCCCCTCCGACAAGCAGCGCCGCCAGTATACGTGGAATCCGGATTCTCAACACCAGCTTCTGAGCTGTCTCCGGGATATTTTCCACCAGATCCGGCTGGAGCGGAGACAAGAGGATCCTGCCCACGTCCACCAGGCTGATCTCGTACCTGCCCAGAGCCAGCGATACACAGAACAGAATAACAGGCAGGGTCACCAGAAACACAACCATCAGATGACCCTGCATATACTTCAGCAAAGAAAATTTGCGTTTATTCGATGGCACAGAGACTCTGGACCTCTTCGTCTGAGATGGCATAGTCATAGAAAGTATTGTAATAATACTCTGTCTCTGTCCCACAATCCAGTGTGACCAGTTCAGGATACAGGCGATTCGCCATCCAGATAATACTCAGGACGGAATCAGGTGTAGGTGTATCCCAGGGGGCGACCAGTTTGGGTACCCGGTACACACGCCCTTCTACAACGGCATCCAGAATCTGCCATTCGGGGCTTTCGGTGATCGCCTCAACACTTGCACCGCCATAGGGTGGGACAAGGATCACATC